>JAQUAF010000008.1 GCA_028687435.1 Verrucomicrobiia bacterium | reverse complement strand
GTGGACAGGTTTTCACTGGCGCTCTTGCCGGTGCGAACTCGCCTGTCTTGATGGGGTGGGGTTTTACGTTCACGGTTCCCCTCTATCCCCGGACGCTTTTGAAAGGGGGGGATTCGGAACCGCAGTCGGACATTTCAGCGACTGGATTTAGATTGAATATCAGGGTAGGATGACAGCGGGAACGGTTTTGTGCCGATGAAATGGTTTGCCGCCGTGTCAACCGGTTCCCGCCAAAAAGATGAAATTATGAAAGCAAAAATTGATTGCAGGAGAAAGAGCTGCCTTTGGAAATGGCGTGTGTCGAAGGGGATCGTCATGGGCGCGGCGGCCTTGTTTTTTCACGGATGCCATTCCTCGTCTTCTCCGCAAAAAAACGTTCAGTCTGAGCGAAAAGGGGTTGAAATTGATGTCTCCGGCGGTTTTGAGGCGGATGACAAGGCAAAGGAGCAGGCCGTTCGCCTGGTCTGGAAGAAATTTGGCAATGAGGCGAAGTTTGTTCAGGACAGTCCCAGGGAGGGGAAGTTTTGCGCTCTATTGGAAAACGGCGGCATGTTTGTCTCCCTTACTCCGAAGGAAATCGCAGCGGGAGATCTCGTGGCGATATCTTATCATGCGCGCGCGGAGCCATTTGAAGGGCCCGGTTACCGCAATGGTCTGGCCATTTACGCTTTTGATGGGGATGAGCCGGGCATTGACAATGATAAAACGGTGAAAAACGCCTCGCGGGAAATTCCTTTTCCCATTTGTCCGGAGTGGAGGGCTGTAAATGAGGAGTACTCCGTTCCGGCCGGGGTGAAATCGTTGAAAATCCAGTTTCATCGGTACAAGCATCCGGGAAAAACCTGGATTGATGGGGTTAAAATTTCGGTTGTCAAAGGCGGGGGGAAATTCGGGGCTTCCACAGGGGCGCAACTAAAAACCGTGGCTTCCTTTTCCAGCATCCGCCGCAAGCATGGCTATCCCTGCACCATGTACAAGGCGGCTGATTTTGTGCGGGCGAAAGAAAATATCCGCCGCCACGAATGGGCGCGCAAGAAATATGGGGAGATCAAACGCAATGCCGATTTCTATCTGGACAAAAATCGCGAATGGTTGCGCGCATTCATTCCCGACAAAACGCCTTTGTGTTCCACAAAATGCCCAAAGTGCGGCAATGGACCATGGTATGCCTACGATCTCATCAACAATGGGGCGGCCCTCCGTTGCAAAGCCTGCGCAACCACATGGGATTGGGATTCCGCCGATACATCCGAGGATTGGAATATCCATGGCGTAATCCGGTCCGAACGGTTGCATTTTATCTTGGACAAGCTGGCTGATCTGGGGGTGGCCTATCAGATGGAGGGAGACCGGCGGTATGCCGAAAAGGCGGCGGTTTTGGTGGAGAGACTGGCCGAGGTCTTCAAGGGGTATCGCATGAACAAGGTCAATGTCAACGTGTGGCTGGACCGCAATGATCCTTACTTTGGAAAGATAGACGGCTGGAAGTATATGGATACGGCGGCCATCAAGCCCTGCCTTCTGGCCTATGACTTGATTCATGATTCAGGCGTTTTGTCTCCGCAACAGCGCGAGATGATCGAACGCGATCTGGTGACTTATGCGCGGGACTACCTGATGGACGGTTACGGAGAAAAGGGATTTCTGGGAACCCCAAGCATTCAGGACCAGGGCAAATCTTATTGGTGTGTGGCGGCCTGCGGGGCGCTTTTGGGGGATGAGAAGGCATTGAATGCCATTTTGGATTTATATCGCACGATGCTGAATCCGGCATCCGGCATTTTCAACGAGGACGGCACATTTTTTGAATGCACCCATGCCTACGAGAGCCAGCTTTTCGGAGGCATCTGGTCGATCCCCGAGGTGCTTCGCGGCAATCTTGACAGCGATATTTATCGTGATCCCCAATGCGCCCTGATGGAGCGTTGCCTGACCTGGTATTTGGATTGCACTTTTCCGGATGGCACTCTTCCCGCCATCAATGACGCTCATGTGGGAGCGGGCGACCGTCCGTTTGCCCTATGGTCTGAAATCGCTTATGCCAAGTATCATAATCCGAAAGCTTTGTTTCACTTGCAGGAGTTTTGGGGGAAAGGGCTCACCAATGGTTTTTCATACGCGCTTTTTTATCGGGACCCGGATGCGGCTGCCTCAAAAATCAAAGCGGAACCATACGGTGTTTCAAGCGTTCATCTGACGGGCATGGGGTTGATGATCCTGCGGCAGGGGGATCCCAAGCCTGCCCAAACCATGGCATTCCTTGACTATGGTTCCACCCTGCCTCGTGTTCACAAGCATGACGATTATCTCAACTTCGGTCTTTTTTCCTGCGGCATGGAGATGGTGTCGGAGATTGGTTACAACCATAATCCCGCATGGGCAAAGAGGTTTCAAGTCAGTCCCTTGGCGCACAATTCCATCTTGGAAGTTGCCGGCAGGGAAAACAACAGGGGAAAGTCCTTGATTTGGTGTGTCACACCGGGACCGAAGCTGGCTGAGGCCGGAGAGCCGCCGCAGGATTCGCGTTTCATCGCCGTTTTGCCCAGAAAGGAGGGGCAGCCGCTGATTGTTGACATTTTCCGGGCGAGCGGCGAAGAAGGTTTCCACACGTGGACCATGCATGGGCGTTCCGATCAACTGACGATTGCAGGCGTTAAAAATTTTGAGCCTGTCCATGCGCCCGATCCGCTGATTGATGGCAAACAAGGACGGGCCGAAGGAGGGATTGCCGCCGTTTGGACTTTTCCGGGCGAGAAACCGCGCGGTTTGGCCGTGCACATGCCGGGGCTGAAAGATTCCACGGTCATCCAATCGCTGTGTCCGGCCGAGGAGGACGCGTTGCAGGCGGTTTCCTTTAGCGGCGGCGTTCTCAAACCGGGAGAAAAAATTCCCTGGCGGGGCCATTTGCAGGTTGTGCGTCCCGGGCGGAGCTCTGTTTTTGCGGCGGTTTACGCGCCGTATGAGGGGACGATTCCGCCGCCTGTGAAAGCGGCATGGCAACCGTTGCCGGGGCGCGAGGATGCGGTGGCTTTGAGTGTGGCCTGCGGGGCGGAGGAGTTTTTGATTTTGCACGCGACATCGCCGGAGCCGGTGACGTTCGGCGCCCTGCGTCTTGACGGACGGGCGGCCGTGGTGTCCCTGAGGGATGGACAGCTTGTTTCCCTTTGCCTTGCGGCGGGACGGGAAGTGGAATATGGTGGTGTGAAGATGAGGGCGAGCGGCGGCAATGCCTGTCGCATTCGCGAAGGCGGAGAACTTAAAGATGCGGAAATCCAGCCTTTTCCATCCGCCAGATAAACAGAATTCATGGTTCAAATGAGAAAAAGACCGCAGCCAAGACTTGGAAGTTTTGCCGGAAGGCTCGGAGCCTTTACGCTTACAGAGTTATTGGTGGTGGTGGTGATTTTTTCCATCCTGGGTTCGCTGCTGCTTCCCGCCCTCAAGCGGGCGCGCGAACAGGCCCAGGCGATTCAATGCGTGAGCAATCTCCGCCAGGTCGGCCAGACCATGCTTTCCTATGCGCAGGATTATGATGGAGTGGTGGTCTGCAACAGTTACATCGGGGCCGGCTCCTCAAAAACCTGGGATGATTATCTCAATGGTTCCACGGGCGGCAATGTCTACCTGAAAGAAAAACGGATTTGTTTTTGTCCGTCCGCCCCGCCTGATCATTATATATTCCGGCGTTATATTTATGGCACTCGCATGAGGAGCGGGATGGTGGATCCTGAAAGTTTTTATCCGGCAGGCTACAATGCTGTGACTGTTTTTGTGAATCTCGCCAGCCTCAGCAATCCCGCCGGTTACTGGCTGATGATGGACAGCATAGATTTGACCACTGGAATGCAGGATTATCAGTTGTATGTCCAGTGTGTTTCAGCCATGCGTTCCGGAGTCCATTTGCGCCATCACGGCGGCGCCAACGTGTTGTTTGCCGACATGCACATCGAGTGGTGCGAATCGCCACAATTGAAAAAAATCGGTTTGATTGACGGTTGGGCGAAGGATCTGAGTCCGGTTGCCTTTTGATGTTCATCGCCGGACGCGCCGTTTCGGAACAGGCCTTGCGCGGGATCCCGGGTCCTTGTTCGCGTGAAGAATGGCGAAGCGGGAGACCGCGTTGCCGCAGGGGGCGCTTTCGCCCGGGGTGACGGGATTGTTTAAAAGGAAGACAGGTTTGGACAATCCAAATCATTGGGAAATTCGGGCGGATGGAATATATTTCAACAGGTTGCTGTGATTGGCGTCATCAAATTTTGGAGGAATGACATGGAAAACTGTTTTAAACAAATCGAGGCCCGCATTTCGGGCATGTTTGATCTGGCGGTTGGATGGTCGCTGGAGGACGGACAGATGCGCGATCCTTATGAGAGCGTTTATTCGGAAAATTTCTCCCCGGCGTGCTGGAGCGCTGTCGCCGCGGGCCTTTACGCGCTGACCCATGAGAAGAAGCATCTGGAATGGGCCGGGAAGTGGAGCCGCCGCAGCGCGGTGATGATGAGGGAAAGTCCGCCATTAAGGGATTATCTTCTGGGATATGCGGCGATGATTTTTCCGATACTGCAAGGACGGGTTGATCCGTCATGGCTGGAAGCCATCAGGAAAAAACATGCCGGCACCTTTGCGAAAGGGAAACCTTTTTGCATCTGCGACGAGATGCATATTGCGATGCTCCAACTCATTGGCAATGTCTATGCGCCTCCCCAAGGGGAGGAAGGGGTGTTGGAAGCAAGGGAAAGCCTCCTGCGCGCCCTTGAGGGGCGGGTGAATTCCATGGGATTTCTCGCGGATGACAGGGATGACGGCCATTCGATTCCGCACATGCTTCTCACCTGCGCATCGCTTGCCATCTTTCTTTTGGATGAAGGACTGGACGCGTCCTTCAGGAAGAGGATCGTGAATGTTCTCGCGAAGACATCCATGTGGCATGGGAGGTTCAATGGCGCCAATCATCTTCCCGCGCAGGCGAACCGGAGTTTCAACCAGATGTATGTCTATCCTCTTTCCGCTCTTCTTTCCTTTGTGGGGGGTGGCAAAGGCGAATTGGAACGGATCGGGGCGATATTCAAATATCAGGGCCGTTTTACCGGGAAGAATGGGTTTCCATCGATCACGCCCAACCATTTGTCGCCATACGCTACGGCCGGGGTCGAGACCAATTACAATCGCCTGGACAATGATCTGGGGGTTGGGACGCTTGCCTGGACTCTGTTGTTGCTGCTGGGAAAAAAGGGATGGCCGGGGATTGAACGCGAAACATGGCGCGCGGTGGGAAGTGTTCATGACAATGACGCGGGTTTCGGGGTTTTTCATCAGGATAAAAACCGGGTTTTTTTTGCGCTGAGGACCCATCGCAAGTGGTCTTATCATCTTCCGCTTCAGCCCCTGTCCATATGCTTTTCATCCCAGGAACAACCGCCGTTTTGCGGGGCGAAAAGAAGCGGCGCCAACAATCCGAATCTCAAGTTGATTGAGACGCCGTCCCTCCTCAATCCGCTGCTGGATCCCTATTTTGGCATTTATGCCAAACGGAAGGATGGCAGGTATGCGGTGATGGATGGCAGGGCGGATGCGCTTTCCGGGGGAGGATTCAAATTTTCCGGCAAAGATATGGAATTAAGTTTTGATGCCGGGTTGGAAAATGACTCCTTGCTGTTGAGTTATGATTATCAAACAGGCGGATACGAGAGCGCGTTTTTTGCCGTTCCGGTTCTTTTATGGGACGGAAAAGACGAATTGAATTATGCCATTGAAAAAAACCGGGTCCGGATGGACTGGCAGGGGAGAAAATATCTGCTGGAAGCGCGTTCTTCCCGGGAAACCTGGGCGCTCGCCATGGAACGTTCGCTTGCGACAGGATATGGTGTGAGCGGCCACATGGTCATTCCCATAAAGACCGCCGGCAAAATCGAACTGTTATTATCCGAAGTTGCGGGATGAGAGGCATGTTTGCGTGAAATCGCGAATCCGGAGTTTTTCCGGCCGCAACGAATACAAAAAGGAAAAAAATGAAACTTGGATTCATTGGAATCAGCGGGATTGCCAGCGGACTTCTTTCCGCTGTCAAAAAAGACCCGGGGTTCAGGCTGGTTTCAGCCTGCGACATCAATGCGGAAAATCTGGACAAGGTCTGCAAACGTTTCAATTGCCGGAGAGCGGGGGGCGTGGAGCAGATCGCCAAGGACGGGGATATTGAAGCGGTGGTCATCGCCACGCCGACTCATTTGCACTTTGATCAATTCAAGATTTGCGCTGAAAATGGAAAGCATGTTTTCGTGGAGGAGCCTTCGGTCACGGACCCCAAGGAGGCGCTTGAAATGATCAGGATCTCAAAAAGAAAAAAGATTGTTTTCATGCCCGGGCATAATTATCGGAAAAGTCCGGCCTGCGTTGAGGCCAGAAGGATCATTGAAAATGACGGGATCGGCAATGCGCATATGTGTTCCGCCATGGTGTCGTGTCCGCGCGGCTACAGCCTTTCGCCCGCGGAATGGAGATATTCCAGGGAAAAAACACCCTTGCTGCCTTTCACCCAGATGGGAATTGTTTACATTGACATGGTCATGCATTTTTGGGGCGCTCCGGAATGGATATCGGCTTTCATGGTCAAGCGGGACGGCAGGGGAGAGGCGCCCGACAGCGGATCGGTCATTTGCAGGTTCAGGGACGGAAAGATCGCCCACATCGGCTGTTCGTATGTTTGTTGGACTAATTATTCGGCGGAGATATGGGGAAGCAAGGGAAGTGTTTGTCTTGATGGGCGCGCTCTTACAATCAAAAACGACCAGGGGGTCACCAGAAAGACGCTGCCTCCGCTTGATGAGCAACACGCCGAATTGAAGGAGTTCCGCGAGTGCATTGAGAATGCAACGGAGCCAAGCGTCAATGGCGCCGACGCTTATCATCTGGCGGAATTTTACCGATGTGTGGCCGAGTCGGTTGAAACCGGAAAAGCCGCCAGGTTTTGTGAATTGGGAGGATTGAAATGAAGAGCAAGCTGGCCATCATCCAAGGCAGTCCCCGCAAGCGGGGCAACACGGGTTTTGCGTGCGGGTATTTGGGTGACCGGCTGGAGAAATGGTTTGATGTTTCCGTGATCAACCTGTGTGAACACAGGATCAAGCATTGCGTCGGCTGCCGCGTCTGCATGAGGGATGGATCCTGCCGGATATCCGGCGACGATTTTGGCGCGGTGTGGAATATTTTGTCGGCGGCCGATGTCATCATCCAGGCCGCGCCCGTCTATTGGTACAGCCCTCCGGGAATCATGAAGGATTTTATTGACCGGACCCATTCATTCTACCGCGCCGGGCGTCCGCTGGCCGGCAAGAGGGGCGGCATCATCACCATCGCGACGGAGGAAGGGTTTGAGTGCGCCGAGAAAATATTATCCTGTTGGGCGGTCCAATATGGGGTGGAAATCGTGGGAATGGAGAGAATCAAGGCGCGCGAGGCTGGCGAGATTGAAAACAGCAAGGCCAGCCTTGAAATTCTTGATGGATTTTGTTCGACGCTGGCGAAGTTTGCGAAAGGCGGCGCCGAAAAGCGCCTTTCCGGATTTTCGCATCAGGGGGAATGACGATCAGCTCAGGAATCAATATGAAAAGCATGACTTCGAGCGAGCGTTTGCTGGCCGCGATGAGGCGGGAGGAGGTGGACCGGATACCGCTTTCGCCGAGGATGGAGATGAATGTGGTGCCGCGTTATTGCGGCAGCGGGTCCATCCGGGCCTGCAAAAGATTCAAGAGGGAATATTTCGATTGCGATCCGGCAAGGGCGTGGGGATTTCCCGTGGTCAACCCTTTTTACGATTATCACGCGCCGGTTGTCGGGCTCAAAAATGTCGATACCGTGATCCGGTACGAGGAACAGGGCGATATTTTCATGGTGACGAGAAACTTTAAAACCCCGGCGGGATCGTTGGAGGAAAAGGTGATGGTTCCCAAGTCGGGGGTCAAACATTACGGGAGTTCGCCCAACCCGCACCGGGTGGAGCATTTGATCAAGACGCCGGACGATCTGGAGCGGATCCGGTATCTTTTTCCAAGCCTGGAGGGATTGAGCTTTGTCGATTACCATCAGGCGGTCGAGGAGATGGGGGATGACGGGCTGGTGTTGATGAATGTTCCTGGCCCCATGGATTACATGGGCGGGGAGGCGTATTCGATGGAAAAAATGATGATGGATTATTACGATCAGCCGGAATTTTTCGACAAGTTGCTGGGGCTTTTCACGGAGCATTCGATCGGAATGGTGCGCGCCGCTCTGGAGAACGATGTGCGCCACTTTTTTCTGGTGTATTTTTATCCGTCGCTTTCCAGCGGGTGGTCGCCCAAAATCATCCGGGACAAGTTCATGCCGGTCTTCAAAAAACAGGTGGAGATGATCCATGCCGCCGGCGGGCTGGCGGATTATTACGATGATGGAAGGCTCATGGGGAGCATCGACTTTTTTGTGGAGGCGGGGGTGGATGTGGTGGAGACCTGTTCGCCGCCGCCGGTGGGGGATTTCAACCTTGCGGAAGCGCGGAAAAGGTGGGGGCGACGGGTGACTTTCAAGGGGCTGGTGGACATGATCAATGTGGTGGCCAGGGGGACGCCGGCCCAGATCGACGATCACATTCGCGAGATCGTCGGGCAAAACGAGGGCAAGACCGGGTTGATTCTTGGCACGATGGATAACATCCGCCCGGAAACCCCGGACGAGAACATCGCCGCCTATTTCAATTCCGCCAACAAATACCGGTAATCCGGATTTTGGATTTCAATTCCATCCCAGCAGGCAGCCGGTCTGCCAGACGGCGAAGCAGAATCCCCAGGCCACGGCCGTCATCATGAGCCACTGAAAAAGCACCCATCGCCAATGGCCGGTTTCCTGCCGGACCACCACGAAGGTGCTGACGCATTGGAGCGAGAAAACATAAAACAGCATCACATTGATGCCCCGGAGGGGGGTGAAGAAGGGTTTGCCAGTGGCGGAGTCCAGATGTTGCTGCAACGCCTGTTGAACATCGGGGCTTTCCCCGGCATCGCGCAAATGGATTCCGTGGAGGGCGGCCATGGTGCTGACAAAGACCTCGCGCGATGCGTAGCTGCTGAGAATGGCGACGCTGATTTTCCAGTCGAATCCCAACGGGCGGAACACCGGTTCAATGATTTGACCGAGTTGACCGGCCAGGCTTTGGCGGATTTGCTGTTCGACGGGCGCCTTGGGTTGGTGGGGAAAGTGGCAGAGGATCCACATAATGATGGTTGCTGCCAGGATGACGGTGCCCGCCTTTTTCAGAAACGCGGCGGAGTTTTTCCAGGCAGTGGACAGCACCCGGCCTGGTTTGGGCCAGCGATAGGGAGGAAGGGACAGGGCTTCGCAATGCCGTTCGGCGGGGAAGACTGTCCGCCTCAGCAACTGGCTCATGACCAAGGCCGCGCCAATTCCCATCATGAAAAGTCCGAACATCACCACCGCAGGCAGCGGCAGGAAGCCCATGAGCAGACGATTGGGGATGACGGCTCCGGCGATCAGGAAAAACACCGGCCAGCGTGCGGAACAGCATAGAAAAGGCGCCACCAGGATGGTGACCATCCGATCCGTCCGGTTTTTGATGGTTCGTGCGGCCATGATGCCGGGCACCGCGCAGCCGAAGCTGCAAAGCAGGGGGAGAAGACAGCAGCCGGAAAGGCCCATCCATCCCACGCTGCGATCCAAGGCGGTTGCCGCCCGCGCCATGTAACCGCTTTCCTCCAGCAGGGCGAGGCAGAAAAACAGGATGAAGATGGGCGGCAGAAACACCAGAATGCTGCCGACTCCGGAGATGATGCCTTCGGTCAGGAGGTCGTGGACAAAACCGGGCGGCAGGGCGCCGGCCATGGCGGCATTCAGCCAGATGAGGGAGGATTGGATCAACCGCATAGGAGGGCGGGACAGGCCGAATGCCAGCGCGAAGACGGTCAGGATGACCATGAGAAACAGGGCGGCGCCCAGATGCCGGTGGGCGGTCAGCCATTCCAGTGAATTGGACGGGGTGGGGGATGGGGAGTCGGGCATGTTTTTGGTGTGAGCGGCGGAATCCTCGTTGGTGGAGCCTTTGTTGTCAATCCGTCTTCGGATGGGGGCCAGGGCAAACGCATTAAAGAGAGCCGTGTTTTCACCATGATGGGACTTTGACATATGGACGCAAAGTTGGCTGGATTCCCGCATTCGCAGAGATTTATTGGGGGCAATTGATTTGACCTTGGCGAGCAGGTCCGCCGCACGCCCAAAAATTTTGTGCGCCAAAAAGTCTAATTAATTATGGCGGTAGAATTCCTTTTTCCAATCCCCCTCTTCGTTGATTGTTTAATCTAAAATGCGCCTTCTCAATGGCTGCATCACTTTAATTTACCGCCATATTTAATTAGACTTCCTGCCCTGTCTCTGCGATCATCCCTCCGAACCTCCTCAACCTTTCATTCTCCATTCCGATGATCAAATTCTCCTCTCCTTCGCAAGCGCCGTTCTTGTCCGGTCCCGCAGGGATGCTCCCGGTCAATGCCAATGATGAACTCACCCTCAAGCTCGCGATGCTTTTTGAAGGCCGCTGTGAAGGTCTCGGCCCTCGCCGCGCTGCGAAAAAGTTCGGCTATTCCAAACAACGCTATTTCCAACTCCTCCAGCGTTTTCTCCAGCATGGGGCCTCCGCCCTGCTAAGTCAGAAACGCGGCCCTAAATCCAACTATCGCCGCACCACCGAAGTCTTGCGCCAGGTCATCCGTTACCGTTTCCTCGACCCGGATGCCTCCGCCCACGTGATTGCGCAAAAGCTCCGGCAAAACGATTGGCCGATTAGTATTCGTAGCGTCGAACGCATTGTTGCGGACTTCGGTTTGCAAAAAAAAACTCTACGCCTTTCGCCCCGATCAGCCGCCGCTCCACATCGAAACGCTACGCACCAAACAACGGCGGCGACACGAACCAGCGGATCCCCGCAGCCAAGCCTCCCCTTGTACTGGCCGATGGCGAACACTTTACTGAAGAAATCTTGCGGCAAGTGCGTCAGCAAAGCTCCTTCGACCTGCTGGTTCCCACGCCCAATCAACCCTATTTCCGCAACCGCATCGTTCAATTGCCGGCGCAGGCTTTTCACTCGGCTTGGGCGGGTTATGCCACCGCCAAGATTCCCTATCCCAGCGGGGAGGCCCAACCTTTTTGGCAAATCGTTCAACATTGCGGAGAAGTTCCTGCCCAATGGAGTTTCAAGAGTTTCATCACCACGACGGATCGTCCGGAAGTGGAACTCTTAACCCGTGAGTATCCTCAACGTTGGCACATCGAGGAATTTTTCCGCGCCCAGCAAGCGCTGGGGTGGCAACGCGCCGGCCCATTAAATCTTCACATCCGCTATGGTCAAATGACTATGGCGCTGATCGCCCAAACCACTCTTCATCAATTGCGCCAACGGCTGGGGCAACCCTTTGCCGCTTGGGATGCACCCCACTTTGCCAAAGCCCTCCTGCAAGGTTTGGATGGCGATATCCGCCTCAGCGGCGACACCATTCTGGTCACCTACTATAACGCTCCCAACCTCGAGGTGCTGCGCCAACACTATGAGCACCTGCCAGAAAAACTCCAACGTGAAAAGATTGATCCGCGCATCCCTTGGCTCTATGGTTACAAACTTGATTTTCGTTTCAAATGAAACCAGCAAGCGGAGGCGGCGCTACGGACCTGCCCGCCAAGGTCAAATCAATTGCCCCCAATAAATCTCTGCATTCGCGGGAATCCAGTTGTTTCTGCGTCGAGCATCGAGCGTCAAGCCGTCCCGCCTTGGGCGGGACTTGATTAAAAAAATCTTCGCTTGTGATTTTTCGCCATGCGGACGGAGCGCAATAAATTCCGGAACCCCATTGCTTTTCGAGGGCTTGCGTAAAAAATAAATTCACATTTTGCTGGGAGAACTATACCCTTTTGGCAAGGCGCAAGCGGCGAGCCCTTCGGCAAGCTCAGGACTCGTCCCGAGCGGGAGTCGAGGGACGAGCATATCCCGAAGTGGATCTGTAAGCCGCGAGCAACACAGCCAAAAGGGTATAGAGCCCCAGCCCATAGGGGCTCGGCGGCGTGCAGGCATCTGCGGCGTTGCTCGTCGGTTGAAGATCCACAATGGATATTCTCCCTCCTCGCACCCCTGTCCCCCGAAGCCTTGGCGAAGGGGGATGGCATCTGCCTGCACGGCGCCTTTGCCAAAATGTGAAGTTATTTTTACGCAAGCCCTAAGGGGATATTTTCAACACTTGATGATTGGAATGAGGATGATCATGAAAATTTCCGTGTTCCTGACGGGGACTCTGGTTTTTCTATTGCTGGCGGGTGCAGTGCTTCCCGGTGATGAGGTGGCGTTGGAGCTCTTTCATTCGCCTTTGTTTCTGGGGGTTGTGGTTTTGTTTGGGGGCGCGCTGGTGGCATGCATGGGGCGGAATTTTCGCAGATGGAGCGCGGGTTTTTTTCTGGCGCATGGCGGGGTTGTGTTGATTCTTGCGGGGGCTGGCATGGGATTTGTCTGGGGGAAAAAAAGTGAGTTGGAGGTTCCTGTTTCGGAGGACCGGGTGATCCGCCGGTTTCCCGTTGGAGGGGGAGGGACGGTTGACGCCGGGTTTGGCCTTGCCGTGAAAAGTTTCCAGGTTGAGCGCCACCCGCCGGATTATGCGCTTTGCCGGCCCGATCCAAAACGGGAAGGCGGTGACAAAGCGGGGGGATATGAACTGGCGGGCAAAGTCCGGCTGAAGAATGGGGTGTTGAATCTTGGACCCCTGGGGCGGGTTCCCGAGAACGAATTGAAGGATCCGGGTGGAAAAGGTGAGTGGGTTGGGGAATGCATTTTGGATAACGGATGGGTTCTCCGGAGACTGCCCGCCATGGACCGGCATTACCGGGCTGTTTTGAAACTGACTGATTCCAACGGGGAAACGCAGGAAAGAACCCTGGAGGTGAACCGTCCGCTCATTCATTGCGGCTGGCGGTTGTATTTGATGTCGTATGACAACGAAAGGCAGCGGCATGTGGCGCTTTTTGCGCGACGGGATCCGGGGCGTGGTTTTGTTGTCGCAGGCATTTGGGCGCTGATGGCCGGTGTGGTGTTGATGGCGCTGCGAAAAACCGGAGGGGAACATGGCGCCTGTTGAGATTCTCATCACCTGGTTGTTGATTTTTGGCGCCGGGGTTTATTTCCTGGCGGGAACGGCTTTCTTTTTGGGCGGGAACCGGGCGGGATATGGATTGTTCGGATGCGCCTGGCTGGTCAATGCCCTGGTGCTGGTGATGAACGGGGTGATCTGCGGACACCCGCCCTTTGGCAACA
Source organism: Verrucomicrobiia bacterium (assembly GCA_028687435.1). Classification (GTDB taxonomy): domain Bacteria; phylum Verrucomicrobiota; class Verrucomicrobiia; order JABWAM01; family JABWAM01; genus JAQUAF01. Next base: position 101,745 of record JAQUAF010000008.1, on the reverse strand, counting down.
TGTACCATGTGTTGATTTTTTTATCATTCAGCTTTCTGCCGATGTGCCTGGTTCTTCATTTCAAGGAAAAACAGGACTGGCTCCACCTGTATTTTGCCTGGCTGGCGGTGGTTCCCCTGGTTGGAGCGTTGTTTTTGGACCGGGATGTTTTCTGGCGCCGGGCGCCGGCCTTGGAATCGCCGTGGTTTGCGCCCCATGTGGCGGCTTACATGATTTCCTATGCGCTGGCCGGCGTGGCATTTGTGCTGAATGCCAGGTGGTTTGTCCGGGACAGGTATCGTGCCGATGATCGTTGCCCGGGCGCCGCTTATCAGATTTTGCGGCTGGCGGTTGTTTTCATGACCCTTGGATTGGGATCGGGCGCGCTCTGGGCCGATGAGGTTTGGGGGGGCTATTGGTCGTGGGATCGAAAGGAGGTGTGGTCTCTGATCACCTGGCTTTTGTACGTTGTCCATTTGCATTGCTGGCGAACCCCATCGCTTCGCCGGGGCGCTTTTTGGACGCAGTTCCTGGGTTTCATTGCCTTGCTTGTCACCTTTCTTCTGGTGAACCTTCTTCCGCAGCTTGCCAGTTTTCTCCACAGCTACTCTTGACGTTCAGGGATTTCAAAGTTTTGATGCGCCCGTCCAAGTTGCGTCGACCTCCCCAACTCCTCCTTGTCAAGGAGGGGCTTAAATTGAACCTTCCCTTTTCAAAGGAGGCTTGTCCCGCCGGCTTGTGACGCCGAAGCTTTGGCGAAGGCGCAAGCTCGCAGAGCGAAGGCGGATCGAGCATCGAGCGTCAAGCCGTCCCGCCTTGGGCGGGACTTAATAAATGTAGGGTTCACTCATGGCAAAGGCGTCGCGGTAATGGGTGCAGCGCGCGGAGGAGCCGTCGGGGACGACTTCGACGATGTCAAAGCGGACGGGGATTTCCGGGTTGCGGAGGCGGCGGAGGTAATCCAGGGCGACCCGGCAGATGTGGCGTTGTTTTTGGGGAGTGACAGCCGATGCGGGGTCGCCGTAATGGATGGTCTGGCGAGTTTTCACCTCGACGAAAACGAGGATATCCTGTTCCCGGGCGACGAGGTCGATTTCCCCCATCTTGCAGCGGTAGCCTTTGAGAAGAATTTTAAAGCCGTGTTTTTGGAGGAACTTCGCGGCCTGCCATTCGCCCCATTCGCCGAGGGAATGGGCGTCCATGGTCTGGAGAAAAGAGCTCATGCCTGCCTATGGGATGAAAGGCAGCGGGAGACAAGGCGGATGGATGGTTTAGGAGCCGCGCAAAAATTACTTCACATTCTGCTGGGGGGGATTTTGCTGGATGGCAAGGCGCGAGCGACGAGCCCTTCGGCAAGCTCAGGACTCGTTCCGAGCGGGAGTCGAGGGGCGAGCATGCCTTTCATGGGGGACTCTATCCGAGCAATCCGCCCTTGGCGGACCAGCCGGCAAGATCCCCCCAGCCCGCAGGGGCGCGGCAGCGCGCAGGCATCTGCCTGCACGGTGCCTTTGCCAGACTGTGAATTAATTTTTGTGCGGCTCCTTAAATCAGACGGGTGATTTCGTTCAGACCGGTTTTCCATGCGGGCACGCCGCAGAAGCGTCCGCCTTCGGGGCAGGGGGGAGACGCATGGGCCAGGGAACGAAGACCGCAGGGGGGGAGGAGATATCGGGCGATGCGCGGATTGATTTGCTGGATCTGTTGAACTTCCTCCCTGGAAGCCCGCCAGATTTCCTCCTGGGCGTTCAGACAAAGCCGCATGGCGCATTTGTGGCGCAGATTCAGAAGATCGGCGGATTCGGTGAACCGCAGCGAAACAGCGTTGGGAAGAAGGTAGCAGACGAATTCATCCGGAACGCCGGCCTTTCGCAGTTGCCGGATGCCTTCCCAAGAGCGTTCCATGGTCTTGCGATAAATTTCAAGCGATTTGGGATGGCTGGCAATGATGGCGGGAGTGATGTAGTCGGGGTTGTTGGAAAGATAGGCGCGCAGGCAGGGTCGCGAGGCCGGGGTGGCGCGGTGGCGCTGGTTTTGGGAATCGGCGGTGTGACTGATCTTTTTGCGGAAAGTGTAGGAGGGATGCGCCAGGGCGCGGGTGATCTTGTCCAGCGTGGTGAGGTTGAGGGTTTCGCCAAGCAGGGGATTGGCCGCCGGATCCAAGGCCATGGCAATGGCGGTGTCGTCGTCGATTTCCGTCCGGGGCACGCCCAAAACCTCCCGCACCGCGTTGGCCAGCAATCCTTCGTTGTCCACCTTGTGATCGATGAGCAGAGAGATTCTCCCGTCCAGATCCACATCGAATTCATGCGCAAATTCCCTGAAGGCCCGGTCGTCGGGGACATGGCCGGCTTTGTGAAAGAAACGGTGTTCGGGGGTTTCCTCCAACGGCAGGGGGTCCTCCAAAATGATCCGATATTCGGGGGCTTGCTTGAGCAGTTCCTCAACCATGAGTCCGGCCACCGCGGCTTGTTCGGTTGGCGCGTCGTATTGCCGGCACAGCCGGTGGTAACGCAGGAGGGTGATGCCGTTGATGGTGTGATAGAGCTGGGTGAACGCCCCGATGGGAAGGGCGTAGCGCGCGGCTTCCATGCAGCGTTTTTTGATGTCTTCCTGGATTTTTTTGTCCTCCGCCTGCCCGGCGCGGTTTTTGAAGCGGTCGAAATAGGCGGCGCGAACCGGTTCAAGGAGGGTTTCCCCGAGTTGATGGTAGGCGGCAAACTGGGCTTCGACGGTTTTCTGGTAAATGGAGAGGGGGTTGCCTTCAAGTTTGGGCACGATGACTGTGCCAGGCTGGACTTCCACGTAACGCTGGCTGACCTGTTCGGAATTGTAGTAGGGATGGCTGTGAAGAAAGGACCAGACGAATTGCCGCGAAACGTTGGAAAGGGCAAACTGAAAATGGGCGTGTTGATAGACCGTGTGATGTCCCGCCTGGTAGATGGATCGGGCCAGATCGTCGCGCCTGGACCATTTGGCCGTTTCCCCGGCGTCCACGATTCCCTTGGCGGAATAGCAGGTGCGGGCGGCGGCCACGGCGTTGGCAAATGGCAAGGAAAAACTGTTGACCAGGGTGGCAACCGGGGAAGGGGAAAGGAATGAATGGGGGGTGTTCATCAATGGAGAGATGATCTTGCGAATTTTTTGGATGAAAGATAGAGTGAAGTCAATTCAGCCTCCGGGCGAGAAAAAAAATGTTTTTCCCACGCTGGCTGTCTTGAATTCCCCCCCCCATGGCAAAAGTACTCATTGTGGACGATGAATCGGTAAACCTGGAGCTGATGGAAGCCCTCCTCAGCCAGGATGGTTTTCAGGTTTTCAAGGCCAGCAATGGGGAGTTGGCGGTGTCTGCGGCGCAGGAGGTTCGTCCCGATGTGATTCTCATGGACATTGTCATGCCCAAGATGAGCGGGGTGGAAGCCTGCCGGAAGATCAAGACCAGCCCGCTGACGTATGCGATTCCGATCGTGATCATCACGGCGCTGAACACCCAGGAGGAGAAGGTCAAGGCGATCCGGGCCGGCGCCGATGATTTTATCGGCAAGCCTTTTGATGCGGTGGAACTCTCCGCGCGTCTCAAGACCCTGGTGCGGGCCAAGGCCGTGCATGACCGGCTGGAGGCCAGCCTGGCATCCCTGCGCGAAATGCAACGATTGCGCGAGGAATTGTTGAAAAAAACCGCCACGGATGTGGAACAGCCCCTGCGGGTGATCAGCGAGTGTTTGCAATTGGTGGCGGCGGAACAGCATGTCTTGTCGACGCGCGTCCAGCAGCAGATTGAGCCGGCTCTGTTTTGCGTGGACATGGTCAATTCCATGGTGGCGGATTTTGCCGGCATCATGAGCATGGAACAGGAAAAACTCATGCAGGCGTATGAATCGCTCAACGCCCAGCGCGTCCAGCCTCTTCCTCCGGAAACGCCGCCGCAACAGACTTGATCCGGATTTTTAATTTGATGATTTTTGGTTTGGCGGGGAAATCCGCCGAAAACCCCATCAGCCTCAACCTTCAGTCTTCAGCCTGAAAAATGAGCACGTCTTCCAACAAATCCTGGCGGTGTCTGGTGTGCGGTTATGTTCATCAGGGAGATGAGCCGCCGAAATCCTGTCCGGTTTGCGGAACATCGGGGGATGATTTTGAGGAGTTTGAGATGGCGGTTTCCACAGAAGCGCCCATGGAAGGCGCGGCGGCAAAGGGCGGTTCCGCCTTGCGGGTGGTGGTGGCCGGGGCGGGCATTGCCGGGGTATCGGCGGCGGAGGCGGTCCGGGAGGTTTTGCCGGATGCGTCGCTGACGTTGTTGTCCCGCGAAAAGAACAGGCCTTATTACCGGATGAATCTCACCCGTTTCCTGGCGGGCGAGGTGGAGGAGGACAGGAACTTCATTCACCCGGCGGATTGGTATGAGGATCGGCGCATCGATTTGCAATTGGGGGTGTCGGCTGCGGCGATTGATCCGGCGGCGCATGAGGTGCGGTTGGACGTTGGGCGGAAATTGCAATTTGACCGTCTGGTGCTGGCTTGCGGGGCGCAATCGTTCATGCCTCCGGTTCCCGGGATGGGATTGAAGGGGGTATGGGGATTGCGAACCTTGGAAGATGCAAAGGGAATTCTTGCGGCTGCGGAAAAAGGGGGCCGATGGATTTGTGTCGGTGGCGGCATCTTGGGAGTGGAGACCGCCGGCGCGCTGGCGCGGCGGGGAGCAAAGGTGACTTTGCTGGAAAACTCGGAATGGTTGATGTCGCGGCAGCTCAACCGGCGGGGGGGGGAATTGCTGGCGGGTTGTGCGGCGCGGATGGGAATCCAAGTGATGACCATGGCTAGGACAAAAGATTTGACAGGGGGGAAAAAAGTCACGGAGGTGACGCTTGAAAATGGGGAGCGTCTGCCCGCCGACGGGGTGGTGATTTCCGCAGGTGTCCGGTCGGAGACGCTCATGGCCCGGGAAACCGGGTTGAAGGTCAATCTGGGGGTGATGGTGGGGGATTCGATGGAAACTTCCGTGCCCGGCATTTATGCCGCCGGAGACATGGCCGAGCACCGGGGTGTTCTTTACGGCACATGGGGGCCGGCCCAAATCCAGGGACGCGTGGCGGGGCTCAATGCGGCGGGACAAAAGACCGGATTGGGCGCCATGGCGCGCTCAAACACCCTCAAAGTCCTGGGATTGCCCGTGTTCAGCATCGGACGGACCGCGATCAAGGATGACCGGGATGTGTTGGCGGAGGAAGGTGCGGGGGAACGCTACGCCTGTCTGCTTTTCCGGGAACAGCGTCTGGAGGGCGGCATCCTGATGGGGGATATCGCCGCAGCCTCGCGTCTCAAGAACGCGATTGAGTCGGCAGAGGATCTTGGCTGGTTGCTTTCGCGGGGACTGCCGGCGTGGCGGTTGGTGGAGTCTTTGCGGGAGTAGTTGGATGAATTTTCCGGGTTTGATGGGTTGAGACCAGGGTGATGCCGGCCGCGACAATGCCAACGCCGATCCATTGCCAGGGAGTCATGCCTTCGCCGAGGAAGAACCATGCCAGCAGAATGGTGAAAGCGGGGGTGAGATATTGCATCACGCTTAACAGGGAGAGGTTGATGTGGTTCATGGCTTCGCACCAGGCGAAAAAGGCCACGGCCGTTGGGAAAATGGCGAGGTAGAGAATGAGGCACCAATTAAACGCGCCCTGGGGCCATTGGATGGGAACCGGCAGGAGTCCCTGGATGGCAGCCAGTTCCGCCGCCGCCGCCAGCATGGCCCACATGGTGCAGGCGTAGCCGCCAAGGCGGTTGACCGCGGGTTTGTTCAGCACCGAGTAAACGGCCCAGCATGTGGCGGCGGCAAGAACCATGAAGTCGCCCGAACCGCGTCCCAGACTCAGCGCAAATCCGCGCGGACCGATGATGTCGATCACAAACAGGGTTCCCGTGAGGCTGATCATAATGCCGGTCGCATTGCGCCAGTGGAGGCGTTCTCCCACAAAAACGCCCAGCAGAAGCATCAAAACCGGATTGAGCTGCATGATCAGGGAACTGTTGATGGCGGTGGTGCTTTGCTGCCCTAAGAAAAGAAGAACGCTCATGCCCACCAGCCCGCTGAGAGCCAGGGCGGACAGAATGAGGATGTCCCGGATTTTCACAGCCAGGATTTCCTGGCGATATCGCCAGAGGCCGAATCCCAGCAGAACCACCCCTCCCACGGCGTAACGAAGCAGGGAAAGGGTGACAGGGTCCACTTGATGGCGTCCGATCAGGTATCGTCCGCTGACAAAGGTGGTTGACCAAAGAAGGGCGCTGAGAAGCGACCAAAAGACTCCAAGACGAAATGATCGGATTGTTGACGGCATGGAGCGCCGGAGTGTGGAAGGCTCAGATGGCTTGGGCCAGGGCTTCGCGGTCGATGCAGACCAGCCGTTTTTGTTTTACACCCAGTCTCGGGATGCAGGCCATGAGAGCCTTGGTGTAGGGATGAACCGGTTGTTTGAGGACTTGCGCGGCGGGGCCTTGTTCCACGATTTTGCCCTTGTACATCACCAGCACCCGGTCGGCGAGGTTCGAGACAATGGCAAAGTTATGGGTGATCAGCAACACGGCCATGCCCAGTTTTTTCCGCAATTCGCGCAGCAAGTCGAGAATCTGGGCCTGGATGGTGACATCCAGCGCCGTGGTCGGTTCGTCAGCGACCAATAGCGAGGGATGACAGGCGATGGCCATGGCAATCATCACCCGCTGTTGCATGCCGCCGGAAAGCTGGTGCGGATAGGCTTCCATGGTTCGTTCGGGATCCTGGATGCCCACGGTTTGCAGCAGCCGGATGATTTCGGCGGGACGGTCCAGACGTTTCAATTCGGGACGGTGGAGATTGAGGGATTCCTCAATTTGGGAGCGGACGCGAAAAACAGGATTGAGGGAAGTGGAGGGTTCCTGGAAGACATAGGCGATTTTTCCGCCTCGCAGGTTTTGCAGCTCTTTCCGGTTCAGTGAAAGGACATCGCGGTTTTCAAACAGGATGCGTCCGCCGTTGTAATGGGCGGGAGGGGTTTGCAGCAACCGGGCCAGGGACAGGGCGGTGACGCTTTTGCCACTGCCGCTTTCTCCCACCAACGCCACCACTTCGCCTTCGGACAGGCTGAAGGAAACATCGTCAACAGCCTGAATGGCGCCTTCGTCGGTGACGAAGGAAATGCGCAGGCCCTGAATGTCGAGAAGCGGCATGGTGAACCGAGATTCAAGGTTCGAGGTTCAAGGTTCAAGGTTAAAGTTTCCGGATGGCGGTTTACGGTTTTTGCGGTGGAAACCGGCTGGCAAAACGTCCGGCCAGATCGTTGGCGACGACGCTTTGAGAGCCGGTTTTCTTTTTCAGGGCGTCCATGAAGGACGAGGCCAGTTTGATGTCGCGTGAGGCGGGGGCGGGGTTGCAGATGACGCCTTGGATGAAGGCCGCCAGCAACCGCGAGTCCTGGGTGCGCTCGGCGCCTTGCCGCAATGCGGACAGGGCATCAGAGAAACGTTCCTGTTTCAGGAGCAGATTGCTCCAAGCCAGCCATGCTTCGGGCAGGTTTTGGCGCGCCGCGGAGGAAAAGGCTTCCGCGGCCTCGACGCTTTGTCCCATGGAATCGTGGCAGATGCCGATGTTCAGGAGAATTTGAGGGGAGGGGGACAGTTTGAGGGCTGTTTTGAAATACTGCAGCGCCACGGGATGGCGTCCGGCCCGGGCATGAAGTTTGCCCAGACCATTGTGCGCCCTGGCGCAATGGCAGTCGATTTCAAGGGCTTTTTTAAAAGCGTGGGCTGTGGCGGCGGATCGGCCAAGCTTGTCGAGGGACTCCCCCCAATCGCACCACAATTCGGGCAGATGCGGTTTCAGCCGGACGGCTTCATGGTAAGCGTCGGCCGAACCCTGGCCGTCATTCATTTTTTCGCGGATCCGTCCAAGGCAGGTCCATGCGTTGAAATTTTCGGGGTCCATCCGGAGACAATAGTTCCAGAACGAGAGAGAGGTGTTCCATATGGCCGCCTGGCGCCAGCAGAGAAATCCAAGCAATCCCAAAAACAGGACGGCCGGCAAACGCCACGCAGAAAATCTTCTGACGCGAAAAATGGCGGCAAACGCGATGGCCGGGGGAATGGAGGCCAGATAGGTATAGCGATCCGCCGCAAATTGTGAACCGCATCCGAAAAAGCCGAGAAAAGGGGCGAGCAAAACCAGCCAGGCCAGCCACGCAATCCACAGGGCGGGTGCTTGCCGGCGGTGACGGAAAGAGAAAAAAGTGATTGCCAGAAAGGACGCAATTCCGCCCCATATCAACCACTGATCGGCAACGGTTTGAGGATCGTAATTGTAAAATGGAACAAGCTTGAGGGGAAACAACAGATGATGGAGATAGAACAGAATGCTGGCGGCAGCCTGGGCGGCCCTTTCCAGCCATCCCGAGGCGTTGACGTCAAAACTGTAAATGTAGAGGTATTCCTCCTTGACGCTGAAAATGGTGGTCAAGCCAATGGCCAGGGAAACAAGGAGAAAGGGAATTTTTTCAAGAAGAATGGGGAGTTTCTTTTGGTTGAAAGGGCGTTCCAGACGGCGAAAGGGATAAATATCCAGAAGGAAAAAAACAATGGGAAGTCCCACTGATGCGGCTTTTGAAAGAATCGACAAAATAAAGAAGGCAAAGGACGCGGGCAGCCAGAGGCGCGACTCTTTTTCCCGAAGACTTTCCTGTGTGTGGCGGCAGTAGGCAAGGGCGCTGAAAAGAGTGAAGAAGCCGCAAAGAACATCCCGCCGTTCGCTGATCCATGACACCGATTCGGCTCTCAGGGGGTGGATGGCAAAAAAAAGGGCGCTGAATGCCGCGCCCGCAAGCAGGGAATTTTCGGAACGGCCGGGGTTGGCGGCGGACAGCAACCGGCGGGCGAGCAGAAACGTCAGGGCGGCGTTGCAACAGTGCAGAAGGATGGAGGTCAGATGGTAGCCCGGCGGTTGAAATTCCCAGAGGGCGTAATCGAAGGCCAGACTGAGCTGGCTGAGCGGAACGTAAAAGCCGTATTGGCAGGTGCTGAAAATTTGTTTGAGATGAGACCAGTCCAGTCCCTGAATGGCAATGTTCTGGTTGATAAAGGCGAAGTCGTCCCAGCTAAGAAATTCGCCTTGCAAATTTTCCGAAAAGACCAGGAAGACCGACAAAAAAACGCCGCAACCCGCGAGAAGCCAGAATCGACGATCTTTCATGAACAAGGCCTGCCCGGCGGAAGATGGGGTCCGCCGGACAGGCGCGTGTCAAGGGAGATTACAGACCGGCGGCTTTGGCGAGAGCCCTGGCCTTGTCGGTCTTTTCCCATGTCAGGGAGTTCAGGTCGTTCTGCCGCCCGAAGTGACCGTAGTTGGTGGTCTTGCGGTAGATGGGGCGAAGCAGATTGAGCTGTCTGATAATGTGGGCCGGCTTGAAATTAAAGATTTCACGAACCGCCTTTTCGATCTTTGCGTCCGGAACTTTGCCGGTGCCAAAGGTGTCGATGCAGATGGAGACCGGATCGGGGAATCCGATGGCGTAGGCGAACTGGACTTCGCAACGGGCGGCCAGGCCGGAAGCCACCACATTCTTGGCGACATAGCGTCCCATGTAAGCCGCGCTGCGATCCACCTTGCTGGGATCCTTGCCCGAAAAAGCGCCGCCGCCGTGACGGCCCATGCCGCCGTAGGTGTCCACAATGATCTTGCGTCCGGTCACGCCGCTGTCGCCCTCGGGACCGCCAATCACGAACCGGCCCGTGGGGTTGACCAGATAACGTGTCTTTTTGTCGAGCAGATGTTTGGGCAGGGTCTTCAACACGATTTCGCGCAGAATGGTGTCATAAATCGTTTTGTGTTTGACGCTCTCGTCGTGCTGGGTGGAGACAACCACTGCGTCGATGCGGATGACCCGCTGGCCTTCGTATTCCACCGAAACCTGGGTCTTGGCATCCGGACGCAGCCATTTGATGCGGTCCTGATGCCGCGCCTTTGCCAGGGCCAGCCCCAATTTGTGGGCGTACATGATGGGGGCGGGCATGAGTTCGGAGGTTTCGTTGCAGGCGTAGCCAAACATCAGGCCCTGATCGCCGGCGCCCTGCTCCGCAGTGGCCTTGCCCTCGGCTTTCCGGGCATCGACTCCCTGCGCGATGTCGGGGCTTTGCCGGATGATCGCCGTCATGATCTGGCAGGATTTCTGGTTGAAAAGGGATTTTTCGTCCGTGTAACCGATCTCCTCGATGGCATCGCGAACCAGCCGGGTGTAATCGAGCTGGGCTTTGGTGGTGATTTCGCCGGCGATCACAACCAGGTTTGATTTGACCAGGGTTTCGCACGCCACACGGCTTGTCTTGTCCTGGGCAAGGCATGCGTCCAGCACGCTGTCCGAAATGAAATCACAAACCTTGTCCGGATGTCCTTCCGTGACCGATTCCGATGAGAAGATGAAACGTCGAAGATTCATAAGGGGGGGGAGGATGTCATGATTTTTTGAGGTTCGCAAACACTTTGTTGGCTTCCTGGAGCGTTTCTTTGCTGCCGATATCCAGCCAAAGTCCGCCCACACGGTGGGCGAAAACAGGATGATTGGGGTAAAGCCACTGAATGAGCCGCCCGGGCTGGTCGGGATGATTTCCGGCGCGGACATATTCCCCGATCAGGGGAAGGGTCTGACGGGGATAATGGTAAAGTGCCAGGGCCGCAAGGGTGCTGCGGGGATTTTTTGGCTTCTCCTCGAAGTGGGTCAGGCGTCCGCTGGCGTCAACGGCAACGTTTCCATACTTTTTGATTTCCTCAAGACTGCCCACATCGTAAACCCCCAGCAGGATGCCTTTCTCCCGGGCGTCTTTCACGTAACCATCAAGGGGGTCGCTGAAAAGATTGTCGCCTGCCACCACGATCAAATCGTCGTCAATGCCGGCCTTCTGGATCACAAACCGGATGTCGCCGATGGCCCCGAGCTTGTCCGCGTCGGAACGGGTGCCGTCGTTGAAAACCCGGACGCGCCGGGAACCGCAAACCCCCGCGGATTGGGCGGCCCATTTCTCAAAGTGAGAGGTGAACTTGTCGTTGGTGACGATGGCGATCTCGTCGATTTCCGGGCAGGCGGCAAACTTTTCAATGACATGATTGATCATCGGTTTGCCTGCCACTTCAAGCAGGGGTTTGGGCTGATTCAGGGTCAACGGATACAGACGTGTTGCATAACCCGCGGCAAGAATAAGCAGCTTCATGTTGGAAAAGTGAAGATTCGGGATTCAGGGTTCAAGGTCAAATCAACGGATCATCATGAATGACAGCATCCGTCCCGTCCGTCCGCTTTCTTTCCGGTAGGAATAATAGCGGTCAACATGGCAGCCCGTGCATTCGGGATGAATCCATACCTTTTCCACGCCGGTTTGGCGAAGTTGTTTTTCAATCAGGACCAGAAAATTTGTGTCATAACAACAGGCATGAATGCAGGGGCCAAGCACGGCGATGAGATCGGCGGGCTGTCCGCCAGTCATGCGGGTGAGCATGTTGACGCCGGCGGCGGCGATCCCGGCTTCGCTTCCGCGACGGCCGGAGTGCAGCAATCCAATGGCCCGATGAACCGGATCGGCCAGGAAAACAGGACAGCAATCAGCGGTGTGGATTCCCAGCGCAATTCCCCTGGCGCGAGTCGCCATGCCGTCGGCTTCCGAAAGAGGTTGGGTCGCGGATGGAAGCTGATTGATCTCGATGATGCGGCATCCGTGGACTTGCTCGACCATGCACATGGTTTGCCAGGAAATGCCCAGGGGGTCGAGGGCCTTTGCGTGATGCCGCGAGAGGTCCTCGCGAAGTTTCTCCCTGGGAAGATCCGGTGAAACTCCGGGAACGCGAAGAACCATTCCGACCGCAAGCCAGGGAAGGGTTTCGAAGGGTTCAAAACTGAGAAGGGTGGGGGTCAAGCCGCCTTGCTGCAGATGCGGATCAGCGCATCCTTGAGAAGATTTCCGGGAAGTCCGCCGCTCGAAAACATCAGTTCATTGCATTCCAGCAGGGTGTTCAGGGCCTGGCGGAGTTCCCTGGTTGTGTAATGACGGAGTCCTGCCGAGGCTTTCCAGATCATGAACGGATGGCCGGCCAGGGGATTGAGCTTGCGATCAGACGGCAGGCTTTGAGAAACCCATGCCGGAAGCCGTTCGATCAGGCTCTTGAAAGATGGATAGCTGGCGGTGGGTTGAAGCAGTTTTTTGTCAGCCAGGGCGCTGAGCAAAACAAGCAGGCGGAAACGCGAGGTCAGGGTGAAAAGCAGCCCGATGGGACTTTCCCCGCACGACAGCAGATTGTCCAGCATCTTCAGGGTTTTGGAAAGGTTGCGTTCTGTCACCGCATCCGACAAATCCCAGACAATCCCCCCGGGGCGCCGGCAGCAGATTTCCCTCACGTGTTCTTCCTTTAGATTTTTTTCATCGCCCGCGTAGGCGGCCAGCTTTTCCACTTCCGAAACAATGGTGCGGCTGTCCCCGCAGGTCATTTCCGCCAGCAGAAGGGCGGCTTCGTCATCCAGATTTTTCCCCAGCCGGACTGCGTTTTCCCTGGCAAAATGAGAGGCTTTGGCGGGATCGTCTCCCCCCTTGTAAGGGTCGGTTTTGAATGCGGTGACACGGCCCAGTGCCTTGATCGTCAGAAACAGGCTGCGCCGGGCGTCTGCGTCCTGCGCGGTGATGACCAGGGAGAATCCCGGAGGCAACCCCGCATTGAGCAGTTTGCTGAGCGAAGAGAGGGAGGCGCTCACACCGGCCGATTCCGCCGTGACACCGGAACCCAGCAGATTGGTGTTGCGCAACCAGACGACCTTTTCCGTGGCAAAAAACGACTGGCATTGGAGGGATTCAAACAGTCTTCGAAAGACGGTTTCTGCTTCGGCCTGATTGGAGGCGCTCCCCTCCACGATTTCCACATTGTATTCGGAGCCCCCTTGGGGGGTAAGCGAAGCAACAACTTTTCGGCCTTCTTCCGACACCAGATAATCGTCATCACCGTAGATGAGATGGTAAGGATGGCTGTGGACGGCGGAAGAAATTCCGGCGGATGATGTTTTCGATGCGGTTTTTTTTCGGGGGCCAGCCATGGATCCTTTTTAGAGGGGTTTTTGAAGAACGCCAACGGAAAACTTGCTTCTGAAGTCAATGTGTTTTTTTAAAAAAATGGGGGTTGCCTTTTTTTAACGTAGGTGTACATTATGAACGGTGCATGGTGTGGAGCCGTGCATTATAAATTAAAAAAGGAGTAATTATGTCTAAGAAATCTGGTTTCACATTGGTGGAAATCATGATCGTGGTGGCCATCATTGGTCTGTTGGCCGCAATTGCGGTGCCGAGCTTTATGCGCGCCCGTATGCGTTCGCAGGCGTCAACCATTCTCAATGAATGCCGCCAAGTGGATGCTGCCAAGGATCAGTATGCCTTGGAAAACAACAAGACCGGTTCGGTGACTCCTGTGTGGTCGGATTTGACCCCGTACCTGAAACAGGGGAGCAGATTGCAGCAGAATAACGGCAATGATACGTTGAACAATTCGTTTACCCTTGGCGCCATCAGCGATCGTTTGACCGTGAATACCGCAACCAAGACCACGTTGAGCACGGCTGCGGATGACACCTTCTGGGGACCTTTCTCCTGATCAAAGGTTGTCACTGTTTGTTTGGGAAAACCCCGCCCGCGAGGGCGGGGTTTTTCTTTTGTGTTGTCCGTTTTCTCCCGGAGCTGTTCCGTCTCCTTTGGCGCTGTCATTTCCACAAAAATGGGGATTCGGGGAAAAGTGGGTTTAAAGGACGAAATGTTTTCATAATCAACCCTGAGAATATTTTTTTAAATCTGACAACAGAGACCCCGATGTTGGCCGGGGTGAACCGGAAATCCATTCCAGATGGCGGCTGGCATATGAATTGCTCCCAAGACAGACGTCGTGTTCATTGTGTTGGCGATGAGCGCGGCGGGTTTTTTTTGAGTGGGTGATGCTGCCTGTGGGTTTGTGAAAACGGTTCCGTGTTTTGGGTCGCGGAACCGTTTTTTTTTGGGGGTCGAAAATTTCGCTTTTAATTTTTTTGCCAACTCATCAGGGTGGTTGGGTGGGGTCGCGGGTTTCTTATCTCTTGCTCTTTTTTTTCGCCTTGGGGGTGAGGCTGGTTTATTTGTTCCAGCAGGCGAATGCCAATCCGCTGTTTGATTTTCCGGTTGTTGACGCCTCCATTTATTCGGGGTGGGCGGATGAGATTGTTCGCGGGAAGTGGTGGTGGCCGGATTTGCGCAACTATCTTCCGGTCTATCCCTGGTTTCTGGCGGTTTGCAAATGGTTTTTCTTTGGTGATCATCCGTGGGGGGTCAAGCTGGTTCAGTCGCTTTTGTCTTCCATGGCCTGTGTTTTGCTGGCGGCGGCATCTTCCCGCCTGTTTGGGCGCCGGGCTGGCTGTCTGGCAGGTCTGTTTTTTGCCGGCAACTGGCTGCTGGCGCTGGGCGATGGGGAATTGTATTCGGAGAATTTCTGCCTGTGTTGCCTGGCCGCTTTTTTATATTTGTTTCTCGTTGCCGCGCCGGGTTGGGGAAGGACTTTGCTGGCCGGCGCGGCCTGCGCGCTGGCCTGCGGTTGCCGTCCCAATCTCATGCCGCTGATTCCGCTGGCTGCCGGATGGTTCTTTTTCACAAAACAAAAAATGCCTCTCAAGGCGGGGCATGCAGCCGCTTTTCTTGGGATGTCTTTTTTGCTGTTTGCGCCCATCCTGTATCACAATCACCAGGTGTCCGGGCGCTGGATGTTGCGGGCGCAGCAGAATTGGAATCTTTATGCCGCCATGGATCCGGCCATTGGCGGTTTGCATCCCGCGGCGGGCATCGACTTCGACAAGTGGATGAAAAAACCGGTGCTGGCCGGTTATTGCAGCCATGAGGATCAGAATGATTATTGGGGCCGCCAGGTCCGGCAATTGCTGGGGGACCGTCCGTGGGATGCGGCTTTTAACTTTCTGGTCCGGCGAGGGCTCATCTTTTTTGATGCCGTGGAATGGAGCCAGGAATTCGATGTTCATGCCTTTCGTTCCTATTCCAGCCTGTTGAGTCTTCCGTGGCCGGGGTTCGGCTGGATTTTCCCTCTGGCCTGTGTCGGATTGGCCGGTATGCTGGCGCGATGGAAAAGAAGGGATGACGACGAAAAAAATGAACAGCCGGCTCATTCGGACGCAATGAGTGTTTGCCAGAGTCGATGGTTCTTGCTGGCTTGTCTGGTTGTGGCGATCCTGTTCACCTTTGTTTGCAAGGCGGCGGGGCGTTATCGTCTGCCGGTCGTTTTTTTTCTCATGCCGTTTGCGGGAGCGGGGCTGGATTTGCTGGTGAAAATGGGTTGGGAACGGCAGTGGCGGCCAGCCTTGTCGTATGCGGCGGTTTTTCTTGCGGCGGGTTTGGTCTCCTGGCCGGATTGGGCGGATTTGCGGCATCGCCAGACGGCCATGCACGATTTTTACGTTGGACAGAAATTCCAAAAGGCCGGACGTCCGAACGATGCGGAAGCCGCCTTTCGCATGGCCATGGCCAGACAGCCGTGGGATGCCAATGCGCCTTGCGAACTGGCCAGGTTGTTGTGGCAAGGAAACCGGTTGCCGGAGGCCATGGAGGCGATTGAAGAGTCGTTGCGGCGGGAACCGGAATTTTGGCGGGCTTGGAATCTCAAGGCATCGCTGGCCATGGAGCGGAAACAGTTCGATCTGGCGAAAAACTGCATCGATCGTTCGCTGGCGATCATGCCTGTCCAGCCGGAACCCTGGATGATGCGGAGCCGGATTTACGCGGCAACCGGTTGTTGGGCGGATGAAAACGCGGCTTTTCAGCAGGCCATCAAGCTCGGGGCAGGGGCGGCTTTTATGCTGTCCTATGGACTGCGTTTGGAGGACCGGCAGCTTTACCGGGAAGCGTTCCAACAGTATGCCGCGGTGGTCGATGATTCCGAATGGAGCCGGTTTGACCAGGCGCGGGCGTGCCTGCTGGCTGGATATGTGGCGGCCCTGCGGCTGAAACAGCCCGGGTTGGCCGGGGAGATTTGGAAAAAGGCGGCGGGATTTTTTTCCGACGTTCCGTTTTTTGCCGATCAGGCGCTGTTTTTGGCGGGCCGACTTCCCGAGGATCAATATGCCGCCCGAGCCAGGGCGTTGAACAATCCAACCGCCATGGAGTTTTATGATTTCAACCGGGGTGTGAGATGGCTTTTGCTCCGCGAAAACAACAAGGCCGCCGATGCCTTTCGCGATTGTCTGGTCAGGGGACGCGTGTCGCCGGACGCATCATCGCCGCCAGCCGGTTTGCCGCAGAAATGGGCTTGGGCCTTGTTGAAGGATGGTCCTCCACGCTGAAATGAATTTTCCTTCCGGCCCGATCTTGAGTCGTGTGTTTGTATTCCGCTCTTTCTGCGTCGAGCGTCAAACATCGGGCATCGAGCCGCCACGCCCCGGCGTGACTTATGAATCGCGAGGCTTCGCCTGTTGTGTGTCGATGACCAGCCCGTCATGGGCAAGCTGGACTCCCCGGGGCAGTTCGGCGGAAACGGTTGCGTGGTCCATCTCATGATTCATATGAGTGAAATAAGCGTGTCCCGGCTGGATTTCACGGACAATTTCCAAGGCTTCCGACAGGGTCAAATGGGTGAGATGGTCGTTTTTGCGCAAGGCGTCAAGAATCAGGATTTTGATTCCCTTCAGAGACCGCCGCGCATTCTCGGGCACGGCTTTGCAGTCGGTGAAATATCCAAGACAGGGACCGCGGCCTTCGTTGAAAATGAAACCGTGGCTTTTAAAACGCGGCCCGTGCGGCAGCTCAAAAGGGGTGATGCCGATGTGTCCGATCCGGAAAGTACCGGTGATCTCATGCAAATCCACCTGGGGCAGGCCCTTGTAAGGCGGCGGTTGGTGAACCGCGTAAGGAAAAATGCGGCGGATATTTTCAAGCACCCTGGCCGAACCGTAAAGGGGGATGCGGCTGTCCTGCCGCAGACAGAGCGGGCGAAGTTCGTCAACGCCCAGAATGTGATCGGCGTGTTCATGCGTATAGATCACGGCATCCACACGGTCAATGCCGGCCCGGAGGCATTGAAGACGGAAATCCGTGGTGGTGTCCACGATCAGGGATTTTTCTCCGCTTTGGATGTGGATGGATGAGCGGAGCCGCTGGTTGGCCGGGTCTTTGGATTGGCAGACCGGACACGAACAACCGATCATGGGCACGCCGGTGGAGGTGCCTGTGCCGAGAAAAGTGATCCTCAATTGACCTCGGCGGGCTGTTTTGCAACCGCCGTGGTTGACGATGCGGTTTCCGGGACAACCTGTCGTTGCGCGGACTTGTCGTTTTTGACAGGCGACTGTTTTGCCGTCGGACGCTGGTTGGGGAGGTACATCTTGCCTCGTGGCGCGGAACGGTTGACCTTTACGTATTTGTTGTTGCCGTACTTGAGCACCCGCACTTCCACGTCGAGCAATCCCACTTTCAGGGCGTCCAGGTGGCGAAAGGCCGCCTTGGAAAGATCAATGACCCGTCCATCGTGGATGGGAGGCAGCCGGTCATTGATCCGCACCTCGACTTTGCGGCCATTGCCCAGATTGGTGACTTCCACAATCGAATTGAGCGCGAGGGATGGATGCGCCGCCGTCAGGGCATTCATGTTGAAAAGTTCCCCGTTGGCCGTGCGGGAGCCGTGGTCATCGTACCAGGATGCCTTGCCAAATTGACGCCCGTCCTCCGTCCAGACCGTGTCGCAACGGCTGGCGCAGGAATTCAGTGATAAAAGGACCGCCACAGCCGCCAGCAGGGCGGCAAAATGGCAGGCCTTGACGTTGAGGGTCCGATGAACCATAGGATCAGGGTTGCCCCGCATTATAATGGGGTTTATAAAAGGATGCAAATGTTAGTTTCGTTGAGAATCAAGAATCTGGCCCTGGTGGAAGACCTCTCCTTGGAACTGGGAAAGGGCTTCAATGCCATTACCGGCGAGACTGGCGCTGGCAAATCCATCCTCATGGGCGCGCTGGACCTGGCCTTGGGCGAACGGGCCGATCGCGATTTGATCCGCACGGGGACCGATTCCTGCGCCGTGGAAGCGCTGTTCGATGCCGCCGGGGTGGACGCCCTGGCGCCGCAACTCGAGGAATTGGGGCTGGAACCTTGCTCGGACGGGCAATTGATCGTCAAACGGGTTTTTTCCGCAAGCGGGGCCAACCGTCAGTTTGTGAACGGTTCGCCCTCAACCCTTCAGGCGCTCAAACGAATCGGCGAATTGCTGGTGGATATGCATGGCCCCCATGAGCATCAATCCCTGCTGCGCACCGAGGCGCAGTTGCGCATTCTCGACCGTTTTGCCGGATTGGAAAAACAACGGGCTGATTTTGGCGCCGGACTCCGAAAGCTCCGGGAGTTGGAGGAACGCAAGCGCGCCCTGGTGATGGACGAAGCCGAATTCCGTCGGCGGGTGGATCTGCTCCAACATCAGGCCAACGAGATCGATGCCGCCCGCCTGTCTCCGGATGAGGAGGAAACCATCGAGGCTGATTATCGCATGGCTTCCAGCGCACAGAAATTGCTGGATTTGATCGGCCGGACGCAGGACGCCCTGTTTGAGGGCGAGGGCGCCGCCTTGTCGCGCGTGGCCCAGGCCCAGAGGGCGTTGCGCGACCTGGCGGCCATCGACGCCCGGGCTGCCGCCCTGGCGGAGGCCAACGAAAACATTCATTCCCAGATGCAGGAATTGAACCGCGAGGTTTCCCATTACGCGTCCCGCGTGGAACTGGACCCCGACCGGCTTCAGTTTTTATCCGACCGGCTTACGCTGATCCAGGGGCTTAAACGCAAATATGGCGGCTCCATCGCCGGGGTCATCGACTTCGGCAAAAACGCGCGAAAGGAATTGCAAACCCTGGAGGGCCGGGAGGAGGAACTGGCCCGGTTGAACGGCGAAATGGACAAGGAACGCGCTGCTTTGGAAAAACGCGGAGCGGAATTGCGCCGGGCCCGCGTCAAGGCGATCCCCGATCTGGTGAAGGACGCCGTGTCGCATCTCAAGGACCTTGGCTTTTTGCAATCCCGGTTCGATGTTGTGTTGTCAGAGGCCGAACCTTCGGCATCGGGCATGGACGCCATCGAGTTCCAGTTTGCGCCCAATCCCGGGGAACCGTTGAAACCGTTGCGAGAGATTGCTTCCTCGGGCGAAATGGCGCGCGTGATGCTGGCCATCAAGACCGCGCTGGCCGGGCAGGACGAGGTGCCGGTGCTGGTTTTCGACGAGGTGGACGCCAATGTGGGTGGCGAGGTGGGCAACCGGGTCGGGGAGAAAATGTCGCGCATTGGAAAACGGCACCAGGTGATTTGCATCACCCATCTGCCGCAGGTCGCCTCGCATGGCGACAGCCATCAGGTTGTGGTGAAATGGGTGGAAAACGGACGAACCTACACCCGTTTGGAAAAACTCGATGCGGGAAAACGCGCAGCCGAAATCGCCCGCATGCTTGGCGGAAGAACCGAAACAGCTCTCCAGCACGCCCGGGAGATGCTCCAACTGGCCGCAAAATCCCCCAAAAGCGCTTCCCCCCGCCGCAAGATCAAGTCGTAGCCTTTTCAAACACCAGCAGGGTTCCAGCGGGGGAGATTTAAAATGTCCCTGTGCGCAGGGACAAAACAGCAATATCATGTCCCTATGGACAAGGAAACCCTCAAGCATGTTCAGGTTTATTGCAGACGCCATTCAGTCTTCTTTTAGTCTTGATTATTGAGGTTTTTGCAAAACGACGATGCTTGGCGCGGTTTCCATGAAAAATTGTCCCTGTACTCATATTTTGTAAAACCCCGCAGTTTGTGCTGGTTTGGGAAAAGGATCGAAAAGAGCGGTGTTTGAGGTTTTACTTCGCGCGATTTAAGCATATAGTCCGGCCAACCCGAAAAGGAGACTATATGGGAATAATTGCGGAATCAATGTTTGGCGGATGAAAATGAAATTGCGACAGTCTCCGGATTCCCGCATCCGCGGGAATGACGGAAGGGGAGCATGCCCATTTCACCATTGTCATTCCCGCGAAAGCGGGAATCCAGTTGGCTTTGGAGGTTATTTTTGACCGGTTTCTTGCCGGACGACTTCCTCCCACAGACAGCGGATGGCGCGTTCCGCGAAGCCTCCGGCGCCAAGCAGCACGAGTTTGCGCGGATCAGTGAGAAAAGGTTCGTGGTAGCGCCGGGCTTTGATCTGCGCCAGGGCGTCTTCGGCGGCGCCGAGTTTGAACTCCATCACGTAGATGACGTCGGCGGTTTTGAGCACAGCGTCGGCGCGGCCCTTGTCAGTGCGCGACTCGGGCGCGATTTCCCCGCCCGCCGCCTGCAGCGCGGCCAAAAAAACGGAGTGGTAATAGGCCTCGCGGTCCACCTGCAATTCGCCGGGAATGGAGGCAAACAACGCGGTCAAGGCTTGTTCGAAGCGCGGACGATCTCTCGTTTGCAGCGCCGCCAGCATGACGGCGGCGGCGGTCTGGCCGGCCGCGCCGCGTTGCCCGCAGAAGTGGCCGAGCATCATGCCGAACCATGCCTCGCGCACTTCGGCGTTGGGGAAGCCCAGGGTATAGACCCGGTTGCCGACCGCTTTGACCGTGAGATAACCGGATTGCCAAAGCAGAGGTTCAGGCGCGGGCTGGGTGATGTCGAAAAGCAGGGAAAGGTCTGTTGCCTGGAGGCCCTCCAGGTCGCCGGCCGGCCGCTGGAGTGTCCTCGCCAGTTCGACCAGCATGCCCGGTGTGCCACTGGCCCACCAGTAGTTATCCAATTTTCCGGTATCCAGGCAATTGAGGATGGCCCAAGGATTGTAGACCTTCTCCCCTTCGCCCCACCAGTAGCCGTTATAGCGGTCCCGGAGCGTGTCCCAAGCCTGCGTTTCCGTCAGCCGGTTCTTTGCCGCCAGCCGGCCGATGAAAGGTTGGAAGCAGGCGCGCAGTTCGGCTTCGGTATAGCCGCAGATTTCCGCGGCATGCTCGTCCAAGGTGAGATCCTTCATCTGGTTGAGCTCGGAGAAGATGCTGGTGCGCACCATGCGGCCGATGCCGGTGATGAAAACTTTTTCGAGATCGGCGTCGCAGCCCTTGAGCGCGCCGTAGAATGCGGCAAGCACGTCACGCATCCGCTTGGCGGCCGGCAGGTCATCGAGATGATCGTGAACCGGTTTTTCGTATTCGTCCACGATCACCACCACCCGGCGTTTGATTTGTGCGCGGATGCCGCGCAACAGGGTGACGAAATCGTCCGGCAGGAGCCGCCCGGTCAAGGTTATTCCATAGGGGCGAGCCTGGTCAGCCAACAGTTTGAACAACGATTCCCTTAACGATTCCACCGAACTGCTGTCCACCCCCGTCAATCCCAAATGCACCACCGGATTGGTTTGGCTCCAGTCCCAAAGCGGTTCAATGGCCAGGCCGTCGAACAGGTCGCGGCGGCTGGCATAGAGACTGGCGATGGTGGAGCAAAGCAGCGATTTGCCGAACCTCCGGGGCCTGGCCAAAAAAAGATAATTGCCAGCCTGCAGCATGCCGGCCAGCGCGCGCGTTTTGTCCACATAAAGATAATTTGCGCCGGCTTCGCGGAGCTTTGCGAAATCGCTCAGCCCGAGTGGCAATCTGGGCAATGCTTGACTCATGGGAGCATTGTAGACTCTGTTAATGGGCAATGCAAATCGGAACTATTGATGATCAAGAAACTCCTCAACAATTAGGCAGATACGCCCCGGATTTCTTCAGGCGTTTTTGCAATTCCCGCACCGGCAGATCATGCGCGGATGCGCCGCTTTTCGCGGCCATGGCGGCGGCGATGCCGGCGGCCTGGCCTGTGATGTAACAGCCCGGCATGACGCGGATGGATCCCCGGATGTAACGGTCGGAACTGACGCAGCGGCCCGCCACCAGCGTATTGTCCAGCTTTCGCGGCTTGACTTTATTGTATTTTGAGCAAATATGGTTAGAGAAGATTTATGGAAAATATAGTGTTCAAGCGAAAAAACCGGTTCGGAGGACTGGAAATCAGGCTCTTGAGCTACGTTCAAATGCGGCGGAAGGGGGTTGTCCGCTGTGGAGAGTTGAGAACAACTCTGGGGCTGGCTCCGGCGCAGGAGCGGCAGCTTTTTTCACGTTTGGCCCGGGCCGGGACCATTGTTCGCCTGAAAAGGGAATTTTATCTGTTTCCTCCAACGATGCCGGTCAATGGATTGTTGTGTCCTGATAGCGGACTTGTGCTGAAGGAGTTGATGAAGGTGTGCGGTAATGGGCAATATCAGTTGTGCGGAATGGAAGCGTTTCGGTGTTACGGTTTTACGGATCAGGTTCCCAACCGGGTGGACATTTACAACAACCGTTTATGCGGGGATCGCGTCATCGGAAATCTTCAATATCGCTTCATCAAGGTGTCTGATGGCCGTTTGGGAGGGACCCAAAAAATGTCCATGGACGGAAGCAATGACATCATTATGCCAACCATGGCGCGTGCTCTCGTGGATGCGGTCTATGACTGGTCCCGTTTTGGAACCTTGCCGGCGGCATATCAGTGGATCCGGGATTCCGTCGCCAAAAATCGAAGGTTGGCTGATGTGTTGGCTGACGTGGCGTGTCGCTACGGGAACCGGGGAACGATTCGCCGGCTGGGGTTTGTCTTGAACAGCCTGGCTTTGAGAGGTGAATGGAAAAAGCGGCTTCAGCGGCAGCTGCGGTCAGAATCCGTCATTCCGCTTGTGCCGGGACGCAAAGCCTGCGGAACAGTCAATGTCGAATGGGGGGTGATTGTCAATGAGTGACAACCTTTTGATTCATCGGCATTGGATGGCTAATCAGGTGGATTTCAGGGAGGCCGTTGTTCATCCTTTCCCTGTTGCCGTCATGGATGAACGGGAGCTTTGGGCGGAAAAAATAAGGGCGGCAGTGAGCCGCCGCAAACCCGCGATCCGGGATTTTTTTGATCTGGACTACGCTGTTCAACGGACAGGGTTGAATTTGAAAAGTTCTGTTTTGGCGGGCTTGGTTGAAAAAAAACTGGCTGTGAAGGGCAATGGTCCGGTGGATATGTCCATGGAACGGCTTGCCAATTTGAGAGGGCAGGTTGAAAAGGAGTTGAGGAATGTTCTGCGGAATGAGGATTTCCAGCGTTTTGATTTGGATCGAATTTGGGCAGACCTCCATCATCTGTCGCTGAAATCTCGTTAGTGATCATTGGGCAGGTATGCGCCGAATTTTTTGAGGCGTTTTTGCAGTTCCTTCACCGGGATGTCGTGGGTTGAGGCGCCGCTTTGGGCGGCCATGGCGGCGGCGATGCCGGCGGCCTGGCCTGTGATGTAACAGCCCGGCATGACTCGGATGGAGCCCTGGATGTAACGGTCGGAGCTGACGCAGCGGCCCGCCACCAGCACGTTATCCAGCCTCCGCGGCGTCAATATGCGATAGGGGATGCCGTAGCTTTCTCCGGGTTTGTAGCGCCAATCGATGTATTCCTGAAGAAAACGGGCATAGGTCTTTTTGCCGGGACGTGTCGGATGAATGTCGATCGGATAGGCGAACCGGCCGATTTCATCCTCGAACACCGCCCGTTTTTTGAAATCTTCCAGACCCAGCACGTAATCCCCCATGATCCGCCGCGTTTCCCTTATCCCCAGCAGGGCGCCGGTCGTCACCAGGTTCATTTTTTCATAACCCTTCAAATAATGCTGGTAATATCGCTGGTATTCCGACAGGGACTTGCGTCCCCAGAGTAAAGCCTTGGTTATCGATACCTCGTCCGTGTTGTCCACGCCGAACGTATGGCCGATGTTCCCGCCCCCGGTTGTTTCGCCGATGTGGAAAATCCCTGGCAAGTGATCGTCCTTGACGGTGAAAACCCCGTCCGCAAAAGCCTTTTTCAATTGCGATGATTGGGGGACCTTGTTTTTGGCGATGGCTTTCCAGTCCAGGTCGCTCCAGATGCTGCAAAGCGTGCCGGGCATCATCCGGCCATTTTTATCGCCTTTTTCAAAAGGCGCGCCCCCCCATGCCGCCAGATCGCCGTCCCCGGTTCCGTCCACGAAAACCTTTGCCTCAATGGCAAACACCCCACTTTTGGCGGCGCAGATGGCATGGGTCAGGCGGTTTCCTTTTTTCCTCACATCGATCAGTTGGGTGTGAAAGGTGAAGGAACAGCCCGACTTGAGAAGCATCTCGTCATAGACGCGTTTGAGGGATTCGACATGGATGGAAACACAACCCAGCGGATTGTTCAAAGGCATGGGGGCGTTCATCTTTTTAAGCGCCGTATAAACCTGCCGTCCCACGCCTTCCGCCAGGAAATGGACTCCGTCCCCGAAGGGCATGAAGGCCGGCACCATTCCCGCTGTTCCCATGCCACCCAGGCAGCCTTGTTCCTCGATCAAATGAACGCGGGCACCCTGCCGCCGTGCGGCCAGGGCCGCAGCCACTCCCGCCGGACCGCCTCCCGCCACCAAAATATCAACCGTGTGACGGATGGGGATCGAGCGCGAGTAGTGAAAGGAAGAGGTGTTCATGGGATTTTTTTTAGGTTGTTTGGACTGTAGTCTGTTAGCCTGTTAGGCAAACAAGCCGCCTTCTCTCTGATACTCTAACAGTCTAAAAGTCCATAGCCTCAGCAACCTACCCCCGACCCCGCGTTTCGTCCATGCACAAAGGGGTTGTCGAATTTATACTTTCAAGCTATTTTCAGCTTATGGCTGCCTTTCGAAGCATTTCCCCGTCATCCTCTGACCTGGAGGATTTCCTTTGCGCGCAGGAGAAGACGCTTGGGATAACGCTGACGATCCACGATTGCGCGTCGGCTTTTCAGGATGCCCAGGGGAGGGGGCTTTTTTCCGCTCTTCGCGCCTCTCACCGGCATCCCTATTGCCGCGAGGGGAGGCGTTGCCATGAGGATTGGGACCGGCAATGTTTTCGCGATTGTTATTGGGAATGCCATGCGCAGGCCTTGCGGCGGCGGGGGCCTTTTGCGAAGACCTGTTGGAAGGGGGCGGTTGAACTGGTGGTTCCCATGATGCGGCAGGATGTTCTTCTGGCTGTTTTATTCGCGGGAGTTTTTTGTCCCGGAAAGGATGGCTCAAACGCTGTCCCGCCGCGCGGCATGGCCCGCCTTCATTCCGACCTGCCGCAACTTGACGAATCCCACGCCATGTTTCTCGGGCAGGTTTTGGTGGGTGTCGGACAGGCGCTGGTTCAACGGTTGGAGCAGATTCAGCGGTTGGACGATCAGACCGGCGACCGCCAGACCTTGATCCGGCGCTTCATTCACTATCATGCCCACCAGGATATTGGTCTGGCAGATCTGGCCAAACTTCTGCATCTCTCGCCGTCGCGGGCCAGCCATTTGATCCGCGAATTGCTGGGGGCGTCCTTTCAGGATTTATTGATCCAGGAACGCCTTCGCCGGGTGCGCGGTTTGCTGGTTTCCAGCCGGTTTACCTTGCAGGAGATTGCCGAACGAACCGGCTTTGCCAACGCGTTTTATTTGAGCCGCCTGTTCAAGGCCAAAACCGGCGTCCCCCCCAACGCCTACCGCTGCCGTCATCAGCGTCTTCCGATGGGCGATTCGAGTTGAGGCTTGCCCCCTTATTCTGGCAGTGGAAATTCCAAGGGCACAATGCCGATGTTTTCGAACAAGGAGACGATGCTGTGCAACGCGGATTCCGCCTCGGCAAACGGAATGGATTCTTTGAGGCGTGCATCCTTTTCGTAGGCGGCTTTGGTAAATTCCCAGTTTTCCTGAAATGTGATCCATCCAGCGCAATCCACATACCGGGATTTGCAGGCCATCTTGAACTGAATTCCGACTTCCTTCCAAAATGCAATTTCCCGGATGGG
This sequence comes from Verrucomicrobiia bacterium, assembly GCA_028687435.1. Taxonomy (GTDB): domain Bacteria; phylum Verrucomicrobiota; class Verrucomicrobiia; order JABWAM01; family JABWAM01; genus JAQUAF01. Next base: position 75,910 of record JAQUAF010000008.1, on the reverse strand, counting down.
GTGGGCGCGCAGGATTCGCACGAGGTCGTGGAGGTCTTTTGCCCGGACCGCTTCGCCCGGTTTTTTCATTTTCTTGCGGTAGGAGGATAATGTGCTGAGAAAAGCCCGCATTTTTTCTCCGGCAATTCTTTCCGCGGTATAGGCGCAAAAACGATTCGCTCCGACGGTCAAGATCGCGATGGAGTGGTTGTTGAGTTCCTCCGGCGCGGCAATGTCAACTTCCAGGGAAGGCAGGCTGCGCACGTTTGATTTTCGATGGTCAATGATCCCAATCCAAAGAGTGAAGGAATCCCATCCGCGTGGATGGGATTTTGAGGGTTCAACGCTGACGGATTTTAATTCATAGCGCACAGGTTCCTGCCGGTTAAAATACCGGGACAGGGCTGGAGCGACATGGTGTTCCAAAAAACGTTGTTGCGCATCCTTTAGGGGAAACCTCCGTGTGAATTCGATTGCGAGATTGCTGTCGATGTCCAGGGATTGCCGTTCGTCTTTTAAAAGAAGGTTCAGAATTCGCGCCCCTTTAAAAATCAGGGATTCATTGATTTCGGGCGAGGAAATCAATGCCTGGAAAACTTGATTGAGGACTTCGGATTTCCAACGGTCAGTGTCGGTTTGATTCATGCTATGGGATGCTCACCTGCCAGATATCATTCGTGTTCGGAAAATTGATCCCGGGCAAGAGTGAAATGATTGTTTTGGATGTTTGAGAAGGCAGAGATGGCTTGATGGCATCCAGTTGTTTTTTGAGACATGGCGCGGGTGGATGTCCGATTAAATCAAAAATGGCGCCAACCCGGCGGCAGGTGTCTGCATGTGACATGGTTTTGAGATGTTCGGCAAGACGTTTCTCGTCCATGGTTCGCGCACCCTTTTCCCATGCTTCGAGGATGACCGCCAGTCCCCCGCAAGGAATGGGGCGATTCAGGGTGTCCAATAAGGTTTGTTCCCGGGTTGTGATCCGGAATTGGGTGCGGGTTCCCTCCTGGCGGATCTGTATGCCGGCAATTCTTGAGGCAATCCGGCGCGTCCAAAAAAATGGAATGCCTTGAAAGGTGAAAACCTTTTGCCCCATTGGATTGCGTTTGACCGTTTCCCGCGAGAGTGACTCCTGCCGGTCTTTATCCGTTTTACGGGCGGGGATGGCTGCCGCTGTCAGGGTTGCAATATGATGCTGGCTGGGAATCTGGGTGGTCAGGCCGTAATAGGCCAGGGCGCTGAAATAACAAATGACGCCTTCGGGCTTGAATGCCTGAAGCAACTCAAGGGGGTCCGCATCTTTTTCAGCCGGTCCTTCGAGATGAAACAGGAAGAAATCGGTGGTGGGACTGGGAGGGGATGTTGATTCAACGTCGAGATGGGAAACCAAGCCGGTTTTTTGGAGGTGTTCCAAAATGACTTCTGCCGTGGGGAAGGTGCTCAACAGGCGGCTTTTTTCCCGTATGCGAATTTTTGCAAGAACATGGATCAAGTTTCGCTTTGACCAACAACGCACGACAGGCCACTCCTCCGTTGGTTTGGCAATTTCTTGAATCAAGGCGTTTAAGAAAATTTCCCAGCGGTCAATGGAGAGACAAGGATGGAGCTTTTGTTTCATCTTGATTGCCAAACAAAGGATATTTATAGAATATTTGTGTTAGCTTGCTTAAGCAAGCTAACACAAATATTCTATAATGTCAACTCCATGTCACTCAAATTTTTAATCAAAATCCGGAAAAAACCGGCGTCCCCCCCCAACGCCTGCCGCCGCCGTCATCAGCGTCTTCCGATGGGCGATTCGAGTTGCGGAAATGTTCGATGGAGGGAAGCGGGCCTTGATGTTTGGGAAAACTTCAAAGCAAACTTCGTCCGTCGGCGGGCAGTTTGATTTTCATGAAATCGGCGATGGTGGGCGAAAAATCGATGATTTCGCCCTGTTCGACGATTTTTCCGCGCATCCGGGCGGGCCATGCGCCGCCGCCGGCGATGAAGGTGGTTCTCCGGCAGCAATCGCTGCGTTGTTTTGACGGTTTGTTTTTTTCAAAGTCCCAAACCAGGCAATCATAAGGCGGTTCATGATTGCTGCAATAGTTGGACAGTTCTTTTTCCGGCACGCCTTTTTTTCTTCCCGCCTTGACCGCCGCATCGCACCCATAATGGCATCCGTGGTCGGAACCGATGAAAAGGCCGGTTTCGTTCCACCAGTTTTTTTCCTGGAGAAAGGTTTTGACCATCCACAGAAACCTGTCCAATTGCAGCAGGGAATGATGCTTGTCCTTGGTATAGGCTGTGTCTTTTCCCATGACGGGGCAATTGCCCGTCAGGTCGTATTGGGGCAGATAGAGCAACACCATCTTCCACTCCGGATTTTCCAGCATCCATTTGAAGCATTGCTGCGAGGTGAGGAAATCGGAGTAATAACTTCCCCAGCCCATGGTGCAGTCCGTCGCCTTCCACCAACCGGTTTGCATCCACGCGTCCGAACCAAAGGCGGCTACTTTTCCCGCCGGATATTTTCTCTTGCAGGCGGAAAGAATGGTTTCCTTTTCCGCGCCTTGCACCATGAGGCAGTAGGGATCGACGCCGGGAACCGAGCGGGTTTCATAGGTGCCGGAAGCCAGATATTTTTGGCCGTAAGGGGTGTTGCAATTTCCCTTGTTCCAGGCTTTCACAAAGGTTCCGTTTTCGATGCAATCCTGGAATGCGGGCAGCTTGCCCGCCTGCGCATAGCCCCAGACGTTGGGCGGCGGCAGGCCGGTGGCGGGAACCGTTGTTTTTCCGGCCCAATGGCCGGCCAGCATGTCGAGGATGAGGATGAACGCTCTTTGGTCTTTCATTTATTTTTCCTTGTTCGTTTTGTTTGATTGTTCCATTCGATCTTTTGCGTTTTTTCGGAATCATTTTAATGCGTTTCCACTTCGCTAATGAAAATCCATTCGGCTTTTCCGCTTTCCACAGTCACTTTTAGATGACGGCCGGAGGCGTGGATGTCTTTCAAGCCAAACCAGCCGGCGGCGGTCAGGAGCGTTGCATCGCGATATTGAATGGGAGGTGAAACGATATTTTTCGAGTTCAACGAAGCTTCGCCAAGCGGGTGAAAGTCCTTGCCGTCATCGGAAATATGGAACGATACTTTTTGGGGAAAAAGAATTCCAACCTGCGGCTGGTTTAAAAATTGAACGGAAATTCCACTGATAATTTCCGATTTTCCTAAGTCAATGACGATAAAAGGATTTTGATTGTTGAGATCATATCCAGTCCAACATTTTTCCATGTAATGAGCGATCACGCTTGCTTGGCCGTCTGTCAATTTGCGGCCCCAGAGGTCGGCGTAAGAGTTGTTCGGTTTTTTTGAGACGGAATAAGTTTTGCCCAGCGCCAGATTTTTGTTTTCTTCCAGGGCCAGTTGACCGCTGTCGAGGTAGGCGGACGTTTGAGGTTCGGAGACGCCGCCGGTTTTGCTGTTTATGCTTCGCTCGCGCGCCCGGCGCAGGTTTTCGACCTTGCATGAAGGGCCAAGATAGAAGATTTTTACATCGTTGGCCAACATATCGAAGGTGACATTGGGTGCGTTTTTCAGGAGTGTATTTTCGCCATAATCTAGGATGGTAGCGTCTGGCGGCAATGGAGAGTTCCTGATGGTGACTGTTTTTGGACGGTTGTTTTCGTTGAAAACAAAGATCAGTCTTTCTCCGTCATGTTCGAGAACCACGACATCATTTTTTTCCAGGCCGGCGGCTGGTTCGCAAAGGTGGTCCGCCCGGCAGAAGGATTGAAAAATGGGTTCGCAGTCCGCCAGCAGGGAACTGGCCGAGGCGATTGCAGTCAAAACGCGTCCATCCGCCGACCAGTCCATCCAACACATGAAGCCTCCTCCTCCATCGGTCAAATGACGGAACAATTTGTTTTTGCACCCCTCAAAATCGTAAGGCAGAGGTTCCGACCATGCCGCCTCTCCGCAAACCAACGGCACGTGATTTTTGCCAAGGGCGGACAGGGTCGAACGGACATCTTCCGCGGAGCGGCCATAACCGCAGATGGCCAGATCCGCAAATTGCGACACGGAAGCCCAATCGACTCCATATTTGTCGCGCGATTCCGTCTGGTATCCGCTATAAAGGCTTGTCATGCAGTTTTGATTGGCTTGGGCAACGATGTTTTTGATGAATCCAAACAATTCGGCGTTTTGTTTGTTTCGAAAAAGCACCCACTGGGGCTTGTATTGTTGAAGGATGGTTGACGCGGACAATGACTGTTTGTCGAGGTGAAACTCCCTGCCAAAGGCGCCGATGCAGCGATCGCAGAAACACAGGGTGAAGGGGGATTGTTCATAATCCAGAACAAGATGGGAATATTGCTGGGCCAGAGTTTTGAGATAAGTTGAAATGTGATTTTTGAGTTGGGAATCCTGCCCGAGAAAAACGCTTGGGCAAACTGAAGTGGCGGTTCGTTTTCCCGATGCCAGCAAGGCAAATTGCTCCGGATTTTTATTCCAACAGGCTTGGTCAATATTGAAAAAAGAGAACTGATGCAAGGGCACCCCGCCGGGTGCGCCGAAAAACGGCTGGATTGTTTTCACAATCTTCCAGTCGAAACGATTGTAAAGCTGGTTTTCCTTGAAATGGGATGGGGCGACCACTTCGTTGAATCCCGCCAGATGCCACCCCCGCATCAGGGGTTCCAATTCCGCCTGCGCCAGGCATGAAAGGGGGGGCAAGCTCATTCCAGGCCAGAGCATGGAATGGAGTGATTTTGCCCGGCCGATTCGCGCCGCAGTTCGCACTTGAACGTTCAAGGGGTGTTTTTCCTCGGTGACATTGTTTATTCGTGTTTGGAAAAAGGCTGTTGAAGAGGTGTCTTTCTCAAAGCCATCGGCGCGAATGACCAAAGGCAAGACGATTCCGTCGTCGACGCTGGAGCAGACGAGGCGATGGCTCAGCCTCAACTCGTACCGGGTGATTTTGCCAACGGAAGCGGATGTTGATTCCTCAACCGCCATGGCCAGCGGTTTGGGAAACCCCTGGCGGCCTTGGGGGCTGGCAAGTTCCAACCCTTGGGGAAGTTCGAGGGTCAGGACGACATCTTTTTGATTGTTTTTGGGAATTCTGGAGAAAAGCTGGAACCAAACCATCTGCGCGCCGCCATTGAAGATGTGCAATTCCCTGACTGGAAAGAATTTCAATGAATCCGGGGAAATGAAACCGCAAGTGGTTTTGACAGCATTTTTTTCCCGCGTCGAATCAAGGACGGAAAACCATGGGGATTGATAAATGCATGGCGTGTCCGGCGAGTCGAAGAAGATATAACGTTTTTGAGTTTCGCCTTTGGCGCGCGAGGAACTCTGCTGATCGAAGATGAATTCAGTTGCAACCGCCTTGTCCGCCTCATTGCCGCCGGGCAACAGGATGGCGTGAATGGCTGTATCCTTTTCTCCATACCTGACCAGGCTGGCGAGGGAGAGGAATGGGTACCCGGATTTTGGGGCATAAGTTTGAAACATGAAATTTTCTTCCAGTGTGGATTCCATTCCCCGGGCCATTTGAATGCCCGGCAATGCGGCAGGGGAGAAGAAAAGGCCGCCGAATCGCGCGAAGTCATGGAAGGAATGCCGCGCCGGAGACCAGGCGCTGTTTTCCTTGCGAGGATTTTCGTGACGGCAACATTGTAATTTCCATTTGGCATGATCAGCCGGGTCTGGGATCGCATGGAGATCTTTGAATGGGATGGCCAGCTCCACATTCCAGGAATCTTTTTCCTTGAAAACACCCGCGTGAAGATTTGGATTCCATGACAAATCGGGTTGTCGATTCCCGTTGCAGGAAGCGTCATACCAACATCCATTGGCGTTGACGGCCACATGGTAGTACTCATTTTTCGCCTCATCCGGCGCAATGAATATTTCAACGCAGTCATCCTTGAACAGTTCGATGGAATCATGGGTTTTGGTTTTTGCCATGAAAAACTGGGTTTGATTCATTGCCGGATCCAGGACGCTTTCCTTGCAGCGGAAGGCGAAATATAAATGATCAGAGTCGTATGCTGCGCGCACCGTGGTTTGTTCCCGGGCCATCCCTTTGTTTTCCAACAGGAGAAAGGGGCCCATTTCAACGCTGTTTCGCCAGCATTCTTCATCGATTTTTCCGTCGATAAGGGGCGGGCGCATTGTTTTTCCTATTTTGACCATTGGGACGCAATCGGACGCTGACTCTCCGCCTCCATTGACATCCTTGAGCAGACGATGATGGATGGCCCTGAATGCCTCCAATTCGGCGGCGGTTTTTCCAAAGGCTTCAAAAGGACATTCATGACTGATGGTGAGATCGTCGTAGCAGCATAACTCGCCCGAGGCGCCCGAACCGCCGATGAGCATGATTTGTGAAAGCGTCCCAGGTTGTTCCTGGCCTTGATCCCGCCGAAAAGCGATGCCTTTTTTCAAAAGGTTGCCGTCGAGATAGAAATCGAAAGCGTGTGAAATAAAATCAACTTTCAGCGTCAGGCGATGCCATGCGCCGGGCTGCCAGCCGGCCAACCGTTCGTATTTCTGGAAACCGCCGTCATAGACTTCGATGGCGCCTCCGCAAAATTGCAAATCCACCGCGGACAGGCGATTGGATTGTTTGTTCGCCCCTTTGAGATAAAGAAAGGCGCTGTAATTGTTTTTGACGGGCGCCCCGGGTTTCACAAAGACATCCACCCACAGGATATCCGCATGGAGTTCAAAGGTTTTAGACGCCGCATTGCCATAGGTTCCATTGCCCGGGGTTAATTGCAAAGATTGTTTTCCGGACAAGGCGGTGTTCGGGGTGATTTCAGCCTTGCGTCCGGCCCAGCCATTTTGTCCTTCCGCATTTCCAGGTTGGAAATTTCCGAAAACCTCGCCTTTGGATTCGAAGCTTGTGTGGTAGAGCGTTTCAGTCCGGCCATTGGAGTTCATGGAAGCCATGAAAAGCGCCGCCGCAATGGCGGAAATTCCCAAATGCGACTTTGGAGATAAAATGCCGGAATGCATGGTGGCTTTGCGGACAGTTGTTATTTGTTTGCCGGGGGCGGTATTAGAGCGAGCGAATGAAGGCAAGAATGTCGGCAAAGGCTTCCCGTTGTTGACGACGGCAAGTGTCGTAAAAAAATCCGTGCTCCACATTCTTGTAAACTTTATATTCCGCCCGCCGTCCCATCGATGTCATTTTATTGATGAATTCAAGGGTTTTTTCCAGGGGAAACATATGTTCATTTGCCGCCTCCAGGAAGAAGATGGAGGGTGTTTTTCGATTAACGTATCGAATGGGAGACACCCGTTGATAAAGTTCCGGCGCCTCTTCGTAGGGGCTGCCGACGATGTCTTGCATGGACGACCAGATATGGGGAAAAATATCCTCCCATGGTTCAAATGTCACTGGCGTGGCCTGCAGCGCGGCGCCGATGGGAACCGCCCAACGGCCGGATTTGCATTCTCCAAAATCCAATTGTTCGCCGCATTCTCCCGGCAACGCCGCGGTCAATAAAGCCGCCAGGTGAGCGCCCGCAGACACGCCTATGACGAATGTTTTTTCGGGGCGTTGCTTTGCTCGAAGGAAATCCAGAAATATTCCGTATCCATGGCGGATGTCGGTGATTTGATCAAAGAGGGTGTTTTTTGGGGAAAGCCGGTAGTCTGTTGTCGCGCAGATGAAGCCTTCCGCATTGAACGAGCGCATCAGCTTGTGGAGGCCGGACCGCGTCCCGCCGCGCCATCCGCCTCCATGCACGAAAAAGATGCCGATGTCGGAGGATGCTTTTTCCGGTTCGAAAATATCAATGGCGCGGCCTTCGATGATATTTTTTTCAAAATAGAATGAATGATATTTAAAAGGCATGTGAATGTTCAGGCCGGTTCATGTTTTTGTTTGTTATGTTTCATTCCTTGTCACCACCAAGGAGTAAAATCGGCGGGTTTCAATTCGGAAGCGGCCTTGTTTTCCACGTGGCCATCGGCATAAAGAACCGTTGCCCGGTTGTTGTGGGGAAACAAAAGGCGTCCGCTGGCTGAGCTTGTCGTTGGAACGGCGCAGGCGGAGCTGTCAATCCATGGAGACGAGGCGTCAATGAACAGGATGAATTTTGTGTTGTTATAGGGTGGAATGGATTGGACTTGCGTCCGCCGCGCCAGTCCCCATCCGGTGCAAAACACATAGCCGTTGTATCCGTAGTAACCCAGGCTGGAGCTGCCCGGTATTTTGTTGGGGCATCTGAAAATTTTGCTGTTGCTGCCTCCCACGTAAGGTCCCAACGCGTCCCGGAACCAATTCGGATATTCGACAGTGGCGTAGGAAGGATAGTAGTCGTCCGTGTTATTGGCGTACAGCTCCATGGCCAGATGGATTTGCTTCAAATTGTTCGAACACTGCATGCCCCGCCCCAATTCCCTGGTGGCTTTGAGCGCCGGCATCAGGAGCGCCATCAAAATTGAGATGAGACAAATGACCACCAAAAGCTCAATCAGCGTGAATGCCCTGTTGCTGGCAAATGGCATCCGCGCTTCGACCCCGGTGGCGGCCAAAGATCGCGTTGGCGGGCTTAAGTCAAGGGGATTATTCACGGGCAAACTCTAGTTTTTTCCCTTTCAACAGTCCACCGCAAAGGAATTTTTCCGAACAAATCCAAGCGGATGTGTCGCAAATAGGCCGTCTTTTAATGTGTCGGAGGGGAGGGGGGCAGGCTGCATTTTATTCACAGTTCGCGAACACAACCCCATCGGAGGGTGAAGCAATCCCAAAGGAAAGGAACAGAAACTGCTTCGCCATGCGCCAAGGAGGATTCGCAATGACATCGGTGCTGTTTTTTTCAAAATCGCACAGAAGGGCTGTTTTTCCAAAAAAAAAGGTGTGATATTTTTCGACATTTTTGTGATGTATAGGCGGCCCGGGAGGTACGCCCTCCCATGGATGATAAAAGGAGGGCGGCGCTCCTGTGCCGCTTGGGGGTGATCGTCGGGAGGCGTTTTGTGGAATCTTTGTTGCTTTTTGGCCGGGTTTTCAGGCATAAAAAACCGCTTCGCATGAAACTGATTGTACAAAAGTATGGCGGCACTTCGGTGGCAAACCCCGGGCGCATCAAGAATGTGGCCCAGCGGGTCAGGGAAACCTGCGCCCAAGGCAACCAGGTGGTGGTGGTGGTTTCCGCCATGTCGGGAGTGACGGATGGCCTGATCAAACTGGCCCGGGAGGTTCATCCCGCCCCGGATGACCGGGAGATGGACATGATGCTGGCCACCGGCGAGCAGACGACGATTGCCCTGATGGCGATGGCGTTGCATGGTTTGGGGTTGAAGGCCGTTTCGCTGACCGGCGCCCAGGCGGGGATTGTGACCGATGGGGTGCATACCAAGGCAAAGATCGTCAACATCACCCCCAAACGGGTTCACGAAATGCTGGATGCCGGGAATGTGGTGATTGTGGCGGGGTTTCAGGGCGTTGACAATGCCGGGGCCATCACCACGCTTGGGCGCGGGGGGTCGGATCTGACGGCGATTGCGCTGGCCGCCGCGTTGAAGGCGGATTTGTGCGAGATTTATACGGATGTGGACGGGGTTTACACCGCTGATCCCCGGCTGGTGAAGAACGCCAAAAAGCTGGAGGAGATTTCCTACGATGAAATGCTGGAGATGGCCAGTCTTGGCGCCAAGGTGATGCAAAGCCGGTCGGTGGAGTTTGCCAAGAAATTCAAGGTGCCTTTTTCCGTTCGCTCCAGCATGAACAACAACCCAGGAACGCTTGTGAAAGAAGAAACCAGGAAGATGGAAGATGTCGTGATCCGCGGGGTGACCGTGGACAAGAACCAAGCCAAGGTGACCATTGCCCAAGTGCCGGACAAGCCGGGCATGGCGGCCCAGGTGTTCAAGGCGATCGCGGATGCCAATGTCAATGTGGACATGATTGTGCAGAACGTTTCAGCCTCGGGGCATACCGATCTGACCTTCACCCTGGCCAAGGACGAGGTGCCTCGCGCGCGCAGGGCGCTGGAACCGGTGCTTCGCGAGATGGGGGCCGGCGGAGTGGCTTGCACGGAGGGCATCGCCAAGCTTTCGGTGGTGGGCATCGGCATGCGGTCCCATTGCGGCGTGGCGGCCGGCATGTTCGACGCGCTGGCGGCGGAGAAGATCAATATCCAGATGATTTCCACCAGCGAAATCAAGATTTCCGTGGTTATCGACGGCGCCCAGGCCGATCGGGCCATGAACATCGTGCACGCCAAGTTTGGATTGGGGTGAGGACAAGCTGGTTGGGCTGAAGGCGGGGAAGAACCGCTGTTTCGGATGCGCTTTTGCCAACGAGCGGGCTTCTGTTTGGTTGCTGTTTTTTTTTAAATAATTGGCGGTGCGGGAGCCCCGCCCTCCCTTGTTGCAGTGGTAAAATAATGGAGGGCGGGGCTCCCTCACCGCTTGCCGTCGGAGATTTCAACCTGTCGATTGCCGCAGGTTTGCATTTACAATGGGGCAGGGAGTGGTATTCTGGCGCGCAATTTACCCCGGCCATGACCGGGGGATGGCAGGCAACATGGATTCCTTTTGGCTATCGATTCTCATTTTGGGCGCGGTGACGGCGGTGGGGACTATTCTCCAGCGCCGGTCCAAGGACGTTTGTCTGAAGTGTTTGAACCATCAGCCCGTGGTGGTGCAAATGAAGTCCGGGCAATGGGTGTGGGGACAGTTGGAGGTTTATCCGAAATCCCTGGAATTGGTGTATGAGAAGCCGAGCCGGGACGTCAAGGGGCATCTGGAATTGAGCTATCTGTTTTTTGAGGACATGCTGCCGCATATCCAGATGATTTTGCATCCGGTTCCCGAAAAAGGGACGCCCCGGCGCGAGGCGTGGCAGAGGCGGCTCGACGAATTGATGTGTTCCAGCTTGTGGGAGAAAATGAGGCGGGGTTTTCGCAATCTGCGCAACACGTTGAAAGACGCGTTTTCCTCGGCCATGAGCCTTTTTGTGGGGCGGTTGCGGACTCTGAATCCCAGCGTGGCGGCGGCCGGGGCCGATCAGCACCTGACCTCGGTGGGGCAGAATCTGGTGGCGGCAGTTTGCAACAGTTACGAGCCGATCCTTGAAAAATATCTGGGACGCGAGGTGGTGGCGGAGATTTTGGTGAAGGAACAGTGGCGGGAACACGTGGGGGTGCTGGAGGAGTATTCCGACAAATACCTTTTGGTGCGGGATTTGCATGCGCATTTTGACGAGCCGGGGGTGGATCAAAAGGTTTTGGGGGATCATTTCGATGCGATCTTCCCGCGGGCGCATTCGGTCATCCGGCATCTGGCCTCAAGAGAAAGGGCGGCTTGATTTTATGAAGAGTTTTCATCCCGATTTGCAACGTGTCATTCGCAGGATTGTCGGTGATGCGATCCTTGAGGATCTCGATGAACTGGGCGATGTGACTTCACTCGCCACCATTCCCCCCGCTCACCGTTCCACGGCCCATTTGATCAGCCGCGAAAATGGCATTCTTTGCGGGGTGGAGGTGGCGGCGGAAGTGTTCCGCCAGCGCGATCCCTCGGCGAAGATCCGGTTGATGGCCAGGGATGGGACGAAAATTCATCCCGGGCAGGAGGTGCTGAAGGTGGATGGGCACAGCCGCTCGCTTTTATCGGCCGAACGGGTGGCGCTGAATTTCATCCAGCGTTTGAGCGGGGTGGCCACCCTGACCCGGCAATATGTGGAAAAAGTGGAAAAGATGAACCGGAAGACCGGCCGTCATGTGCGGATCCTTGACACGCGCAAGACCACGCCGATGTTGCGGGGATTGGAAAAATACGCGGTGACCCGCGGAGGCGGGGTCAATCATCGCATGGGGCTGTTCGACCAGGTGTTGATCAAGGACAATCACCTGACGGCCTTGATCGGGCATTGCGAGTGTCCGGTGGTGGAGGCGGTTTCCCGCGCCCGCCACCGATGGCCCAAGCTCAAGGTGGAGATCGAATGCGAAACGCTCAAGCAGGTCAAGGCGGCGATCGCGGCGCGTCCCGATATCATCATGTTCGACAACATGACGCTGGCGCAGATGAGGCAGGCGGTGCGTCTGATCGGCGGGCGCGCCAAGGTTGAGGCTTCGGGGGGCATCACCCTGAAACGGGTTGCGGCCGTGGCCGCCACGGGGGTGGATTTCATCTCGGTGGGCGCCCTCACCCATTCCGCTTTCTCAGTGGATTTTACCTTGGATTTTAAACCGAGGAAGGGTGTTTAACCGCCCATTTCATCAGGGGGCCTTTTGCAAAATGGCGATGCGTGGCGGGATAAATTTCTTTGGCCGGATTCCATGAGGCAAGGAGGGAGGCCGGTCGCCCGGCGCCGCTTGATTTAGATATGTTCCTGTCAACCTCATCGCGACAGGTCACGGTTTTTGTGGGGTGCGGTTTTGCGGCGAAATACCGGCTGGGCGGCGGCAACTTTTCCGTGCCTCTCCAATGGACGCTGGGATTGAAACGGCTGGGGATCGAGCCGGTCTGGCTGGAACTCATGCCCGCCACGAAAGATCCCGCGGCGGATCAAGCCTGCATCCGGGCCTTCCAACGCCGCCTGGCGCAGCATGGACTGGCCCGTAATTATTGTCTTCTTTATCACAATCCTCCGGAAGACCGGCACGACTTGGAGAAAATGACCTGTCATGGCCTTTCCCTCCGGGAATTGGAGCGCCGGCTGGCCGGTCCGAACATCCTCCTGAACATCAGTTACACCTTTCATCCGCCATTTTTGATGAGGTTCGAAAGGCGGGTTTATTGCGACATCGACCCCGGCGAGATCACCTACTGGATGGCCCGCTTGGAGATGGGGCAGTCGTATCACCATGATTTTTGGACCATTGGACTTAATAAAAATGCGCCGGATTGCGGCCTGCCCAGCATTCAGGGCGTGAAATGGAAAACGTTCTTCCCGTTGGTGGACACCACGCTCAACCAACCCCGTCCCCGCCCCCGTTCCCCGCGCTTTACCACGGTGGGGCAGTGGTATTGGACCCAGGGAATCGAGGTGAACGGGGAATATCCCGATCTTTCAAAACAGCATTTCTTTTCGCCTTACATGACCCTGCCTTCCCGGGCGCCTGAGGCCAGGATGGAAATGGCCATGAACCTGAATCCGGATGATCCGGAGATCGAACGCATCCGTTCCTTTGGCTGGTGGGTGGTGCCGCCGCACCGGGTGGTCGCCTCTCCGGCCTTGTACCGGCGGTATATCGGAGGGTCGCTGGCCGAATTCACCACCTGCAAGGGAGTCGATTGCCTCTGGCGGACCGGCTGGGTCAGCGACCGGGCCGCGACCTACCTTGCCACGGGACGGCCCGTGGTGACGGAGGACACGGGTATCCGGCGGTATTTGCCGGATGAAAGCGGCATGCTTTTCTTTTCCAATCCCGATGAGGCCGCCGACGCCGTGCGCCGGGTCATGAGGGATTGGGACAGGCTTTCCAAGGCCGCCCGGTCGTGCGCGGCGGAGTGTTTCGACGCCGCGAAAAACCTCCGGCGAATCCTGGCGGATCAGGGGCTGGGCAAAGGATAAAGACCGACGATTGCCAATGGGCCTTGAAAAGGGTAGAAGGAGGATGCCGGTTGATGGTCCAACAATAACCCTCTTTTCATTATGAAAACTCATGTTTATATCGCGGCGGTTCTGTCAGGCGTTTGGTTGTTTTTCGGCAGCGCGTCTTCCCTTCCTGGCGCCGATCCTTTGCGCGAACAAATCGAGGCGCTGGAAAAGATGGCGGCAGGGGGTGCGGAAAACGCCCCGGGAGAGGCTGCCGCCGCCAAATCCGCCAGAGTGGTTTCCGGCAGCATGTCGCGCGACATGCAAATGATCAAAAATTTCACCCGCCAGGTGGATGACCAGGTTCAGGCTGAGGAATACCAGAACGCCCTCAGAACCGTGCAGCAGTGGCGGCAGCAGGTTTCCTCGCCCCAGATCCGCAAGATGCTGGAAACCCTCGAAAAAGGGCTGCGCAGGCAGTGTCTGGCCCAGGAGAAAATCATGATCGAACAGGCGCGGAAACTTTTGAAAAAAGCGGGCCAGGTTTGCGAAGGGGCCGAAAAACCCGCGGATTGCGATGGAATCCTCGAGGAAATGAACGATTTCATGGTGTCGTGTTCAAACGATTATTCCAACCGGCGCGGACGCGTCCGTTCGCAGGTCGAACAGACCATCCAGATGGTCGAAATGTGGCAGGATGCCTTGAGCGCGGAAAAGGATGGCGACATGGAGCAGGCCATGCAAACGCTCCGGGATTTGCGCAACCGCGGCTCCAGTCCCCGGGTGATTTCCCGCGCGGCGATCGACAGGAAACGCGCCGTGCTGCGCGGGCCTCTGGCCGAAAAATTAGAGAAGGAGATGAAGACCCAGATCGGGCAACTGGGCGAAGCCGCCAACGCAAAAGCCGCCGAAAAACTGCTCCGACAACTGGACGGACTTTACGAACAAACCCAGCATGGGGATGACTATTCCTCCCTTCTGCGCGAACGGCTCGATGGCGCACGGAGGACTCTCCGATCATGGATCAATGTGCTGGCCTTCGAGGAATCCGGCCAGCCGCAACAGGCGCTTCAGGCTTTGCGGCAGCTCGAGAACAACAGTCTCCATTCCGAAAACGTCATTGCCCCCAAAAACATCGAACAGAAACGCATGGCTTTGCTCAAGGCCATGCTGGAAAAGAAGGATTCATCCCGCGACATGATTCACAAGGAGGTGGACGCCCTTCTGGCCGGTGTTGGCAAACCGGAGGATGTGCCGGCCGCCGCCGCCCGGGCGCAGGAATTGCGGAATTACTCGAATTACAGCGACATGGGTTTTCGTTCGGCCTCCCTTCAGGAACTGGCGGAGGATATGAACCATATCGCCAAACTGTTGGAAGGCGCCCAGTACGGTTCCTCGCCTGGCCGTTCGTTGGGCGGCTACGAATTGCGTCCCTCCCATCCGTGGAGCGCCCGCACCCGCGAAATCCGCAACATGGTTGTTTTTTGGGTCTTGGAGCAGAATCCGCAGGTGGGCCGGCTGGGAAACATCCCGGCGGGCGAGCCCCCCCACCAGACGCTGGTGCGGTTGACGGGGGATGCGGTGGAAAAGGAGGATTGGGTTCGCGCCTTGCAGCTCCTGGAAGCCATCATCCAATTGACCGGACGCCCGGCCTGCGGCGACGAGGGAAATCATTCCTGCTGCCAGTCTTCCATCGCCGGGATCGATTCGTTTTTGAGCGGACAAAATCTCGAGAAAGCCGGATCTCTTCCGGCGGCGGTCAGATGCTATGAGGCGGTGTTGCGGCAAAACGGCAAATTTTCGCCGGGCAAACAGGCCTCCGATCGGTTGACCTCCCTGCGAAAGCAACATCCCGAGGCGTTCGCGGCAAATGCGGGGAAGTGAGGCGTATGCGCTTCCGCAGGAATCCAGTTGCTTCTGCGTCGAGCATCGAGCACTTGTCTCGCCAGCTTGTGACGCCGAAGCTTTGGCGAAGGCGCAAGCTCGCAGAGCGAAGGCGGATCGAGCGTCAAGCCGTTCCGTCCCGCCGCGGCGGGAGAGGGGCTTAATTTCTTCCGGTAAGCCTGGGGCGAAAGCCCCATCAGTCGTTTGAATGCGCTGGAAAAGGCGAAGGCGTTGCGATAGCCAACCGCCCCGGCAATTGTCTCGATCTTCTGGTCGGTGACGATGATCATACCGGCGGCGCGGTGAATCCGGCGCGAGGTCACCTGGGCCATGGGGCTGCATCCGAGAAATTGACGGCACAGCCGCCGCCTCGGAAATTCCCGCCAAAAATATGATGCTTTAAAGGCTCAATATGCGCCAAATTCATGGCACGCCCGAACCATCGTCATGAGATTTTCCGGTCTGCATGCCGAGTGAATGCTGTTTGAACTGCTAAGAACAAACCCTCCGCCACCGCCAGCATCCTTGATTGCTTTTAAAACTGCATCCCTCACCTGTTTCTGCTCGCCAAAAGGAAGCAAGTGAGAACAATCAATATTGCCCACAAGGCAGACCCGATTTCCAACCTTTTGTCTTACTGTTTTAAGGTCCATGCCTGCTGCCGGTTCAATTGGATTAAGACCATCCGGCTCGGCCGACACGATCATCTCCAATAAGGGATAAATATTCCCATCCGAATGCTTGATGCACAACGCCCCTTCTTCGTGAATCGATTCAATCATTTTCTTAAGACGCGGCAGAAGAAAATGGCCAAAAATTTTGGGGCTCATCATGGGGCCAAAATTATGGGCATAATCGTCTCCAAGTGTGACGATTTCCGCGCCCATCCGAATGGCTCTTCGTACAAGTGCAATATTGGCGTTCAACACCTTATCCAGGATAATTTCAACCTTTTCTGGTTCCAACAGGAAATCTGCCAGAATATTGTCCATTCCCATCAGATAGGCAGACCACATAAAAGCCGCGCGGTGGTGGAAGCAGATTGCCCGGCGCCCCTTGTAACGATGAACTAATTCCTCCAGTGTCTTAAGACGGTGGGAAGCTTTCGGATCGGGAGGAGTGTAAGATTTTGCTTCTGCTAATGTCCGTATTGGACCCTCCAGCGGATGAGCCACCGCTTCTGGGCCTGCCAAATAAGTCACCCCCCATTCATCAATATAGCGTCCATCTGGAAACTCATGAGTTTTCGCAAATTGAGCTCCACAACAAACACCGTCAAATCCGGCTCTATCCATAAAATCCGCCGCATCATGGCAATCAGGCATGGCGGCATGGACAACCTTGCTATCCACGATAAACTCCAGAAGCGGCACACGGTCCGGCTTCCCTTTTTTTAGTGCCGTCTGCAAGCGTTCACGAGAAGTCATGGCATTCATGATCTTGCCCCAGGATTATTTAATGATTTCATCCGCGCTGTTGCCCAAAATAAAGGGCCCTTTTTCAAACAAGGCTCTTGCAAAAGCAAAAGCCTCAACATTTTTCAAGTCAACGATTGTCGTCATATTCCTTGTTTCTCATTTTAGCCCCAGCCATGACAATGGGCAAAAGACTGTTCTATCCAATTTCGGCCAAACTTGTCGGAATCAGGACATGCTCCGGATTCCCGCTTTTGTGCATACGCGTCAACCTAACTTTTCCATGAACCAGCACAGGAAAGAATCAAGAGCATGCGGATTGGCCACGGAGTCCCCACGGACATCCCCCGACCCTGTCATTCGACTTCGCTCATGGCGAGTCCACTCGACTCTGCTCGTGGCGTGCCTCCTCCCTCCTGCCCAAGCATTGCGTCTGGCTGACAATGGACAGATGGGCGTTTTATCTGCATGGCGCAGCCCGACTGCGCCATGCAGATAAAACGCCCTCTTGCGATAAGGATCGCTGCGGGAAGGAGGGCAAAGGGAATCAGGGTCTGAGGGATGTCCGTGGGGATTCCGTGGCAAAAAGTCTTAGGTTGACGCGTATGCGCTTTTGTGGGAATGACAGAGAAAAAATCAGGTGTGGCTGTTTACCCGGCCTGGGACTAAACCAAAGCGGTTTTTGAATTTTTGGGTGAAATGGCCTGGACTTAAAAAGCCCGTGGCATAAGCAATTTCCTTGACGGACAGGGAAGGATTGCCCGCCATCAAGGCCTTCGCTTTTTGCAGACGAATCTCCGAAAGGATGCCAGCCACGCTTTCCTTGAGATTTTCGCAAAACAAACGGTTGAGGTGGCGAGGGCTGACTCCCGCTTGCGCCGCCACATCCGCCACCCGCAAGGGATGACCATAATTGGCGCGCAAAAATGCAACTGCGGCGTCACACAAAGCATGGCGGCGGTTCATTTCGCGTTTTGCGGACGGCACCGAACACCTCCAGGGTTTCAGATCAAGAATCGTCTCAAAACAGCGCGCCAGCCAGGCCCGGAGCAGACTTCCCATGATCTCGATCCGCCATGCGTCCGGTCCGGATGACACCGCCATGGCCAAAATCTGTTCCATCCAGACAACCAGATCATTTTCCCTGAAAACCGCCATCCCTTTTTTGGACATTTTACTCAAAGCCGCTAGAAAAGACGAACCCGCATGTCCTCCTACATTGATCAATACCCCGGCCATTAGCAGCGAATCAACAGCCCTCCATTGATGATAAACCCCGGGCATGATCATGCAGCCCTGTCCCGGGAGAATCATTTTCTTGTCGCCGCCGGCCATGAAACAGACCCTGCCGTCCGCCGCATACTCGATCTGCAATTCGTCATGCCGATGGATGACCGCCTCAAAACCTTTGGAATAAACACCCGGCCCAAGATGTAGATGACGCCAACTGACGGTCACACCATCGAGTTCCAACGCCGGCGACTGTTCCAGCGCCGCCAGTAAACGGCTGTTTGCCGACTCCAGCGTTCCCGGCGAACGCAAAACCCGGAACAAATCCCCCGATGTTTTTCCAACCGACATGACGCCAGTGTAACAAAGCAACGATCAAGCGCAACCAAGAGATGGATTTTCATTTTTGCGAAAATAACGGAGGGAAAAACCCGCATCATGCTGCGCATCTCCGGCCCCATGTCCGTTTTGCGTCATTTTTGTCCATTTTGTAAGCAGAAAGCCGTTTGGGGCATGGGGACAAAACGGCTAGGGTCAAGACAGATGAAAAATTCTCTTCGCGTCAACCTTCTCAACCGGCGCCTGACCGTCGGCGGCTGGCTGCAAATCGGGCACCCGGCCTGCGCCGAGGTGCTGGCGGGCGCCGGCTTCGATTGGCTTTGCGTGGACCTGGAGCATGGCGCCATCGATTTGGAAACCACCGCTAGCATCTTCCGCGCCGTTGATGCGTTTGATTGTGTGCCCATGGCTCGGCAGCCAGCGCGGCATGCAAAACCTGCCGCGAGTTTCAATAAAACCAAGCAGCAACTGAAAAGCCCAATAAAAAACTGTTGACAGGCGTCAATGTTTGATTTTAAAGAATTGTGAAGTTTTGCGATAACTTTTGCTATAATCATGATTTTCAAATAACTTAAATATGTCTGGATGGCGTATATGAGGTTCGTAACATTGGCAGGATTACTGAGCGTCGGCATTGCGTTATATTCGCAAAATCTGCGGAGTGCGGAAACAAATCTGCTGCGGAGAGGCGGCTTATTGACGGATTACCCGCGAGATCAAGAATATGAAGTCAATATATCAACGAATATTGTTACTCCGCATATTCCGTGGTATTGTGCCGTTAAAAAACCGGTTAAAGCATTGTTTGTCATTGCGCCGCATGACGAACGGACGGTGGTGGAGATTGCCCAGCGCATGCCGCTTGATTTTGAAGTCGTCTCGATGATAACTTATGCACACATGCGGTATCCAGGAAAATGGACTTCCAAGAAGGCGTTCAATGATCTTGGCGGACGCCTGTCGCGTCATAATTTTGATGTGATTGTCATTGCCAAAGGGGATATGGATCGCGTGTTTTCGGAAATGCCGGATCCAATCATCAGCCAAATCAAGGCACGCCTTGCGAGTGGCACCGGGTTGGTCTATGCGGGTCAACTTTCGAAAAATACCGACCCTCTGTCATTTCTTCCATTTTATTCATCGCCTTTCGGCAAAGTGTCGGACGATATGGTCAATAATGAACACTATGTTGCGGTTGGTTTTGATGGCATGCGGTTTGATCGGGCACAAATGCCTAAAGTTAGTGGCTCTGGATCAATTGTTGTCGCAAAAAACGGTCTTATGGTGGGAGTCAAAGATGGGCAGGGAGAGGGGAGAGCAGTCCAAATTTGTTGGCCAACGAGCAATTATTTATTGCCTGACAATGATCCGTTTCCGTCAATGGTTCAACGTGAACAGGCCTATTACGCGCTCTGCCGCGCCATTGCATGGACAGCCAAACGGGAGCTGGATTTTCCGTTTATTCCCATGGGAGTGAATAATGGCAGCCTGGTTGCTGAAAACACCGAGGAAATTGGGATTATTGATGATTTTACGGGGGAGAGAGTCAAGCCTGTCGCGGGAGTCCATGAAAAGGCGGGAATAACCCGTTCGACTTTCGGTGGGTTGGCGCCGGGAGACTACCTGGCATTTTCCGTAAATGGGGTGAAGGCCGGAATGACACGATTTGCGGTTCCAGAAAAGGCGGAGAAGATCGAGGATATCATGATAGGCCAGCGCCCTGCGCCCCATGTGAAGACCGGCAAAATGATGCAGGGATGCATTCGTTTATCGGAAGAAGCGGCGCAGTCCGCCGACAGCCTGAGCCTGAATCTTGATTTTTACGACGGATATGGGCGTTTGGTTGATCGGCAAATTATAAAAGTAACTGGCGGGGAAATTGCATTCGAACATCCTTCCATCAGAGAATTGGCCCCTGGTTGTTTTATGACTGCGGCATTGCATAATGAGGATAAAATATTGAGTCGGAAGAAAAAAGATTACATCGTATGGTTTGACCGGCAATGGGATGATTATGAAGTTATTATTTGTTGTCTGAGTTCCATGATAAATCATCCACATCGCTCGCTATTATTAGATTCATTTCGTAAAATGGGCGCGACGGCTGTTGGTCCTTTTGGAGACGGAAGCAACCGCAAAGCATTCAGAGACGCGGAGTTTATGTTATATCTTAAAAAAGGAATGCATGTCTATCCCCGAGATTCGCACTATTCCTTGAACTCTACCGTTGAGAACACAGCGGAAGACGGCCGGATGTATGAAAAAACCCTGGACAAGCGATATCTGATCCGCAAACCTGTGATTACCGATCCGGCATACAGAAAAGAACTGAAAAAAGATTTTCAACAGACCATCAAAGAATGGCTGCCGTATCATTTTTGGGGTTATTGCCTTGGAGACGAAGCGCGCTTTAACAGGAGGGAGCTTCGAACGTACGATTTTTGTTTTGCAGACCGGACCATCTGCGAGATGAGGGAATGGCTGAAAAAGGAATATGTTTCCCTGGAAAAGTTGAACAAGACATGG
The DNA here is from genome assembly GCA_028687435.1 of Verrucomicrobiia bacterium. Lineage (GTDB taxonomy): Bacteria > Verrucomicrobiota > Verrucomicrobiia > JABWAM01 > JABWAM01 > JAQUAF01. The sequence continues at coordinate 55,047 of JAQUAF010000008.1, read as the reverse complement.
GGAACGGATTTTGGGAAGTGGATCGATGTGATTCCCATGACCACAAAAGAGGTTTTGGCGCGCGACGGCAAACTGGGTTATGCGCCCTGGGCCGATCATCGGAGTTATATAGATACGCTGGCGGCCGACTGGTACGGCTGGATGCGGAATTTGGCGCATGAGATAGATCCTGAATTAAAGATAGGGACATCCGGCACCCAAGCTGCAGCGGCGTACAGCGGATTGGATTATGCAAAATTGACGCCTAATTGGGATTATTTGCAAAATTACTCGCATATCAATCATCATGACTTCATCCGATCGTTTGCCTCGATTCCAACCGCCGGATGGAACGGCTATTGCAGACATGGCAAGGCTGCCCGCTGGCAAACATGGCTGCAGCTTATTAATGGAGGGAGCGGCGTCTCGTTCTGGCATGGGACATTATTTTGCAATTATGACGGAACGCTTAATCGTTGTGGCGTTGATTACAAGGACCATTTATGGGAATTGCGGCATGGGCTCGGAAAGCTGTTGGTGAAGTTGAACAAAGATATTCCGCCGATCGCCGTGCATTACTCGCAGGCTAGCCAGCAGGCGGCTTATATTACGACGTGCTCAAAAACAGCGGGGCCGGTGACAGAAACGTTCGAGCCGATGGGCGGAAACAGCGCCTTGCCTCGGAGTTTTTACGACAATAACCGGCTTGGCATGATCTACGCCCTCGATGATATTGGTCTGCAATATAAATTCATATCCTACAAGGGGATTGAAGCGGGCGAATTGGAAGGCGGAAAATACAAGGTTTTATTGTTGCCGTATTCGATAGCGATTTCCAAGAAAGAAGCGGAACAGATCAAGGCATTTGTGAGAAAGGGGGGGGTGGTCATAGCGGATGCTTTGCCCGGGTTGATGGATAACCATTGCGCCTGGCAGGGCGAGAGCCTGTTGGCCGAAGTCTTTGGCCTCGGCGAAAAAGGAATCAGCAAGCCGTCGGACTTTCCGGATATCAACATGGTCTTGCCAGCGCAAAACGTCTCCAAGACATTAGAGGGCAAAGGCGCCAAAAACAATCAACTGATTGCGAACCGGTATGGAGAGGGATGCGGGATTTATTTGAACTGTGCCTTTGATGGTTACGTGGAAGCGCTGGAGGATAATACCGAATTGAAGTATGGAAAAATATTGAAGCCGATGTTGGGATGGATCGGCATCGCGCCGAGGCATGAAATCGTTTTTGCGGATTCTGGCGCCCAAGTGGATGGATGCGAATCTTTGTGGTTTAAGGATGATGGTTCCGACTATCTCATGATCATCAGGGGCACGCCGGAGATGCGCGTGCATTCCATTGTGCATCGTTATAATCGAAAACCGGATGAGATTGCGACGCCTGTGACGGTCAAGTTGTGCAAGGGAGGATATATTTATGATATGCGAACCATGAGAGATATCGGGAGAGGGGCTGAAATCAAAGCGAATTTGCCATATAATGGCGTGTTGATGTATGCCGTCCATCGGATGCCTGCACCGCGAATATCCGTGGAGGCAAAAGTGGCCGAAGGCATTGCCCGGATCAAATTCGGCGCCGAAAGTGTCCGTCCAGGCTTGTCTGTGATAAATCTTAACCTGATGCGTCCTGGGGAGGAACGAAAAAGAGAATATGATTATTACATGCGAAATGTGATCTTGAAAAACGGCGCAGGCGAGGTTGATATTCCAATGGCGTTGAATGATCCGCGGGGCAAATGGCAGTTGGATGGATTTGATGTTGGCTGGGGAAATTTTATTCGAGGCCATTTTAAATTTTAATTCGCCAAAAGTCCAGAAGGCCGACCCTCCATGATTCCTCCATCTTCATGATGGAGGGCTGGCCGCCCGGCCTGCCCCGACGTAGTATTCGACGAAGGCGGGACAGCCAAGAGGAAAAGGCCCGCCAATTTCGGGGTGAAGAAAATTTTTATTTTTAGGTTGTTAAGATGCAGATTGTTTAACGCAACCCCAGCGCGATGATGCGCGACGACAACTTGCCCAAGGAACAGACTAAAGTGGTTCCATTCCAAAATAACCGCTCCCCCGTCAGTGCATCAATCGCCTGGGATGCCCTTGATAAAAATCCTTTCGCGCGAATTTGGAGTGCCGCCTTGGTGGATTCAGTTTTAAAGTTGGCAACCACGAGCATAAGCTTGTGTTTTCGCTCATGGACATAATAACTTGCCTTGATATTTGAAGAGCAACATCGAACCCATGACTCTTTTGACCAATAGGGAATCCATTTTGCCTCGTCGAGATCAAAGGCATCCTGGACTTTCCAGACCGCGGCCAGCGTGCGCATCATGGGCCCGACATTGATGGGGCGGATCAAAACGTCGTGAAGCAGGGTGAAGGTGAGGGCTTCATCCACAGTCCAGATAAACGGGGCATAGGTCAGGAATTCGGCGGGGAGACCGTGATTGCGTCCCATGAATTCCGCTTGGAATGTTTCCAACGGAAGAATCTTTAGCGGGGCGCCTTTAAGGGGCACGTTGAACTGTTCTCCATCCCAGTAGCTTGTGGCATAGGCCAGCGTGGGCGTCACATTGCAGGTGGATTGATGGGCGCTGATCATTCCGCCGCGTTCCTCAACGCAAATTTTATAAATCCGTTTCATCATTTTCCGGACAGCAAAGATCGGATACGTCGGTTGATATTCGCCCTTGGCGTCCCGGTATCCGCAACCATGGGCATGATTTTTGCATTCCCGTGGCATAATCGTGCCATCCAAGTAAACGCCGTCCACTCCGTATTGGGTCATGACCTTCCGGATGTTGCCCACGAACACATCCTGCCATTTGCTCTGATAACAGACCCGGTAATTTTTTTGTTCCGGATAACGATGCCAAATCTCGGCATTTTTGATCGGTTCAGCGGGGCGTTTGACCAGGCAGGAATTTCGATAAGATCTGTCTTTCCATTCGGGCGCCAAATCGGACATCGACATTCCAAAGTAGACCATCAATTTCATGCCCCGCCGGTGGCAGGCAGCCGCAAGCTTTTTGATCGGTTGCAACTTGGTCGGATCCGCATAGTCCTGGATATCCGACCAGTGTTCGTGAAATACGATGACGTTGAGTCCATACTCCTTGAGCCGGTCAAGGGTTGTGGCTGCGGGGCGGTTTTCGCAAAGCATCAAACTCTTGTCAAATTTTCCGGGGACCAAACTGGGAGTTCCGGTGACAAGTCCGCCTGCCCCGCGGCATTTTAAAGGGCGCGTGGTGGTCCGTCCGTTTTGAGATTGAATCTTGTTCAGGGGATCCAAAAGCAACGTTTGAGATCCAGCAAGTGGGGGCCGGCTCAAATCAAAGCTGGAGCGGGACAGCTTTTCTATCCGGATTCCGTTGATTGCGAAATCGCACCCCTCATTGCCGCCAAAAACGATTCTGGCATCCCGCCAGTCTTCGATGGGCAGCAGTCCCGCATGACTGGCGGATGCGATCAGCCGGTTGTCGGCGTACAATTCGAGCCGTTTGCCATAGGAAAGGGCGACATGATGCCACTGGCCTTCTTTCCAATCGACAGCGCCCTCGATGATAACCGGGAATTTTGCCGCGCCATCGCAGAGGTAAACCCGCAGGCATTTGTTGGGAACATACCAGTAAAGGCCGGCGAATTTCTCCTTGCCCAGCCAGACAGTGAGAATTTTCCGGGCATAGATCCCGCGAAAAATCCGCCGAAGAGTCAGTTCCATTTCGGGCAAATGCGCCGGGAGGCTGATTTCGTCCGCCGGATTGAACTGCGGGGAGGCCCAAAAATCGATGGTTCCCTGGCTGGGATCAAGATGGCCTTGAGCGGGATAGGTCAGGCTGATGGCGCCCGAACCTTTCCACGTTTGCGTGTCGATCCCATAATAGCCGACATGGGCGATGTGTTTCTTATGCCAATCTTTCGGGAACGGTTTGACGGGGGTTGCCTGGAGTCCAATGGAATATTTCAGGGAATGCTCCAGGGTTCTTGGCTGGTTGTTGAGGTTGAATCTGAGCAGCGTGTGTTTGGCTCGCGGAATGATTTGGATTGCGGCATGGGGATTTTTCAGACGCCAATTTTGATTGGTTTCGCTAAACACGCCGACGCCATGGTCTGAATTTCCCAGCCAGATGAAAGGTTTGTATGGCAAAGCCAATCCTCTGGCGGGAAGTTTCCCCGAATTATAAGCGCTGCCCCACTTCCCCGGCCAGAAATGAAACAATTTTGCGGCCTCCGGATGAAGGCATAATTCAAAGACCAAAGAAAGGAGTTTAACTTGACGAAGGGGAACGATCTCCAAATCCACACGCAACATTCCATCGTACTCAATCAAACCGCATGCTTGAACGCAAAAGTCCGAAGCGGCTGTCCTCCACTCAAAAACCGCCTGCCCCGCGTTTTTTTGTCTGAATTGAATGGCGGAGCAACAGCGGGTCCCATTCAAGAGCAGCGCGGCAGGACGCTCAAAAACATCCCGCCCGCCAATTTTTATTCGGGATGGAAAGCAACCGCTTTCGAAATGATAGTCCCGATGCCAGACCGACGCTGCTTGGCGGTTGATCCGCACCGGCTGCCAAGGGAATGGAACCTGAGCCGTTTTTTTGTGAAGTGAAGATTGCGAAAGGGAATCTGAAATCATTTGTTCTCCTGTAAAAGGCGTCCCGCAAAGATGCTGCCGGTGGCAAGCTGGTGAAGTGTTAAATATAATTTAAGCCCCCGTGAAACACGGCGCAACTGAACTTTCCTGGGAAAAAACTGTCCTTTCTTACGATGTTCATTTTGATTGGCATCGTAAGAAAGTTCAATAAAATCCCCATTTTGTGCAGTTGCTCCAGCAATTTTGCGTGGCAAAATAAGGGCAGGCGTTTTGGGGGCTCTTGTTTGGGATGGGTAAACCCCTCGCCTTTGGGCAAGGGGCGTTATTGAGTCCTCAATAAAAGCGGGAGAAACTTTGAGGGGGGACGGAAATGATTTGAAGAGGCCTTTTTAAACAATAAAATAATGAGATGTTAAATTCAGCGGCAAAGATCGGTTTTTCAAGGTTCTTCCGCGCATTGTGCGGCGCGATTTTTCTGTTTGCATGCCTGACGGAATGCGCAGCGCAGGACGCCAATGCGGAGACTCGGGCGAAGATAGAGGAAACCGGCCAAATTATAACGGTGAAAACGACGGAAGGAGAACCCCAGCCATCTGATTTTTATCGATACACTTTTTATCTCCCTCCATCCGCGACAGGATGCCGAATCTCGGAAAAATCCCTCGTGGATGAGATGGATCCAACCAGACCGCCTCCGGATATGGCTTTGGTCGCGCTGTCCTCTTTTGGCGCGCCAGGACAATATCAAACGCTGGGTTGCGTGATTTATGCTCAACGGGACCTGAAAAACGTCCGGGCAGAGGTTTCCGATTTGGCGATGGGTTCAGCTAAAATCTCCAGAAAAATGATGGAAATACGTTATGGCATGAGAATAGCCAAACGAAAGCGCTATTCTTTTCCCCCTTCGCAAAACCTTGTCACAACCTATTTTTTGAGGACGTTCAATTGCCTGGATATTCCGGAGAATCACTTCAGGGAAATCTATTTTACATTAAAAATTCCCGAGGATGCCTTGGCGGGAATCTATCAGGGAAAAATCAATATCAGCGCGGAAAACATGGAGTCCTCCTCCATTGGTTTGTCCATGGAGGTTTTTCCGTTTAAGTTAAGGCTCGCGCCGGACAAAAAATACGGGATGTATTACAATCTGACCGTGAAAGGGAAATTCAAGGAAAAAGATGCCATTGCCAGGGAAATTCAGGACTTAACGGAGCATGACATCCAGTGCATCTATGACGCAGGATTGCGGCCCGAGCATCGCCTGGATACGGATGGAAACATTGTTTCTGATTTTGAAAAAATCGAGCAAAGCTTGCAAATTCTCAGGGAAAACCATTTTCGAGGGATGGTTATCATGGATCCCGGCTTGTTGAAGTTGGCCGAATTGGCGGGAAAGGCCAGGCATGGCGTGGCGGCCAAATTGCCGGCTGACGAAGCCGGAAAAAAACGTTTTGCGGAAAATATTCTGGGTGACGCGTTTTTTTTAAAGACGGCCAAAAATGCCATGGCCCATTTGAAGGCCATCCAAAAAAAGTATCCGGAGCTTGAACTAACGCTGACCCAGCTTGACGAGGTGTTCAATGACGGGCGGCTTCCAGTTTACGTGGCATTGACCAAAGCGGCAAAACAAGTTGATGGCTTTAAATATTACATCACATTTCATATGCTTAACGAGAAGGCGGATGGGATGCGCAAGGAAATGGCGCCCCATGTGGATATCGGATGTTTGCACATGTATTCCTGGGAATGGTGGCTGGCGCGCGGGCATACAGCAGAGGAATACCGTGGGGAATTAAAAAAGAATCATAGCCTGGCGGCCGCGTATTACAACCCGGTTGGCGTTTACTATACCGCCAAGTGGTATCGATTGATCATGGGATTGGAGAACTGGCAGAGCCCGTTTGCCTGGCACCTGCCATGGAAGTATGATTCCAAAAAGGGAGATCCTTTCAACGATTTGGATGGGGCGATGGGTGATCATATTTTTGGGTTTTATTCGAAAGAGGATGAATCTCTTGTCTCGACCAGGATCTGGGAGGGATTTCGAGAGGGTGTGACCGACTTGAAATATATCCATACTTTGGAAGAGTTGATCAAAGAAAAGAAACCGGGAGAAGCGGTCCGAAAAGCGCAGGCATACTTGGAGCAAATCCGCGGAAAGCTGGCGGTTCCGTCCAATTTGCCGCATGATGATCCCAAGTGGATCGGTACGCGCCGCGAATGTCCTTATACGGCCGCAATGGCGGATCAATTCAGCGCAGAAGATCTGCAAAATATCAGATGCCTGATCGCAAGGCGTATTGAAGAATTATTAAAATAACAAGGTTTGAATTGGCCATTGACGCATTGGCTGACAGTCCGAATGGCGTTGCGGCATGCATGCTCGACAATGCGCCATTTTTGATGGTTATCTTTAAATATGGAAAGGCGAAAATCTTATCAAGGTCTACTTCTTGTACCCCCAACCAAGTCGTTCAAGATCTGCCGGTTCGGCGGAACGGACGCTGCCATCACCAAATCCGACATTGCCCCGTCCCCTATGGCGAAGATGGATTGTCTTGCTGGAGGCGGTCAACTCCGCAAGCGCCTCCTTTTGGATGTAAAATGATTGCGTCCATGTGGCATTATATTCAAACCGTGCGCTATCTGCAAGCACAACGGTTGACGCCCCATTTGATTCAATATCGCTGGTTGATATGAACGTTCCAGGATTGCTATGGGCGTCGCCTGTCCATAGACCATATGTAAGATGTGTTGCCAAATACACCTTCGGTTGTTCTGACGGACAGACCAGCACCGAGGGCATTCCTGATGTCGTTGCAGGCAGGTATTTTCCCAGGATCAGCCTGGTGCTCCAGTATTCCCCGCCCTCGGTTCGCCAGGTTGGATAACTCCCCCCATTGTCGCCCGCGTATATTGACAAGGCAAGCAGTCCTTGGCGGATATTATTCATGCAAGTGATTCCTTTTGCCATGTCGCGCGCGTTTTTGACCGCGAGAGCGAGCAGACTCATCAGCAATGAAATGATGGCTATGACTATAAGCATTTCTATCAGTGTAAACGCAGACTTGCGCGCTGTCTGCTTTGGATCGATCGGAGAGGGCTTTTTCATTCCCGGTGAAATTCTTGCAAAGGTCTGATTTTGGGGTGAATTTTCCATAAGCCTATTGGGTTTGGTTAAGAGCAACCTGCGATTTCCGGCCTGAAGTCTCTGCGGCATGCCATTATAAAGCAAACCTCTTTTTTGGCAAGAGGGCATTTGTTAGACGACGCAATGCTTGGGCGGCAGGAAGGTGGCATGTCGTCACGGGCGAAGTCAGGCGAGTTCGCTTATGCGCGACATCCAGCTCGTCGTCCAGGCGGCCAGGGAAAAACCAGGCGATGCGCTCGGCAACACGATCGAGGAAAATGTCCGCCAAGTGGCGGCCATGATCCGCCGCGAAGCCAGTTTTGGCGATCTTGCAAAAAAAGTCCGAGTCGTGACGGCCATTTATGACCCCGACACGGGCAGGGTGGGATGGCTCAAGGAGTGATTTCCTCGTTGGCAGTTTGTCGAACATGATCGAATAATTATTCGACCATGTTTTAATAATTGAATGTTCAGGAATTTCAATGGTTGCCGGATGAAAAAAATGCGACAGTCTCTGGATTCTCGCATCCGCGGGAATGACGGAAGGGGGGCATGTCATTTTCAATATCCCGATTTTTCGGCGTCCCAATTCACCAGCGTCATTCCCGCAAAAGCGGGAATCCAGTTGCTTCTGCGTCGAGCATCAAATATCGAGCGTCAAGCCGTTCCATCCCGCCGTGGCGGGAGAGGGGCTTAGTTTCTTCCGGTAAGCCTGGGGCGAAAGTCCCATCAGTCGTTTGAATGCGCTGGAAAAGGCGAAGGCGTTGCGATAGCCCACCGCCCCGGCGATTGTTTCGATCTTCTGGTTGGTGACGATGAGCAGGCCGGCGGCGCGGTGAATCCGGCGCGAGGTCACCTGGGCCATGGGGCTGCATCCGAGAAATTGACGGCACAGCCGCCGCAGATGTTCGGCGCTGACGCAGGCGATTTTGGCAAGCGCGGCATTGTTCCATGGATGGGCCAGGTTGGCGTCGACCGATTCCCACAGCCGGCCCAGCCGTTCGTCGCCGCGCGTCCGATGGGCGGTCCGGACCACATGCGCATGGATCAATTCCATCCAATGCTGCATGACCAGCGGATCGGCCAGTCCGTTGGTTTCCTGATACAATCCCCAAATGGCGGATTCCAGCGGTTTGGGGTCGAGATGGGCAAGAAGGGGCGCCCGGAAGGGGAAAACAGGATGCGAATCAGCGCCTGGCTGGTAAATGACCCAGGCCATGCGCCATCGATGGTTCGCGACGGCATGATAAGCGTGTTGGGCGCGGGGTGGAGTCAGATAAGCCATCCCCGGGCCGCACCATTTCCACCGGCCATTGACCAAAACCTTTCCCTTTCCCTCGATGCAGACCAGCGCTTGCGCCATGGCGGGGGCAAGGCGGACAAAGCGAAAACCGGCGGCCGCCTCGGAAATTCCCGCAAGCGCGACATGATGCCGGGTGAGAGCCGGACAAATCCGGGGGGAGATGATCCATTCGCGGGTTTGTGTCCCAATGATGTGTGTTTCACAAAGGGTTCCGTTGGTTTTAATCATGGTATTTTTGGGATTTCAGCATAGATTATGGTGTGTTTCAACGAGGAATCGTTTTGGAAAAATGAAAAACCAGATTGCAATCATTCCAATGGACAACCGGAATTACACCGGGCGCGACCCGCGGATTTTGGGTGCAATGGCCGGGTGGCGGGTTTTGGAGCCGGATGTGAAGATCATTGGAAACGACATGGCGTCCGGGGCGGATGCCGCCGCCCTGGAAAAATGGCTGCTTTCCGTGTGCGCCCGGGTGGACTGCGTCATTCTCCCGCTGGATTTGTTTCTTTACGGGGGCTGCATCCGGGGGACTTACAGGATCATCGACGAACGGGATGTCTTGATCAGACTGAATATCCTTGGAAAAATCAGGAAAAAGAATCCCGCCTGCCGGATTTATGGCTTTAAAATCATCCATGGGATATCCGTTCACAGTCTCATCGGCCGCGGGATCGGGGAAAAAACCGCGAAAGATCTGTTTGATCATTTTGAGTTGTGCGGCGTGGATGACAAAAAAAATGCGCGGCGCTTGAAATCCATTCGAAAATCAATCCCCGCGAAGGTCTTGTCGGAATTTCTGGAAATTCGCGAAAGCCATGCCCGCGTCAACGAGTCCCTGCTCAGGCTGGTCGAAGGCGATCTTCTTGATTATTTGCTGTTCGCGCAGAATGACGTGCCGCGGACCGGGCTGCATCTCATCGAACAAAAGAGGCTGGCGCGCCATTTGCGTGATTTTCAAGAACGGACGGGCGTGATCACCGGCTTGGATGAATCCATTCATCTCCTTCTGGCGCGGCACGCAAATTTCGCGTGCGGCGTCTCCCCCCGGATCTTCATCCAATACTCATCCGCGCGCGGACCGATGACCCAATGCAAATACGAAGACAGATGTCTGGGCGACAATGTCAGAAACCATGTGTTTGTTGCGGGCGGGACGGCGGTTGAAACGCCGGAAGACGCCAATGGGACGCTGATGATCAACTGCCCGGAGGATGAGCAGGGCGAATTGTTGCTGCGCGACGACAGCGAATGGATGTCGAACCGGAATGCCGGACCGTTCGTCGCGGCAATCCAATGGCATCTTGGACGGTCCAAAAATGTCGCGCTTGCGGACGTTTTTTACGTGAACGGCGGCGACGACGAATTGATGTCCCTGCTTGAAAAAAACATCGATTTGAAGAAACTGGCCGGTTATGCCGGCTGGAACACGGCGGCAAACACGGTGGGAACGGCTATCGCCCAGCTTTGCGTCCAATTCGCGGGACGGCGCAACGGCGCCGGAGCCGGACGGATGAAGAGGGAGAAGGAGCGTTTTCTCCTGACGCGACTGATCAATGACTGGCTGTATCAGGGAAAAGTCCGCGCAGGCGTCATCAGATGGGCGCGAAAGGAACTGGGGGTTCAACCGTGGGACCTCGGAGGTTTTAAAAGCGTGGTGGAGAAAAGGATCAAAAAGGAAATGAAGCCGGAAATGGAGCGGTTGGTTAAAAGGCATTTTCCGGGATGGGACAGCGGCGATATCGAAATCGAACTGCCCCGGACCAGAGTTTCCACCTTGAATGTAAACGTGGGAGGAAATGCGGGGGATTGAAGATCAACGAAAATGAGGAAATCAGTTATTAACGTTATCAAAGGAGGCCTGGTGGTGTCCTGCCAGGCATTGGAGGAGGAACCCCTGCATGGTTCGTCGCACATGAAGGCAATGGCTCGCGCCGCCGTGATGGGAGGCGCGGCGGGCATCAGGGCGAACGGACCCAAGGATATCCGCGCCATCCGCAAGGAAGTAAAGGTCCCCATCATCGGAATATATAAAATTTTTACGCCGGGTTATGAGGTTTTCATCACGCCAACCCTCAAGGAGGCAAGGGAAATTGTGCGGGCCGGGGCGGATATCGTCGCCCTTGACGCCACCCCGCGTTCGCGGCGCGGACATCTTTCCATCGGGGAATTGATCGCCGCAATCAAAAGGGAGTTGAAAGTTCCCGTGATGGCGGACATTTCCAATTTTGACGAGGCGATGGAGGCCGGGGCTTTTGGCGCAGACCTGATCGCAACCACCCTGTCGGGTTACACAGCCGGCACCCGTTCCAGGAAAATCCCTGATTTTGACCTGTTGCGGCGCATGGTGCGGAAACTGAAAACGCCGGTGATCATGGAGGGGGGGATCAGGATCCCGGAACAGGCGCGCAGGGCCATCCGCCTTGGCGCCCATGCGGTTGTGGTCGGCGCCGCCATAACCCGCCCCCAGGTGATCACAAAATATTTTGTCTCGGCCTTGAAAAAGGGGTAAATCTCCCCTTGTCTTTCCCATTTTGGTCTGACAGGTTCGGATCATGAAACCTTGTTTCAAGGTTAAAGCTTTTTGGGGTGTCGTCTCATTCCTTGTCGTCGAAGCTTTTTTGTTTGCCTCCGGGCCGGTCAAACCGGTCGGTCCGGACGATGCCCTTGCCGGCGCCAAGGCGCCCGGGCATGTGAATTCGCTGGTGCGCGACATCCAGCCCGCCGTCCAGGCGGCCATGGAAAAACCAGGCGATGCGCTCGGCAACACGATCGAGGAAAACGCCCGCTAGGTGGCGGCCATGATCCGCCGCGAAGCCAGTTTTGGCGATCTGGCAAAGAATGTCCGCGTCGTGACGGCCATTTATGACCTCGACACGGGCAGGGTGGGATGGTTCAAGGAGTGATTTTCCTCGTTGGCAGTTTGTCGAACATAATCGAATAATTATTCGACCATGTTTTAATAATTGAATGTTCAGGAATTTCAATGGTTGCCGGATGAAAAAAATGCGACAGTCTCTGGATTCCCGCATCCGCAGGAATGACGGAAGGGGGGCATGTCATTTTCAATATCCCGATTTTTCGGCGTCCCAATTCACCCGCGTCATTCCCGCGAAAGCGGGAATCCAGTCGTTTTTGTATCGTGCGCTTGTCTCGCCGAAGCGCTTGGGCGAAGGCGGATCGAACAGTTGCCGGGCCTTGGGGTTGACTTAATTAAAAAATCCAAAATCCAACTTGTTTTCCGGTTATTTGGTGGATTTTTGTTTTTTGCTCTTGGCGCGTTTCTGGTTTGGCTTGGCGGATTTTTTCGGGGCGGCGGGAGGCGGTTCGACTTGGGCGGGCTGGTCCGGCTGGGCTGGTTCGTCCACGTTGGGGCGGATGAATTTCTCGGGTTCGAACCAAGGCTGGTCGCGCATGTAGGCGGCGATTTTTTCGGTGATTACCTTGGCGGTGCGTTTGCAGTCGTCGGTAAGGCCGCCCAGGCTCTGAAGGCCCGCGGTGGCTGCGGCCTCCACCACGCCGCCGGGGGAAACAAGGGCGCCGGGATGGGAGCCGCTGGTGCCGGTGGTTTGAAATTTCAGGAAAGGTTCGGTGAGGGAGCGCGAGAGGTTATAGACGCATACCTCGGTTTCCAGCGTGGTGCGTCCGGCGCCGCAGCCCACCACGGTCCGCAAGGCGCGGCTGCCTTGGATGACCCTGATGAGACGGCCGCGCACCAGCCATCCGTTGCAGACTTTGTCGGGGGACTGGCATTCCTGGGCGGGGGTGACGAGATTTTTCCTCATTTGCGCAAGAATGAAGGCGGTCAGGGCCTTGGCGGTTTTGGTTTTGAACCGCTTGAGTTCGCCGCCCCGCCGGTCCACGTAAAATTTCGCGCCGGTTGTGTCAAAATCAACCACGCGAATGATTTTGGGCGTTGAAAACGGCGCAACTTTTTCGACCTCCTTGGTGCGTTGAACGGTCACCGAGGCGCAGCCGGCAGCCAGCAAAGTGGACGAACAGACGATCAAGAGACGGAGGAGCGGGGGAAAAAGCATGTTGGATTTTGGATTGGTGATTTTAGATTTTATCGCGGGAATCCGCCGCAACGGCGAAATTCAATGTTTTAGGATGAAAACAAAGTTGAGATTGCATGGCAAAAAGATTTTTTGACAGGATTAACAGGATTGACAGGATTTTTATGCAAGACCATGTCCGACCGCATGGCCGAACAATCCTGTAAATTCTGTTAATCCTGTCGAAAAGTTGTCCGCCGCAGGCAGATTTAATTTAATGTTTAGGAAATTCAAAGTTTGGCGAAAAAGGCGGTGCAGGAGCCCCGCCCTCCATTTGTCGCGAAATAAATGGAGGGCGGGGCTCCCGCACTGCCTTGCTGGTTTTCTGCGTCGTGCACTTGTCTCGCCAGCTTGTGACGCCGAAGCTTTGGCGAAGGCGCAAGCTCGCAGAGCGAAGGCGGATCGGGCATCGAGCGTCAAGCCGTTCCGCCTTGGGCGGGACTTAATTTAATGGCTTACGGATTTGGAGAACAGGTTGATGATGGCGACGCCGATGAGGATGAGGCTCATGCCGGCGATGGCCGGGAGGTCGAGGGTTTGTTTGAAAAGGGTGATTCCCACGATGGAGATCAGGAGGATGCCCACGCCCGACCAGATGGCGTAGGCGATGCCGACGGGAATGGATTTGAGAACCAGACTGAGGAAGTAGAACGACACGCCGTAGCCGATGACGACCACAACGCCGGGGATCCATTTGGTAAAGCCTTCCGACGCCTTCAGCGAACTGGTTGCGATCACCTCCGCCACGATTGCAATGAACAGATAGAGATAAGCCATATGGAATGATGACAGGTTTAAGGGGAAAGGGGAAAGGGGAAAGGGAGAGGACAATTTGCCCCGAGTTAAATATCAGTGCAACCCTTTTTCCGTTGTTCCCAGGAATCAGGAATCTCGATTCTGCAGGTTCTGGATTGCCGCCCATGCCGGGATTTGGGTTGTGTTAAGGGCTGCGATCTGACATGGGAGAACCGTGAAAGGCGAAGGCATACTGGGACACGATCTGGTGGAGCAGATCCGGGCGGCGAATGACATCGTGGATGTCATTCAATGGTTGAATGTGCCCATGAAGAAGGCGGGCGCCGCGCACAAGGCGTTGTGTCCGTTTCACAAGGAAAAGACCCCCTCCTTCACCGCCAGCCAGCAGCGGCAGACGTTCCATTGTTTCGGTTGCGGCGCGGGGGGGGATGTTTTCCGGTTTGTGATGATGCGGGAAAATGCGACTTTTCCCGATGCTTTGCGCCGGCTGGCCGAGCGGGCGCACATCACCCTTCCCGAACAGGTGAAATGGGGCGGGGGCGGGGCTGACGCGGGCAGGAGGGAACAGCTTTTCGATGTGATGAACAAGGCGGCTGATTGGTATCACCTGAACCTGTTGCGTTCCCGCCAGGCGGACGCCGCCCGGCAGTATCTTCGCCAAAGAGGATTCAACGCCGATGTGGCGCGCGCCCATCGTCTGGGTTATTCCCCGCCCATGTGGGACGGATTGATCCAATGGGCCGCCGAACAAAAGATCGAACAGGCCCTTTTGGAGGAGGCCGGGCTCATCATCAAAGGCGAAAAAGGCGGATTCTATGACCGGTTTCGCGACCGGTTGATGATTCCCATTGCCGACGAACAGGGAAGGGTGGTGGCTTTCAGCGCGCGGATTTTGAAGTCCGACGCCAAGGAAGCCAAATACGTCAATTCGCCCGAGACCGTCCTTTTCAAAAAAGGACGCGTGCTTTTCGGTCTTGACCGGAGCAAGAGGGCGTTGATGGAAACCAAGACAGCCGTGTTGTTGGAAGGACAGCTTGACTGGATGCGATGTTTCGAGTCCGGCATTCACAATGGGGTGGCGCCCCAAGGGACGGCCTTTACCGAGGATCAGGCGCGGCTTCTCAACCGTTATGTGGAAAAGGTCATTCTTTGCTTTGACGCGGATGAGGCCGGACAGAAGGCCACGTGGCGAAATGCGGAAATCCTGATTGCCACGGGGTTGACCGTCCGGGCCGCCCGCATGCCCGAGGGGGAGGATCCCGACAGTTTCATCCGCCGCCATGGCGCGGAAAAAATGCGCGAATTGCTCGATCAAGCCACGGACGTTTTCGAGTACAAGGCGTCTGTCCTGGCTCAAAACCTCGACATGAAGGAGGCCCGCAATCACCGCCGGGTGGTGATGGAGATGGCGCCGTTGCTCAACCGGGTGGAAAACATGCCGGAGAGACTGCGATTCATCCAGAATGTGGCGGATATTCTCAAGATGGATGCCGCCGCCATGACCGCCGAGGTGGCCAGAATGGGGCGCGCAGTCCGGCGTCGCGAGGAGGGGGGCGGCGGGAGCATTCGTGCGACGGGGGGGGGGCAGGACACAGACAATGCGGTTTTCAGCGCCGGTGATTATCTTTTGCGCCTTGCCCTGACGGATGCTGGCGCGGCCCGGATGCTGGCGGGCAGCATTGAGGAGGAATGGTTTGTGGATTATTCCTTGCGCCGGATTTTGTTTCACGTGCTGCAACGAGCCCGGAACAATTCATGGAAACCCGGTTGGGATGCGCTGGATTTGGAACTTGACGATGCTGAAAAGGAACAGATTTCCAGTCTTTTGATTCGTTCCATGCCGGAGGATCAACGATCTCTTGCCATGGGATTGCAAGATGCGGTAACGTCGGCGCATCGAATTTTTGTTGAAAGTCAATGTGAAAAAAAATCAAAAAATCTTCAAAACCCCAATCTTTCCGAGGCGGAGCGTCTTCAGTTTCTTAAAGAGTTGCAGGAACTCCAGCAACAGTTGCTTGACCTTGCCCGTGACCTAAGGCATAGTTGATCGTTTCCGGCTCTACCGTTGAAACTGCGACCCGACATGATCATACTTGCATGAAAGTGAAGAAAAAATCCAATTTGAACAGTAACAAAACCGCTTTGAAACCCGCTTCCGCGCACAAGACGGCTCATTCAGACAAGAAAGCTTCCATGCCGGCGCACAAGCCGCCTGCTGTTGCACATAAACATTCAGTTTCGATCCCGAAGAACGAAGGGATGAAAAAGGTTGAAACCAAGGTTGCGGGAGGCAAGCCTTCCCGTGCCGCCCATCCGGCGAAAAAAACGCCGGCAATTACCCCGAAACAGCCTGTCCCGGCAAAGAAGCTTCCTGAGAAAAAGGCCGCCCCCTTCAAGAAGGTTGCGCCGGTCAGTTTCCGTCCCGCCAAAAAGAGCGATGAGCCGGCGCACAAACAGCCGGGAAAAAAGGCGGCGCCCCACGGCAGGGTTCCGGCCAAGGGAGGCAAGGAACGGAAAACGGCCGCCGGACGGGGCCATGAGGTTTCCAGCGAACATTTGCTGAGGTCCTTCCAGTCCCATTCCAAGGATGGAGACCGTCCGCACATGAACCGTGAGTTGAAGAATGAGAAGATCAAGGAATTGATCAAGCTCGCCCAGGAACAGGGACACCTGACTTATAGCGACATCAATGATGTGCTTCCCGACAGCATGGTGACGCCGGAGGAGATCGATTCGGTTTTGATTTTGTTGCGCGGTCTGGAGATCGAGATCGTGGACGCTTCGGACGTGGATCGCGTCAAGCAGCGCGACGAGGTGGAGGAGGAGGCGCGAATCCAGTCCAAGATTGACGTGCTGGACGATCCGGTGCGCATGTATCTCAAGCAGATGGGGCAGGTGCCGCTGCTGACCCGCGAGCAGGAGGTGGAGATTTCCAAGCGCATTGAGGAGGCCGAGGAGAACCTGCAGAAGCTGCTCCATCATTTTGGATTCATCGCCGAGGAGCATCTGGGCATTGCCGAGCGTTTGCTGCAGGGCCGGGAGCGATTTGACCGCGTGATCCTCGACAAGAAGATTGCCAGCCGCGAAAAGTACCTCAAGACGCTGCCTGCCTTGTGCCGGAACGTGAAGCAGGCCGAGACGACCGTGGCCGCCGCCTACAAGAGGTTGCGCGCCGCGGGATCGAACCGCCAGCGCGACGCCCTTCAGCGGTCGTTTGAAAAAGTCCACCACAAGCTGCAATCGCTTTATCCAAAATTTTATCTCAAGCAGAAAGTGACGGAGGAGATGGTGGACAAGGCGCAGGAATTTCGCGCCCAGTTGGAGCAGGTGCGGCGCGACATTGAGCGTTGCGGCCGGTCCCGTTCCTCCGACGCCGCGTCCAGGCATCGCGAGTTGAACCGCAAGTTGCACGACATGGAATACAAGGTCCGGCTGCCCTTGGAGCGTTTTGAGAAGACCCACGACGAGTTGAAGGTCTGGTTGAACAAGGCGCTGAAGGCCAAGACGGAAATGGTGGAGGCCAATCTTCGTCTCGTGATTTCCATTGCCAAGAAGTACACCAACCGCGGGTTGTCCTTTCTCGACCTGATTCAGGAGGGGAACATGGGGTTGATGAAGGCGGTTGAGAAATTTGAGTACCGCCGCGGTTACAAGTTCAGCACCTATGCCACGTGGTGGATCCGCCAGGCCATCACCCGTTCCATTGCCGACCAGGCCCGCACCATCCGCATTCCGGTGCACATGATCGAGACGATCAACAAGCTGATGCGCGTGCAGAAGGCGCTGCTCCAGGCCTACGGACGCGAGCCGACGCCGGACGAGATTGCCGACGAGATCCAGATGCCGGTCGAGCGCGTGCGCGCCATCATGAAGATGGCCCAGCAGCCAATTTCCCTTCAAAGCCCGGTGGGCGATTCGGACGACACCAGCTTTGGCGATTTCATCGAGGACAAGTCCGCCGAGAATCCCTCGGAGATGGCCTCGCATGTGTTGCTGCGCGAGAAGTTGCGTGATGTGCTCAATACGCTGACCGAGCGCGAGCGCGCGGTGCTGACCCTGCGTTTCGGCCTGGCCGACGGCTATTCCCGCACGCTTGAGGAGGTGGGCCGCCAGTTCCGGGTCACCCGCGAACGCATCCGCCAGATTGAGGCCAAGGCCCTGCGCAAGATGCGGCATCCCACCCGCATTCACCAGCTCGAAGGCTTCCTCGAGAAGAGCGTCGAGTAAGCGGCGGTCCCATGGACGCCGCGCCACAAGCCAGCGCGCCCCGGCGCGCGGATGTTTTCGCCATCGGCCTGCTGTTGCTGGCCGCGCTCTGGCTGCCGCCCCTGCCTGCCGCTTGGCGCGAAAGTCTTGAAAACTTTGGATGGTTTGGACGGGAGTGGGCAAGGGGATGCCGTTGGGATTACGCGCTGGTTCCGCTGCTGGCGGTTTGGGCGTTGCGGCTGGCTTGGGTCGATCGTCCCGCGTGGCGGGATGCCGGCCTGGATTTCCGCCACTTTGCGGCCGCCGCCCGTTATCTGCTCTGGCCGACCCTTGCCGGAGCGGCGGCGCTGCTGCTGATCGGATGGTCGTGCGATTCCATTCACATCACGGCGCGTTTTTGGAAAAGATTTCTTTTGAATTCAGCCATCCTGCAGCAGGCGATGCTGCAGCTTTTTTTTCATCGTCAACTGGTTCCCTGGACCGGGGCCGGACGGCGCACCGCCTGGATGGTGACGATTTATTTTGCCATCCTGCACGCGCCCAATCCGGGCCTGATGCTGGGCACGCTGATCGGCATGTATTTCTGGGCGCGATGTTATCAAAAACATCCGAATCTTTACGCCCTGGCCATATCCCAGTCGTTTCTCAGCGCCCTGCTCATGCACACCATGCCCAAGGCGATGCTCCCCAGCGTGTCGGTCGGCCTGAGGTTTGTCGAAAAAGCGGGATGGCCGCTGTCAGGCTATTAGGCTGAAGACTGAAGGGGGCGGTGGCGATTTCCGGGTGAAAAGAGTTTTTGGTTTTGAGGGATGGGAATGCGGGGGGGATGAGTGAAAAATCAGCCTTTCCAAGCCCAATTTGTTTTGTGCGAAATCCAAGAATCAGCGGCCACACACAACAGGTGATCATCAAACATCCCAAAAAAAACATTAGAATGATTGAGGCAGGAGACATGGTCGTACTATAGTGAATAATTGTTGGATGTATAGGGATTTCAAGTTTATGACTTATCTTCAAAAGGTTCGAGGGACGAAGGGGAAAACCTTTGGCATAACGCAGATCGGCATGGCGCCGGTCAGCCCTCCGAATTTTCGATCCTTCAGTCTTCGGTCTTACCTCTGCGTTGCGCGGCGGAGGATTTCGACCGTGGCTTGGCGGCTGTTTTCCTGGGCAAGGTCAAGGGCGGTTTTGCCCTGCTGATCCCGGGGGCGGATATCGGCGCCGCGGGCCAGCAGAAGATCCACCACCTCCGAGTGGCCATTTTTTGCGGCGGCCATGAGGGCGGTGCGGCCATGGCTGAATTTCTGGTTGGGATTTTCGTCGCGTTTCAGGCAGCCGTCCACCATGTCGAGATCGCCCGCGCCGGCGGCACAAAACAGATCCATGCCTGCGCCGGCTTTTTTCAGGACGGCGGCCACCTCTCCGTATCCTTCCCAGGAGGCGACCATCATGGGGGTGAAGCCATCGGATCCCCTGGCTTCGATGTCGGCGCCTTTTTCGACGAGCAGCCGCACTGCCGCCGCGTTTCGCCCTTCGCCGGAGTGGATGATTCGGTTGAGCATGGGGGCGCCCGGGCTCATGCGGGTATTGGGATCGGCGCCGGCTTCCAGCAGCACGGAGGCGGCATTCAGCGCGTTGTTTGCCGCCGCCATGAGGAGGGGCGTGCCGCCGTCGGCCGCAGCATCGTCGGGTTTGGCGCCATGATCCAGGATTTCCCTGACGACTTCGGCCCGATCATACCCTGCCGCGAGGGTCAGGCAATCGTGTCCGTTGGAATTGCGTTCGTGAAAATCCGCCCCTTTATCCAGCAGTAATTTGGCCATGGCGCGTTTGCTGGCCAGCATGAGGGACGTTGCGCCGGATGATTGCAATCCCAGGCTTTTTTCGTTGGGATTGGCGCCGGCCTCCAGCAGCAGGCGGGCGCATTCCACATGGCCCTTGGCGGCGGCAAGCAGAAGCGGCGTGAAACCGTTCGAATGCCGCAAGCCGGGATTGGCGCCGGATTTCAGCAAAATGGAGAGCATTTCCGGGTTGTTGGCGTGCAAGGTCAGGAACAGGGCCGTATCGCCATTGGCGTTTTTGACATCAGGGCTGGCTTTTTTTTCCAGCAGGGTTCGCACCACCGCCAGATGTCCGGCGGCCACGGCGCGCATGAGGGGGGTGTATCCGCCTGTGTCGGTTTCATCGGGATTGGCTCCTTTTGCCAGGAGCGACTGGATTTTTTGCAAATCGCCTTTGGTGGCCGCCTTGGCCAGCGTTTCCCGGTCTGTTTCGGCTGCCACCGGTGTTTCGCCGCGTTCTTTTGAGGATGCGCTGTTTTTTGAAGCGGTCGAGGGGGGCGTTTCGACCCGTTTTTTCAAATCCGGCGCGGAAGGTTGGGGCGGGGCCGGCAGAACCAGCGATTGAGGACGGGAATCGGCTGGTTTGGCCGGATGAAGCCATCGGGTGAACCCTGTTTGCGAATATAGAATCCAGCCCATGGCGAAGAAAAGGGTCACGGCGGCAGCCATGCCCAGCAGCTTGAACTGGCGGAGGCGGCTTTTCTGAATGATTTCCACTTCCGTAGGTTCCTTTAAAATCTCGTCAATGGCCGCCACGACATCCTTCATGTTCTGAAACCGCTGCTCGCGTTCCTTGGCCATCATTTTTTCCACCAGCGCAACCGAGAAATCGGTGATGGCCGGGTTGAACTGGCGGATGGGGGGGATGGGCTTGGTCAGATGTTGGGCCATGATTTCCGGCGAGCTGCCTTCCTTGAAAGGCGGGCGTCCGGCCAGCATGTGATAGAGTGTGACGCCCAGTGAATAGACATCCGCCCGGGCATCGATGGTTTTTTCCCCGCTGATTTGTTCCGGGGAAATATAGTAGGGGGTGCCCACCACGGTTCCGGTAGTGGTCAGGCTCAGGGCGGATTCGTCCGGTTTCCAGTGTGCCAGGCCCAGGTCGGCGATTTTGACCTCCCCCTTGTCGTTGCGAAGCAGGTTGTCGGGCTTGATGTCGCGGTGGATGACTCCCTGTTGATGGGCGTAGTCCAGCGCCAGGGCCGCCTGGCGGGTGATCTTGAGCGCGTCATTTTCGTCGATCCAGCCTTCGTCGCGCAGTTCGTCCCCCACGCTTCCGCCGCCGACGTATTCCATGGCAAAAAAGAAAAGATCCTGTTCGGCTCCGGTGTCGTAGACCTCGACAATGTTTTGATGGTGCAAATGAGCCGCTGCCTGGGCTTCCCTCAGAAAACGCTGCACCGCCACTTCGTCGGTTGCCATTTCCGGCGGCAGCACCTTGAGGGCGATTTGGCGTTCGAGCAATGTGTCCCTGGCCAGATAAACCACTCCCATGCCGCCAGCCCCCAGCCGCCGTTCAATCTCATATTTGCTGAGGGTGATCCCCTTGAGCGGATCATCCTTCTGTTGGTCCTGTGCCATGTTGTTTCATCCTAGACAAAAAAAGCCTGTCCGTCGAGTCCGGCGGATGGATTGTGGAAATTGGTTTGAGATTTGCCTGGAATCCTTGTTAAGTAGCTGTGTTTTATGGATGGGTCATTGTGAGATTCCAACTCGAAAGGATGGAATTTTTTGACAGGATTAACAGGATTGACAGGATTTTTCAGGCGGTATCGCGCATCGCGCATCGAGCGTCGGGCATGTCCCGCCGGGCATTTGATCATCCGCATGGCCTTGTTGTTTGTTCCGTCATGCGGCGTTCTTTTTGGACAGAGCGTTCCTCCTGGCGCGGGGTGGCGGGTTCCCGATGCGCCTTGCCGGTTGAAGATTGAGCGGACCGATGAGGAAAAGCGTCCGGCTTCCACGGGCGCCGTCCGGTTTTGGCCCTGGCGGCTTCCGACGCCGGCAACCCGGGCTGACGTTTATACCGCCGAAGGAGCGCCTGTTTCCTCGCAATCCCTTTTTGCCGCGGATGGGGAGCCTTTGCAGGTTCTTTTCGAACAGCCCGAGCAAGTCCGGTCATTTCATGTTTACCTGGGCGCACGGTCTCCGGGCGGCGAATCTTCCTGGCGGGCGCAGGCCGGACTTGTTCTTGAAACCCGGCCTTGCGGCGGGCAGCCGGTTGCGTCCTACGATCAATGTCTCAAGGCATGGGCCGCCGCCGCCCCCTCCTTTGGGCAGAGCCTTGTGCCAAAGGTTTTCGAAGGCCTGCATCTGCATGGTTGTGAAACGAATGTTTTTTCCCATTATCGCGGTCATCTCGACATCACCAATGCCGGTTCTTATGTCTTTGCCACGATTTCCACGGATGCGTCTTTTGTGGCGATTGACGGAAAGCCCGTGGCGGAGTGGCCCAACCAACATCCCTATTATAAAGGGCGCTTTGGCGAGTTTCAGGGAAGCGTGGACTTGAAGCCGGGGCGTCATCTTTTTGAATACTACAACGCGTACGGTTCGGCCAGGGCCCGGATACCCCTGATTTGTGTCGCCGCCTGGAGACCGGGGACAAAAGGAGGACTCAATATCCTGCCTGCGGAGGCGTTTGCGCCGCTGGCGAGATTCAGAATTGCCGCATTTGAGACAGCGCCTCCGCCCCTGCCTCCTGCTGCGACCAATGCCTCTCCCGGGCAGGTGGTTCAGCCGTTGACGCCGCCCCCGCCAGAGCCTTATGCGGAATGGGATGTGATCGGGCATTCCCTGATCAGGCGGGATCAACTCTCCGCAGGGCTGATCACCATGGAGTTTCGGGCGCGCGCAAATATTGGGAATGCGTCCTTTTCGTGGACTTTCGATGACGGAACCGCGGCGCAAGGGCCAAAGATCCGGCATGTTTTTCCATGCCCTGGATTGCGCGTCGTCAAACTCGGGTTGATATTGGGCGGAAAAACCGTTGCCAGTCTTTCGCGGACAGTCCATGCGCGCCCGCTTTGGTCCCAACGGGAGGATCATTTGCCCGCTGTGTTTGATTTTCAAAAGACCGAGATGCTCAACCGCAATCTTGCCTCCATGCCGTGGACCGATTTTATATCCCTGTTGCGGATGACACTGGCTTGTCACGATGAATCCCTGACGCAGAAAACCGTTGCCGTTCTTTTGGACCGGATGAGGGAAGCGCTGCCCGGCGATTTGGAATGGTTTTTCCTGGCCGCGAAGGAAATCCGTGGCCGTCCTTATCGGCAATTGGAAACGGCCGAACGCCTGTTTGCGGCTGTCTGTGAATGGAAATCCGCGGCGGAGTTTCAGCCGGAGCAAGTCAGGAAGGCGTTGATCTGGCGCGAAAAGGCCCGGCTGGAGCTGGCGGGCCTGCTCATCAACGACAAGGATCAGCCGCGGGAGGGGTTGCGGTTGTTGGAACAGATCAATTCTTCGCTTTTGTCCGCGCCGGAAGTCCGGTGGAAGGGGATTTATGAGGGCGACGCCAGACTGGCTGCGGGGAATTTGGATGCCGCGCGCAAGGCTTATCTGTCCGTCACCCCTTCTTCGAGCGAAACCAATGCCCTTGGCGATATCCGCCGCCTGGCCCGGCTGGAATCCGCCCGAAATTACCTGGAGCGCCGGGAATTTGACGAAGCGGAGCGTCTGCTCAGGGAAATCGATTGGGATTCACCGGTGGAAAGAATGTCTTCTGAGGCCGGTCTTTTGCGCTTGGAACTTCTTCGCCAGCACAAGGAGTATTCCAAGGCGTTGGCGCTCTGCCAGCGGCTTCTGCGTGTAGCCGCCACCGGAGCATCGGAAAGCTGGTTGCTTTACCGCCAGATCGAACTCAACCGGGACATGGGCAGGACCGGCGAGGCCGCAGCTCTTATGGAAAAGCTCATGGCCAAACACCCCTATTCTGAAGCTGCCGCGCGAGCCAAGGACAAATGGGGGAGGAGTAGATAAAAATTTTCTTGACAAAAACAAACAATGGTTTTTTATTGCAACTTTAGGCTTGAATGATGGGTGATCTTATTTTCTGATGACCCGACCAATATGAGCCCGGCTTGGCGGCCGGATTTCGTTGTCCCGAAAGGGACGCCAACCAGGAGAGAAAAATATGGCTGCTGCAACTGCTAACAAAACGGATTCTTTTAAGACTGAAACCCCGAAGGCTTGCTGTGGAGAACGGATTGCCAAGGCGGATAAAATTGTTCGCAAAAACATGTACTGGGCCATGGGTGTGGGTTCAACTCCGTTTCCTCTGGTGGATGTTCTGGGGATTGGCGGTTTTCAGCTGAAGATGATCAGCGAGCTTTCGGAGCTGTATGGAGTGAAATTTTCCGAGCACGCCGCCAGGAATATTGTTTCGGTTTTGGTTGGCAGTCTGGGCGCCGAGGTTTTGACCTTGGGCGCAATGGCTTCCATGATCAAGACGCTTCCCTTTGCCGGCGCGCTGATCGGCGGCATCCTGTGCATGCCGGCCATTGCCGGCGGGGCAACCTACGCGGTTGGCAGGGTGTTTTTGAAACATTTTGAAGCGGGCGGCACATTGCTGGATTTTGACACGGCGAAGATGAAGGAGTTTTTTGCCTCCCAATTTCTGGTGGGCAAGAAGGTTGCCGCCGAGAAGCCGGGCGTTGCCGCCTGATTATTTCCGCTGCTGTCCCCGTTGGAAGGCGGAGTGATTCCTCCTTCCCGGGGTGGCAGGGGGTTGTTATGCAATACGTGCCGCTGGCGATTCTTTATGTCCTTTGGAGTTTGATTTTGGCCTTTGCAGGCCGGCATCGGAAGTTCGGATTTTGGGGATATTTTTTCTGTTCCCTGCTGCTGACACCGATTCTGGGACTGCTTTTTGTAATTGCCTCCGCCAAGGTTCCGCCGTGCGCCTGCCACAAGGAGCAGGATTGATTTTTCCGGCGGGAGAGTTTTGCGGGGGGAGATGAAAAGTTTGAGATGTCCTTGTCGTATCGTCGTATTTTGCTGATTTATCCGGCGTTTAATAAAACGCACTGGGGGATGGATTACGCCCTGCCCATGATTGGCAAACGTTCCATCATTGCGCCTCTCGGCTTGCTGACCATTGCGGCGCTGACGCCGTCCGAATATGACATCCGGCTGGTTGATCTCAACGGCCAGCCGTTTGATGAGGAGGATGTCCGGTGGGCGGACATGGTTTGTTTTTCCGCAATGATCGCCCAGAAAAGGTCGTTGTTTGAACTGGCCGACCGTTGCCGGGCAATGGGAAAGCTGGTGGTGTTTGGAGGGCCATTCCCGACCACCTGCCCTGATGAATGCGCGCCCCATTGCGACGTGATGGTGTTGAACGAAGGGGAGATGACCTGGCGTCCTTTTTTGGATGATTTGTCGAAGGGGATTCACAAGAGTGTTTATTCGAGCGGCGAGAAGGCGGATGTTTCCACCACGCCCGCGCCCCGCTTTGATTTGGTGAGGACGCAGGATTATTTGAACATTCCCGTGCAATTCGCCCGGGGATGTCCGTTTGAGTGTGAGTTTTGCGATATTCCCGTCATGTTGGGGCGCAAGCCGCGGACCAAAACGCCCCGGCAGATTCTGGCCGAGCTGGATGCGATTTTTCAGACCGGATACCGGGGTGGAATCATGGTGGTGGACGACAATTTCATCGGGAAAAAGGTGGAAGCCAAGGCATTGCTGGCGGAGATCAAGACGTGGAATAAGGCGCACCAGACTCCTTTTTATTACAGCACCCAGGTGACGGTGACGCTGGCGGAGGATGAGGAGCTTCTCCGGTTGATGAAGGAGGCGAATTTCACCGGTGTTTTCGTCGGGGTTGAAACCCCTTCGTTGGAAAGCCTCAAGGAGACGCGCAAATATCAGAACACGCGTCATTCGTTGCTGGAGGCGGTCAGGACGATCCAGACTTCCGGTTTGTTTGTTTTTGCCGGTTTTATTGTCGGTTTT
Organism: Verrucomicrobiia bacterium; assembly: GCA_028687435.1. Lineage (GTDB taxonomy): Bacteria > Verrucomicrobiota > Verrucomicrobiia > JABWAM01 > JABWAM01 > JAQUAF01. Next base: position 29,222 of record JAQUAF010000008.1, on the reverse strand, counting down.
GATCATGACGGCAACGATATTTTTGACCGGCAGATTGAGTTCATCCGGCAGGCGGCGATTCCCGCTCCGACGTTTTCGTTGTTGTTCGCCCTGCCCGGGACACCCCTGCGTGAGAGAATGAGGAAAGCCGGGCGTTTGCGTTTGCTTGAGGATGAGGGGGGGGTCAGTTGGTCGTTCACCGCTTTTGATACGAACATTGAGACGGAACTTCCGCGGAGAAAGCTGCTGGAGGGATACCGGAGGCTCATTTCGACGGTTTATGAGCCGGCGGCGTATTTTTCGCGCAGCCTGGAGTTTTTCCGCCGGATGCCGCCGCCCGAGTCCCCTTCCACCCGTATGCAGGGTTTTCTGAGGGTGGGCTGGCTTGTTTGCGAGATGATCAGTTCGGGTGGAAGGTCCGGCGGAACGGTCCCTGCCGGTTCATCGTCCGGGGAATTGATCCGCGATGCCTTCCGCCACCTTTCGGCGGAGTACAAATGGGAACTGGTGAAATTCCTCTGGAATATCCTGTGGCAATGTCCGGCGCAATTCATGTCGGCCATGATTTTCTCCTTTGCGGGCATTCATTATCACCGGTTTTCCTTTGAGGATTTGATTCCTGATGTGGAAAGAAAACTGCGATTGCTTCCAGAGGATCCGGCGGAAAAATGCGTTTGAACGAAAAAGGGGGGATTTTATTGCCGCGCAGGGTGATAGCCCGGCGGGTGAAGGAGCTGGCGCGGGAGATTGACGCCCATTATCGGGGCCGGGAACTGGTTTTGGTGGGGGTTTTGAACGGGAGCCTGGTGTTTCTGGCGGATTTGATGCGTGAGTTGAAACTGCCCTTGCAGGTTGATTTTATCACGGCCTCCAGCTATGGGCGCCGGACCAGATCCCGCGGAAAAATCCTTTTCCGTCCGCATTTGAAATTGTCCCTTTGCGGCGCTCACGTGTTGCTGGTGGACGATATTTTTGACACGGGCGCCACCTTGGAAAAGGCGATGTCTTTTTTGAAAACCCTGAAACCGGCCAGCCTGAATGCCTGCGTTTTTCTGCGCAAACGAGTGCGGCGGACCGTCCGTTGCCGTCCGCGTTTTGTCGGTTTCGACATTCCCGACCGGTTTGTTTACGGGTACGGCCTTGATTTGAGGGAAGGCTTCCGTCACCTGCCGCATCTGGCTTGGGTGAAAGAGCGTCCGGAAAACAAAAAAGGACGGGTTTGAAGGCCCGTCCTTTTGAGTTGATGCCGGGAGGGAAACGCCGGAAGGCTATTTTTTCTTCTCGGGTTTGGCGGCAGCCTTGGCATCGCCGCCTTTTTCCTCTTTTTTGGCTCCAGCCTTGGTGCCGCCTTTTTCGTCGGCCTTGGCCGCAGCTTCGCCTTCCTCCGGTTTCTTTTGATTGATGACTTCGGGTTCGGCTGTCTGTTCTCCTGCTGCGGGGGCGGCCGCCACGACCTCTTCCTTGACCGGCGCCAGAACGGAGAAGACGGAAATATCGCCGTTGGTGGTGATGGTGACTCCTGCGGGAGCCTTGATCTCGCGGACGTGGATGTTGCCGCCGATGGCCAGAGCTGAAACGTCCACCGTAAACTGTTCGGGCAGATCCTTGGGCAGACATTCCACTTCAACGGAGTGCAGCGCCTGTTCCAAGGTGCCTCCGCCAAGGCGCACGCCTTCGGCTTCACCGGATGGATGGACCTGAACGTGAACGCGCAGTTTTTCGTCAGCCCTTACTTCATGGAAATCGATGTGAAGGATTTCGTCCTTGATGGGATGCCGCTGGATGTCCTGGATGAAGGCCAGACGGTTGCTGGTTTGAGTCCCTTCGTTCAGGCTTAGCGATACCATCAAGTTTTCGTTGGTGACGTTTTTGAAAATTTTGGTGATGTCAAGCCGTTGAACTTGAATGGGCAGGGGTTTGGTATGGGAACCGTAGATGACGCCGGGGATGGCGCCGGAACAACGGGTTTTCCTAGCCTGTTGCCGTCCCAAACCGCCGCGTAATGTTGCTGTCAGCGATACTTCTTTAGCCATAAAAAGTCCTTCGATAAAATAGGGGCGGCGAGTGTGTTCAATTTTGGCAGGTTTGGCAATAATTTTTTTAAGGCATTGATCCCGAGACGGGATCAGGCCATAAAAAGGGGGTGATTCTTGTCGTTTGCCCATCTCCAACAGTTCAGCGAAGGATGGTTTTTGCCAAGGTGCTGTCCAATCAGGTCAACCGCGCCATGGAGGTGGAACAGCTGTCTTCCGGAAAGGGAATCAATTGCGCGCGGGTGATCATGAATCTCCGTCAGCCGGTTGTGGCCCTGTTGTTTGTGGGGGGGGAATCCGGAGCATGGTTGCGCCGTGCGGTGCAGGCCGAGGGGATTGCCACTTCCGAGGTGGATGTTCCCCAGCCCACCCGGACTTGTTGCACCATTCTTGAGACGGGAAGCGGCGCCGCCACCGAACTGGTTGAGAATGCCGCGCCGGTGGATATGGACGCCGTTCATGCCTATCTGGCGGAATACCGGCGGCTTTTGGAACGCTGCCGGGTGGTGGTATGCGCGGGGACGCTGCCGCCCGGCGTGCCGGTAACCTTGTACCGCGAGATGTTGCAGATGGCGGTGGATCGCGGGGTTTGCACCCTGCTTGACGCCCAGGGGGAGTCGCTTTTTTCCGCCCTGCCAGCCAGGCCTTTTTTGGTGAAACCCAACCGGATGGAACTGGCGGCGGCCACCGGCATCGATTGCAATACGGAGGCGGGATGCCTCCAGGCCATCAAGGCGCTGCATCGCGAGGGCGCCAGATGGGTGATGGTCACCGATGGCGGTGGAGAGGCGCTGTTGAGCGGCAATAACCAGACATGGAGTTATATTCCGCCGGCCATTGAACCGCGCAATCCGATTGGATCGGGGGATTCCACCATGGGCGGGATTGCCGTCAGCTTGATGCTTGGAAAACAGGTTCCCGAGGCGGTCCATTTTGGGGTGGCATGCGGGACGGCCAATGCCATGGGGGTGGGGTATGGCCGTCTGGATGTGTCGATGGTTTCCTCATTGCTGGACCAAGTGGTGGTGAGGTGATGGTTCAGTTTGGCTTATCCGGGCTTGTCTTCCGGCGGGTCGTGGCTTTATGGTATGCCGCATATCCGGCGGCGGCGGTGGGGAAAGCGGAATTTCCCGGCCTGGGTGTCCCGGAACAGTTTCAATTATGGCAAAAAAAGCGTTGATCACGGGCATTACCGGACAGGATGGTTCCTATCTGGCCGAGTTTCTTCTGTCGAAGGGATATGAGGTTCATGGAATCATCCGGAGGGCCAGCACGTTCAATACGGGGCGGCTCGACCATCTTTATCAGGACCCCCACGTGATGGGGGTGCGTCTGTTTCTTCATTATGGTGATTTGAGTGACAGCGTGAACCTGGTGAAGTTGCTTTACGATTTGAAGCCGGACGAAATTTACCATCTTGCGGCTCAGAGCCATGTGCGGGTGAGTTTCGACATTCCCGAATACACCGCCGATATCACGGCGGTGGGGACCATCCGGATACTGGAAGCCATTCGCGAGGCGGGTGTGAAGCCGCGCTTTTACCAGGCGTCATCCAGCGAGATGTTTGGCAAGGTGGCGGAGGTTCCCCAGCGGGAGACCACGCCGTTTCATCCGCGCAGCCCTTACGCCTGCGCCAAGGTGTTTGCGTATTGGGCCACGGTTAATTATCGCGAAGCCTATGGCCTTCATGCCACCAACGGAATTTTGTTCAATCATGAATCTCCCCGGCGGGGAGAGACCTTTGTCACCCGCAAAATTTCACGCGCGGTGGCGGCCATCAAGCTGGGGATGCAGGAGAAACTTTATCTGGGGAATCTGGATGCCAAACGCGATTGGGGATATGCCAGGGAATATGTCGAGGGCATGTGGATCATGCTGCAGCAGGATCAGCCCGATGACTATGTGGTGGCGACGGGGGAGACCCATTCGGTGCGCGAATTTCTGGACGAGGCATTCAAACATGTGGGGCTGGATTGGCAAAAACATGTCGAGCATGACGCCCGTTACGACCGGCCGTCCGAAGTTGATTTGTTGATCGGGGACGCCTCGAAAGCCAAACGGAATCTGGGGTGGGAGCCAAAGACCAGGTTCCGCGACCTGGTCCGGCTGATGGTGGATGCTGACATGGATTTATTGAAGAATCCCCAAGGCAAGCCTCATTTTTGATTTTAATGTTTGGGAAATTCAAAGTTTATGATGAGTGCATTGAGGTTGTGCAGACCTCCCCAACCCCTCCTTGTCAAGGAGGGGCTTTGATTGGGCCTCCCCTTTTCAAAGGAGGCTTGTCCCGCCGAAGTTTTAGCGAAGGAGGATCGAGCCGCCGTCCCGCCATGGCGTGACGGCTTGATTGAGAAACCATGAGTGTGGATTTTTGGCAGCAACAACGGGTGTTGGTGACGGGGGGCAACGGTTTTCTGGGACGGCAGGTGGTGGAGAAGTTGCGACAGAAGGGGTGCGCCCGGGTTCTGGCTCCCCGCAGCCGGGAATATGACCTGCGCGAACTGGCTGACATCCGGCGGTTGTTGCAGGAGTTTCATCCGGATTTGATCATTCATCTGGCGGCCATCTGCGGGGGAATCGAAGCCAACCGCCAGCGGCCGGGCACATTCTTTTATGACAATGCCATCATGGGCATCCAACTCATTGAGGAGGCCAGACGCCAGAAGGCGGGCAGGATGACCGTGGTGGGGACCGTGTGTGCTTATCCGAAATTTACGCCGGCGCCGTTCAAGGAAACCGATATCTGGAATGGATATCCCGAGGAAACCAACGCGCCTTATGGACTGGCCAAAAAGATGCTTTTGGTGCAGTTGCAGGCCTACCGCCAGCAATATGGTTTTTCCGGAATCTATCTGTTGCCGGTCAACCTTTATGGTCCATGGGATAATTTTGACCTGACGACTTCGCATGTCATCCCGGCCATGATTCGCAAGATGATGGAGGCCGGGCGGCGGGGCGAAAAGGAGGTGGTGTTGTGGGGGACGGGGGCGGCTTCGCGCGAGTTTCTTTACGTGGAGGATTGCGCCGAGGGGATTCTGCTGGCGTCGGAGCATTACGATGAGGGGGAACCGGTCAATCTGGGCACCGGACGGGAGATTTCGATTCGTGACTTGGCCGGGGTTATTCGCAAGGAAACCGGTTTTGAGGGGGGATTGCGCTGGGATTCCACCCGGCCGGATGGACAGCCCAAGCGCCGGCTCGACGTGACGCGGGCAAAGGAAAAGTTCGGTTTTCAGGCTTGTGTATCCCTGGAGGAGGGGATCCGCCGGACGGTGGCATGGTATCGGGAGCATCCGTCCAGGGACGACAAGTCATGATTGGGGGCAAAAGAGTGGTGGTGGTTTTGCCGGCTTACCAGGCGGCCAGGACGCTCGAGCGCACCGTGTCCGAGATCTGCCGCGAGTTGGTGGATGACATTCTGCTGGTGGACGACGCGAGTTCCGACGAGACGGTGGCCATTGCGCATCGCCTGAATTTGCGGACCTTTGTCCACGAGCATAACACGGGTTACGGCGGCAACCAGAAGACCTGTTATCATGAGGCCATGAAACTGGGGGCGGACATTGTGGTGATGGTGCATCCGGATTACCAGTATTCGCCCAGGCTGCTCGGGGCCATGATTCACATGTTGGTGAGCGGGCATTACGACATTGTTCTTGGGTCGCGGATTTTGGGCCAGTGCGCGCTGGAGGGGGGGATGCCGCTTTACAAGTATGCCGCCAACCGTTGTCTGACCTTGTTGCAGAACATTCTGTTGCGGCAGAAGCTTTCGGAATACCACACCGGCTACCGGGCCTATTCCCGCCATGTGCTGGAGAAACTGCCATTTGACCGTTATTCGGACGATTTTCTTTTCGACAACCAGATTCTTTGCGAGGCGATCAACGCCGGGTTTCGCATCGGCGAGATTTCCTGCCCCACCCGCTATTTTCCCGAGGCATCATCCATCAATCTGCATCGCAGCCTGATCTATGGATTGGGTGTTCTCGGGTGCGCCATCCGTTACAATCGATGGTTTTCCATGGCGGCGGGAAAATGAAATTCCCCCCCCGCCGGAGGGGATTGATCATGTGTTTTTTGCTTGGGATTCCCGGTTGTTTTTTGCCGGGACAAAAATGGTTTTTGTCCGAAAAGTTGCGTTGACAGATGAAAAGGGGTTGATTACGGTGACGCGCGAACAGGCGGTTCCAAAGGCATTGGGGCGCGGCCGGGCCGGTTGGCAGCGGGAGACGACCCCGTGGGACGGTGTGGATTTGACCTGCCGGCTGTTATGACTGACCATCCTGAATTGTCTCAAGTGGAACAGGAGCAGAAAACGGGCGCCGCCAGGCTGTCCGTGGCGTCGAATGGCCTGTTGGTGTTGCTCAAGCTGGCGGTCGGGATCATGATCAACTCGGTGTCGGTGATTTCCGAGGCCATTCACTCAGCCATCGATCTGGTGGCGGCATTGATCGCCCTGATCGCGGTGAAAATTTCCGGCCGTCCCGCGGACAGAAGCCACCCGTTTGGACATGGCAAGGTGGAGAATATTTCCGGCGCGGTGGAGGCCATCCTGATTTTTGGCGCGGCGGGATGGATCATTTACGAGGCAATCCACAAGCTGTTGAAACCGCAGCCGGTGGAAGCGGTGGGGTGGGGCTTTGCCGTGATGATGGTGTCGGCGGTCTCAAATTTTTTCATTTCGCGGAATCTTTTCCGTGTGGCCAGGAGGACGGATTCGATGGCGTTGGAGGCCGATGCCTGGCATTTGTGGACGGATGTGTTCACCTCCGCGGGCGTGGTGGCGGCGTTGGGAATCATGTGGGTGGGGGCATGGCTGTTCCCCGCGGTGAACCTGCAGTGGATCGATCCGGTGGCCGCCATCATGGTGGCCTTGCTGATTTTGAAGGCGGCCTGGGATTTGACCTGGAAGGCGGCCCACGATCTCATGGATTCGAGCCTGCCGGTCAACGAGGAGGATTGGATTCGCGATTATGTCCGGCAGGTGAACGCCAAAGTCCGCGGTTTTCACGGATTGCGCACCCGGAAGGCCGGAGCGGAACGATTCATTGATTTTCATCTGGTGGTGGATCGGAGCATGTCGGTCGAGCAATCCCATTCCATTTGCGACGCCATCACCCGCGATCTGCGCCAGCGTTTTGGCGGGGGCAGCGTCACCATCCATGTGGAGCCGTGCGACGGCTATTGCAGCGACCGGTGCGTGGGAGGCTGTTTTTTGTCCGTGAAGGAACGCAACCGGGTGCGCCGCCGCCGGGAGAACCGCATCGTCCGGGCGCTGTCGCTGGATGGCGCCGCGGAAACCAAACGGATCGACACCCTGATCCCGCCTGTGAAATCCACGGGCGCCGGCGCGGCAAAGACTTCCCGGCAAGGATAAAAAAATGCGCAAAAACAGACATCTTTTTTGCGCAAGATGACATTGAATATTGAGACGGACACCTTATATTGCCGCACCGGACACTTTTTTCATCAACTCCCAACCCTTTATGAATCAAAAATTGAAGATTGGCATCATTGGCACTGGAACCATTGGACGCGTGCATGCGGACGCCTATGCGGCGAACCCGGCCGAGGCGCAGATCGAGGCGCTTTGCGATGTGCGGGCCGAGGCCGTGGCGGCTGAGGCGGAGAAGTACAAGGTTCCCCAGCAGTTCACCGATTACCGGCAATTGCTGAAGTCGGATGTGGACGCGGTGAGCGTTTGCGTGGGCAACGCCCTGCATCGCGATGTGGCTGTGGCCGCGTTGAAGGCCGGCAAGCATGTTTTGCTGGAGAAGCCCATGGCCATGAACTCCAAAGAGGCGGCGGAAATCGTGGCGGCCATGAAAAAAAGCGGGAAGGTTTTGCAAATTGGCATGGTCACGCGCCAGCACGCAGAGGTGCAACTGGCCCGGAAAATGGTCGAAGAGGGTGTTCTGGGGGATGTTTATCACATCCGGGTGGTTTTGCTGCGCCGGCGCGGCATTCCGGGAATGGGCGGCTGGTTCACCACCAAATCCATGTCCGGCGGCGGTCCGTTGATCGATGTGGGGGTGCATTATTTTGATGCCGCGATGTTCGTCGCGGGATTGTGGAATCCGACGGCGGTCAGTTCCAACACCTATGCCAAGTTTGGGCCGCTCATGAAGAAATACCGCTATGTGAGCATGTGGGCGGGCCCCCCCAATTTCAAGGGTGTGTTTGACGTGGAGGATTACGCCACGGGCTACGTGCGGTTTGGCAAGGCGGCCAGCATGAGCTTTGAGGTGTCCTGGGCGGTCAACGCCGAGGATGAAAATTACATTGAGATTCTGGGCAGCAAGGCGGGAGTGCGGTTGCTGGATGGCAAGCCGTTGAAGCTGGTCACCGAATACAAGGAACAGGTGGCCGATGTGATGCTTCAATACCAGAAGACGCCCAATATTTTCCATGTCCAGGCGAAGAAGTTCCTGGCCGCCTGCCGCAGGGAAGCGCCACCGGCCGCAACCGCCGAACAGGGCTGCACGGTGATGAAGCTCATCGACGCAATCTACGAATCGGGACGCAAAAACTCCGAAGTGAAGATCTCCTGAGGGACCAGCCTGTTTTTCCTTCAGTCTTCAGCCTTCAGTCTGGTAGTCTGAAGGTTTCATGCCTTCCCTCACCCGCCAGCAGGAGAAGAGATCGCAGTGGCATTTGATTGCCTCCGCGTGCTGGGGATCGCTTTCCGGCGCCATGGTGCATGACAGCAGCATCATCATTCTCTTTGCCACCCTGCTGGGGGCGGGGGAGATGATCTCCGTCTGCACCACCTCGTTGCAGGATCTTTCCAATTGTTTGCTGCTCATGCCCCTTGCCTATTGGGTGGAGAGGGTGGGCAAAAGACGCATGATCATCCTTTCCACCTGGACCGGCGCCGTGCTGTTGTCGCTGACGGCCGCGGCCCCGTGGTTTGGGAGCGGGGCGAAAATCGTCCTGATCGGCAGTCTCGCCCTTTATGCCATCAGCAACTGCGCCTACACCGCCTCGTGGTTTCCGTTGCTGGACGGGATCGTGCATGAGGATGAACGGGGCAGGTTCTTTGGGATCATGCGTTTTACCTGGCAGGTGGTGGCCGGGCTTTTTATTTTCATCTCGGGATGCTGGGTGGGCAAGGACGCGCCCATTGGCGCCCTGCAAATCATCATTGCGGTGGCGGGCCTGGCCCTTTTGGGCCGTGGATGGCACGTCAATTGTGTTTGCGAGATTCCCGTTGAACGGATGTTGAACTTCAAGGAAATGGTGCGGGATATTGTGGCCAACCGTCCGTTGACCGGATTTTCCATTTACCTGTTTTTCCTTTACGCCGCCGCCAGCGCCACCGGCCCGGTGTTGTTCGTTTTTGCCAAGACGCAGCTGGCGTTGCCCGACAATCTGGTGGTCATCATGTCCGCCTGCGCCATGGGCGGCCTGATTGTCGGTTTTCTTGCCGGCGGTTTTTTTGTGCAGCGCTACGGCGTCAAACGCGTCTTTTTCCTGGCGCATCTTTCCTTTGCGCTCATCAATTTTCTGCTGTTGCTGGTCACCTCCAATTCATGGGTTTGCGTGGCGTTCATGATATTTCTCATCACCGCCTACGGCTTTGCCTTTGCCTGCGCCTCGATCGCGGTTTCGAGCGAGATGCTCGGGCTGGCGCCCGCCAACAACAAGGCCATGTCCATTGCCTTTTGCCTCAGCCTTTACTGCGCCGGGCAGGGGGCGTCGCGCTTCCTGGCCTCCCTCATCCTGGGCAGCGGAATCCTTTCGCCCACCTGGGGAGGGATGGGATTGACCCTCACCAAATACCACACCCTGTTTCTCTTCTTTGGAAGCGGCGTGCTCACCGCCGCCATCCTGCTGATGCTGGTGCCCGCCTTTGTGAAGGATGTTCGCCGCCTGCCGGAGTTTTGAAAAATGGCGAAATCTGCGAAACTTGGGTTAAAAATTTCACCTTTCAATTGACTTTTTGATTTATCTCCATTATATTCTTATGTAAAAATGGAGATAAATGAGTTTTGATTCAGAACAAACTGGTCCAGAGGTGCTTGAGAAACTCCCACTTGAGAGAAAAAAGCCGCTTTTTATTCAAGTCGAACAACGTTTGCGGGCTTGGATTGAACGCGGTGAATGGGATGTTTCACAACCGTTGCCATCAACCGACAAACTGGCAGAGCGGTGGGGAGTCGGAAACACCGTGATTCAGAAAGCCATGGTTCGGTTGGCAGCGGATGGTTTGATTGAGCGCAAAACGCGAAACGGCACTTTTATCAGGCCGGGAAGACAGAAAGTGATTGTGGGGGTTCTTGTTGGGCCCAGTTTAATGGATGAATTTGCCTATTCACATCGGACGATCTACAGCGCTCTCAGTGCAATGACCACTCAGATCATGGATGGGATCTGGATGTGCCGTCCTTATGATGGCCTGATGAAGCTTTTTGATTGTCCGGATTTGAGTAAATCACCGACCTGCCAACAATGGACGGAGGATATTCGAAGTGGATTGCTCAAGGGCGCCATCGCGCTTGATCCAGGGCTTGATCTGTTTTGGCGAAGGGAAACCGCGGTGGACATTCCGATTGTTCAAATTGGAAAGCATGTGAGCATTGATTTTGACGCTTTTGGATGGGAGGCGGTTAATTTTCTTGTCCGGGCGGGTCGAAAGCGGATTGTCTATTTTCGGCATAACCATGAGGATTTCCGTGATATTCAGGGGGTGCAAAGGGCCGTTCAGGCGCTCCAACTGCGGCCAATTGAGATCCAGCGTTTTGAGGGCGGGGTGCAAATGGAGAAAAATGCTTTTGACGCCGCCCTTCGCTTTATCGGGCAATGGCGGGCGGAAAAAGACGGAGGACGCCGCGCCGATGCCGTGATGGTTTCCGATGATATTGCCGTGCGCGGCATCACCACCGCGTTGCTCAAAAGCCATCTTCGAGCGCCGGATGATTTCATGGTGATCGCACAAGCCAATGAAGGCATTGAACATCATTATGGAGTGCCGGTGGAGCGATTTGAGTTTTCATCAAGGGGCATTGCTGAATCGTTATTCGATATCCTTAAAAAATGTTTGAGGCGGGAAAAACTTTCGGAGAGTCCGATTTTCGTTTCCGGCAGGTTGAGGGAAACGGGGCCATCCAACTGAGATTTTTACATTATGAAATCGATTATTGTGACCGGTGCAAATCAACTGGGAACCGCCGAGGTTGCGGAACCCATTCCTGAGGCCGACGAAGCGCTTATTGAACTGAGGGCCTGCGGCGTTTGCGGGAGCGATTTGCATTCCTATCGCGCGGGCAAGGTTGGCCAAAGCATCGGTCATGAATTTGCCGGCGTCGTGGCGAAATGCGGCCACTCCGGACGTCTTCGCGAAGGCGACCGGGTGGTGCTCAACGTGGTAGGCGGATGCGGCCGGTGTGAATATTGCCTGGCGGGACAGGAAAACTATTGTCCGGAAATCTGGACCCACGGACGCCAGGTCAAACCCGGCGGGTACACGGAGAAAGTCACTTATGTGGAGCGCAACTGCCTGATCATTCCGCCGGAAATGAGCTTCGAAACCGCCATTGTGACGGGTGGGTGCGGGATTGGCGTGGCCTGGCATGGCATCAAACGGTTGAACATTCAACCGGGCGAGTGGATCCCCGTATTTGGCGTGGGCTCCATCGGCCTGTCCGCCGTCATGCTCTTGCGGCATTTGAAAGCGCAACCGCTCGCCCTCGACCAATCCGAATACCGTCTCAATTTGGCCACCCAATGCGGCGCAGCCGATAAAATGTCCGCAACCCAGGAGGGAATTGAGGAGAAAATCAAACAACTGAAAGTCCGCGTCTGCATTCTCTGCACCGGCAACCACCAGGCCGCCGAAAGGGCCTTGCGCATGTTGCGGCCGGGGGGAACCCTCCTGATCCTTGGCGGGCTTGCCGACTGGAAATTCAACAGTTGGGAAATGATCGGCGTGGGCGACAAAACCCTCATGGGCAGCTGGCATTACCACCGCAACGAATGGGATGAAATCTGTGCCTTGGCCAAAGACGGATTGCCGCTGGAAAAGATGGTCACCCATGCCTACCCCATGGAACAAGCTGGCCAAGCTTATGCCACCTTCGTCTCCGGCAACTCCGGCAAGGTGATATTGAAAATTTAAAAACCAAAAATATCATAATTTGCAATATGACAGAAAGGAAAAATTTTCAGAGATGTCCGCCACACACTTGGGGATATTATGTCCGCGTGGGGCTGGTGGTTTGGCTTTTTTCGATAATTGATCTTGGAAATTTGCATGCCGCTGAAATGAAAAAACAACAAACAATGACCGGTGGTTTGCAATCGAAAGCTTTGTTCATTGCATTGAGAACGGGACTCCATGATGCGATGGAGCTGAGCCAGCGTCTCAATCTGAATCCCGTTATTATTGGCACAGGGTCGGGGCTGTCGTGGTACAAAAAAGACAGTTTTCGCAACCCCATCGATTATTGGAGAGAACTGGAACGTACGGATGATGAGGTTCTTGCGGAAATTCGGTTGCGCTTGGACGAGGAGTATCCGCTGATCGTGCTTGGTTCGCATCCGCGATGGGAGTGTTATCCACTGGATATCCGCGCCAAGATCCTGGTAAAAGTGGCTGCGGGAGCGCGAATGCTTGTTTCGTGGCCCACACCGGTTTTTGAAAAGGAATTAAAAGACAAAGGTGGATGCAATCAATCTTGGTTGGACTCCGCGTTTCCACTTCTTGATGAAGAGAAGTTTCAGTGTGAAGTTTATGCGTTGGGCAAAGGACGGGTTGCGACAATCACGCCGCAGGTGGATGAGAAGTATGGTTTTCTGATCGCGTCGTCGCCTAATCAAGCAGTGTACGAGTATCGTGTTCATCGGCTTGTGCGCTTGGTTCAACAACTGCTGTCAAAACGTCAGGCCGTCCTTGATGCCATTGAGATATCGCCTGCTGCCGCGAAGCGAATGGTTGCTTTGGTGCTTCCGCCGAACAAGGACTGTTTGCAAGTTACTGCCGAATTGCGCGATTTGAACTACCGTCTCTTGCATAATTGCAAAATTGAGATAAAGCCGCATTCGGAACCGTTGCGACGCGAAATGCCCCTGCCCGCGTTGCCTAATGGGATCTGTTTTTTGCTGGCTACCGTGGCTGTTGCGGGCGAACCTGTCGATTGGGCTGGCGATTGTTTCAATGTGGATAACGACGTTGGATTTGCAGATATAATGCTTCAACAAGACGTGTTATTGGCGGGCAGTAAACTTGCCTTAAACCTCAACTATCGGGGGCAACTGGATTCGCCGCGCCTGCGCTTGGCGATTCGGGACAATTGGGGCCGCCTTTGCCATGAGGAGGAATATTACAAGCTGCCCAAAAAACTCGAAATTCCGGCGCCAGAGAATTCCTTGACTGTCTTGAATTTTGTGGACTTGGAACTTGCCAGTGCGGAACGACTGGTGGAACGCCGGACGGTCGAGTTCACGCTGCCGTCCAATGGCGAGCGCAAGAATTTTTACCTTTTTCTTTGGAATGGCAACGAAAAATTTACATGGTGGCATAAGCAATATTACGACGCGGTGCGGCGGCAGGGAGTGGATGCCTTCTGCAATACGCCGGTGACTCGTGAAGCCGCGCGGGCGGCGGCGGGGGCGAATATGTTGACGATTCCTTACAGCACGTCTTTCAATAAAGTTACATTGCCCCAGCTGTTTGACGAGGAGTGGATGAATAAGATGGCCGAGAGGGCTGAACGGGCTGCCGTCAACCACGGGGCGTATGGGACGTTCGCTTATACCCTGGGTGACGAGATTTATGTCAGCCCCTTTGTTCCGGAAGGCAGATTTTGGAACTCCGAGGTGCTATGGAAGGAATTTCGCGCATATCTGCAGGGCGAGTATGGGCTGATCGAGGAGGTGAACCGCCAATGGGAGACAAGTTACAAGGATTGGAGCGAAATTCATTTCGCGAGCGAAAGTGAACTGTTGAGGGACGTCAAGAATCCGTCAGCATGGGTTGACTTTCGGATGTTTGTCAGCACGAAGTTTATTGATGTGCTGGTGCGAATGAGGGATGTTATTCGAAAACACAATCCGTCAGCGTACGTCGGGTATGATGGTTGCGAACAGTTTTCGAGTTATGATGGTTATGACTGGTATCCGCTTTGTCAGAAATTCGACCTGAATAATGTTTATGCGCGTTACTTTGTGGATTACGATTATCCGAGCAAGCAGTTTAATGGGCAATGCATCCGTACATTTGCCGAACGCAAGAATTTGCGCGGCTGTTGGCTGAACGGTCTGGCTCTTCAAAAGGACATGTCTTGCGCGATATGGAACTTGCTTTTCGCCGGTTTCTCCAGCGCTTGGTGGTGGCACGGCACTTTTTTGGGGGATGAAGTCGATGCCTTCAATTGGCGTTTTGAACCGACCGCGGTGTTTGCGAAAGTGTTGCGTGAGACGGCGGAGATCAAACGTGGCCCGGCGACACTTCTGGCGCATGCGCAACCGGCCGGGGAACCTGCCATTGCCGTGCATTATTCGGCAAATAACTGGCATGCCAGCAATCTCGCTGCCGGCATCGGCAATCATATTAATGCATTGGGGTTGAAGTACGATTGCTGGTTTGCGCCTAATCTGCCCGCCCGTTCCAGCCAGGAACCCGAGGTTCTCAAGCTATGGAAAGGCATTGAACCCCGCGGGCACTATGCCTCGGCTTCAAGGAGTTTCATTACCATGCTTAATGACCTGAGCCTGCCGTACAGCATGATGGCGCGGCAGCAAATCGAAAGCGGGGCTTTGAAAAACTTCAAAGCGCTGATCCTGCCGTTTGTTGAGTCCCTTTCACCGAAAGAAGTGGACACCATTAAGGAATACGTCAAAAGTGGCGGTGTTTTGATTGCCGATTATCACTGTGGGATGAAGGATGCCCATGGGCGGCTGCGGAAAGAAGGCGGCGCGTTGGATGAAGTCTTTGGCATCCGGCAGGAAGGTTTGGCGGAGCGGAAACCCATCGGGGTGAGGGTGGATGGCCGTTTCACCGCCACAGAATCGTTACGCAATTATTTTACCGCTTCCTTCGGGGCAACTTTTTCCGCGTCCAAGGTGAAGGTTGAAAAAGGGAAGGCTCTTGGCTGCACGACTGAAGGCGCGGCGGCTTTTATCCTGAACGAATTTGGCAAGGGTATTGCCCTGTTTTGCAACTTCGATGTGTACGCTTACTTTGACTTGCGGCGCAGCAATCAAGAGGTTGAAATGAGGGGATTGTTTCATGAAATGTTGAGACGCGCGGCGCGAATTCGGTTGCCTTCCCGCCCCACGTATTGTGATGGTCAACTGCTTAGCCAGACGCAGACGTTCTATCTTTGTGATGGTGTCATCCGTTACGTGGGAGTATTGCGTGGCATTGCCACGAAGGATTCATCTCCATGGGATATTGTGATTCCGTTTCATTGGGATGGCCATATCTACGACATTCGTGCACGGCAGTATCTTGGGAGGCGTTGTGAAATTCAGGCCCGCTTGGAGGAAGGGGAAGCCAAGTTGTATGCGAGCTTGCCGTACAAAGTGAAGTCCGTCGAAACGAAGCATTTAAAAAGCTCCAAACGTGGAACATCCCATGAAATAAAAATCAAAGTAATACCGGAAGGAGCCGGCCAGATGGCGAACCATGCAGTCTTGGTGCGCGTGTGCGAACCCAATGGGGTGGAGCGCTTCTATTTGGAAAGAGTGCTATATTTACCCAATGGGGAGGGAAAGTTCTTATTGCCGGTGGCCTTGAACGATCCATGTGGAAATTGGACGGTGACCCTTGAGGAAGTGATTTCGGGAAAAAAAGGTGAGAGCGTATTTTTGGTTGAGTAAGGATTGATTTGAAAATTTTCCCCTTTGAAAAATGATTATTATCACGGACAAGGAAAAACTATGATTTCTGCCCATCCAGAAACTAATTCTGAAAATATATTTTCAGAGAAGGAACTTAAATTGCGAATTGAATCCGAATTTGATCGGACCGGTGGAATCTTTCGTTTGGCTCCGTGCTGGGTCGGGCGGCCGGCCTTTCTGGCGCCTGGACGGAGGATGAAACTTTTGAAAGAATACATAAGCCATGATGTTGCGGTGACGGAAAGATGGCTTGCCTCAACAATGAGCGCGGATAATGGACAATCCAATAGTGGATGTCCCATGGACCACGGATTAAGTTATTTAGTTGTCGGCGATGTGCGAATTCAATTGCGGGAGGCGTTGGCAGTCTGCGGTGAACTCCTTTTGGGGCCCAACAAACAGTGGGATGTATTGGCAAAGCTTTTTGACTATCAAGGCCGCCTTCCGCACCATTTGCATCCTTGTGATTGTCACGTGCGGAAAGGGCGGAGAGGCAAGCCGGAGTCGTATTATTTTCCGGTGGAACTCAATGCGAGTTTGGGCAGAATGCCTCAAACGACCGTTGGGATCGCTGCCGGGGTTTCTGACCGCAAGGTGTTGGAAGTGTTGGGCGACTATTTTAAAAGAGACAATTGCTTGGGGGATTTTGCTGAAAGACTGAATTTGTCTCTTGGGACCGGTTGGTATATGCCGCCATGCACTCTTCATGGTCCGGGAGGCCTTGTGACTTATGAATTACAAGTTGCGTCGGGAGTGGGCTGTATGCCTGAAAGTCGGCTTGACGATCGTGCGATACCGCCGAACTTGTTGGATCGAGATCTTCCCGTGACCGTTGCGCAAAATGGGGAAGATGCGGTCTTCGAATATATTTTGGAAATGGTCAATTGTTCGTTTTCTGGAAATCGGGCGGATTTTCGCAAGGAGTACTTTCGTCCTGCGGTGTCAATTCGTGAAGAAGATAATTGCCGCCAGGATTACATTATTTATCGTTGTGGGCGGGCTTCTGTTGAAGAAGCACGCGATCTTTATAGCGCGAAGCATACGACCATTCCTGGCAAACGATCCTGGCGGTTATCGGAAAGAGGGGCGTTTGGCACGCTTGTTTTGGGGGGACATGGGATTTTGCAGGTGCCAGGAAAAGCGGCGGTAAAGGTCGAGAGCCCTTCCTTGTTTTTAGACCGCACAGAAATGAGTGGGGATGAGGTGTTTGTTGCAGCTGCTGCGGCTGAACGGTTGAATGTGGAGTGTCATAGCGTTGAAGGACTCAGCTTGTATCAACACTTTGCTTCGGAAACCAATGAGGACAGTGCGAAGATTCCCATTCCTGTATCATGTTGATGCCAATGCCTCGAAAACGTGGAAAGATGCTGAAACATTTGACAAACGCTGGATTGTAATGTAAAAATTGGCCGTCTGAAAGACGGGGTGAAATATGTCAATAAAAAACTTTTTGCGGTGGGTGATGACTCAAAAAATCACAGCCTGTAGAAGAAATTTAAAAATGGCCGGGAGTTTTGCAAAAGGCGCCCGTGGTAAAGCAACGGGAGGATTAACTCTGTTCGAGCTCATATTTGTTTTGACGATTATAATGATGCTTGTGGCGTTGTTGTTTGCGAGTTTGCGGAAGGTAAAGGAATTTTCCAATCGAGCGGTTTGCATCTCTAATCTCAGGCAAATTGGGCTGGCCTATGCGATGTATGCGGAAAACAACGAGGGTAATATTGCGATTTATAAGCATGGGCCTTGCTACGCCTATAAAGATGCAGGAATTTACTTTGGGCCCGGTTTGCTGTGGGACAAGGGTTACTTGCAGTGCGCGAACCCCTATTCTGTTCTGTACTGTCCCTCGCTACGGAAATTTCGTGATTTGGAACTTCCCAAGTCCCCGACCGGCATCAGTTGGTTTAATGGATACAGCAGCCGGCCGTATGGGGACACAAGTTTCTATGGATACCAGGGAGATTGGGGCACCGTTACGGGGTTTCGACCACTTTTAATTTTTGGTATCCGCAATCCCTCCAGCGTGCTCCTGTGTGTTGATCTTTTATATGATTCCGCTCATGTGGCCCATGAAAATGGCTGGAATGGCCTCTTTGTGGACGGGCATGTCGCTTGGATACCGGATAACGGTGATTTGCGATCATATCTCACGACTGTGAGGACAACTTTCTCCACAGGTTGTCATTTGCGTGCCTGTCTCAAGCTTGAAAAACTTAACGGAAACACAAGCTACGAGTATGCTGGAGGGTTAAGCCCCTGAAAAAATAACGATGCCAATAAATCAGGCGGTATTTATTTATTCAAAAATACATCCTGCGGAGATTGAAGCGCAAATAACAGCAATGCCATGGACAGTTGAAACGGTTCAATAGATACAGGGGCAGTGGGGGGAAATTCGGTTGTCTGATAAAGAACCGCCAAGATCGCCAAGAAATTTCCGGTAAAATGTCCTCAACTTTCAGTTTTAAGCCTGTCAACCTGAATGGTTGCGAGAAGTTTTTAGACCTGAAAAATCAACTGATGAAAACAAACGACCAACCGAAAACGCGGAATTCCCCCATTTTGGGAATTTTTTTGTGTTTTTCAAGGCTGCGCGTTTTGATTGGCATCCCGGTAATGGTTGGAATTGTCACTGTGTTGCTCGCTGGCGATGGTTTTTGTGCGAATCAATTTGTTGACTATGGCCCCAAGTTCATAAGTCCGACGGAAGAAATTGTATCCCCCCATCTTTCCTGGCTGAAATCTTATAATAAGAGGCCGGTCAAGGCGCTTTTCATTGTCAGTCGCACCAATATGAGGGAGGTGGTCGAACTCGCGCAACGAATGCCGCTCAAATACACCGTGTTTGCCATGGAAAATGAAAACACGTTTTGGGAAGCCGGCAAATCCAATCCCTCGAATCTTACCCTGCAGGCCGTGAAAGACGATCTCGAGGACAAACTCAAAGGAAACTATGATCTAATCGTCTTGGGAAACATCAATTGGACGGCTCTGCCTTTAATTCATCGTGCCCGGATCTTGCTCAAGGTGCAAAAGGGAACGCCGTTGCTCGGCAAAGTCAGCAAGTGCGACGAGTATCTGACCATGGCTTTGCAAAATAAAATTGACAGCCCGCCGAATTTTCTTTTCCCTTTCAGCGGGTTGCCGCAGTTTGCCGCCCAGCGTGATTTTGCATCTTTTTGGGATGCCACTGTCGATTGCAGTTTTTTTGGAAAAGGGAAAATTTTTCTACTGAAAGGCTTTGCTGTTCCTCCCCTGCAAATGTTGACTCCGCCTTTTAAGGGGAATCTCTTGGCTCGGAACGACATCGATTATGAGTATTACTTGGCATTGGTCATTCAGTTGATGTTTTATGCGATCGGGGACGCCCCGGAAATTGAGCTGCGGGGAGCTTCGAAACTCATCGCCAAACAAAATACAAGCACGGAATTCGCGTTTGATGTTTGTTCCCGCCAAAGTGTGCTGTTCGATTTAACATTCACCGTCCGGTCAAAAATGGGAATCCAGGTTTTTGCTGATAAACAACAGCTAACGATCAACTCTTCACCCCAGCGGGCAAAATTCATAGTGCCACCCCTTGCCCGCGGCGAGTATTTTGCTGATTTGGCGGCTGGCCGCGACGGTAAAATTTTTGCCTTTGGAAGCATTCATTTGCATGTTGAGGGGACAAGTTTGATCAAGGATCTTGCCTTTGAAAAAAGCTTTGGGATCGGTGAAAATATCAGGGGTAAAATTGTGATAATGCTTGCGAACCCCGGCGAGGATGCGCGCTTGGAGATCAGACAACGCGACAATTTTGGACGGATTGCCAATGAAACCGTTGTTCCCATTCTAAACAAGTCTTCCGTTCAGGAAATACCCTTTGTTTTTGGCCCGGTTCCACCACTCTCGCTGCTTCAATATGTTGACGCTGTCTTGTTGAATAAGAATGGGGCGCTCGATCGAAAATGCGATTATTTCACGTACCGGGATTTCTACCCTGAACATGACTTGCGATTTGTTCTATGGGTGGATTCTTTTCGTGCCAGTTATCTTGCCTTGCCGCTTCTTTCTAATATTTTTCAATCCGGATTTGATACGCAATACACAACTTGGAACGAGGTGCTTGCCATGGCCAACTTGCGGCATATCCCCTATGCCACCCGCTTGTTTGACAGGAAAAGCGATGGTTATCCCCATCCAGACATTCCTCCCCGCAAGAAAGATGATCATGTCCGGCTGCCTTGTCTGACTGACACGGTGTTTGTGGATGGACTGAAGTCTCTCTTAACGCGCACGGCAAAGCGACTGGCTCCGTTTTCGGTTCGGGAGTTTTCATTGGGAGATGAATGCCACTTCGTTTCAGGAGCTTACGAGGTCTGTTTTTCACCGACCTGTGTGGCAAAATTTCACGAGTTTCTAAGGTGGGAATATGGGTCGATTGCGGAAGTCAATTGTGAATATGGAAGCGCCTATCAGGATTTTGACGAGATTGAGCCCGTGACGTTGGAGCAGGCCAGGGCGAATCCACAATTGGCGCCGCTTTGGGTTGATTATCGCACCCATATGGAAAGTGTTTGGGCTGGAACTTTTGACTTGGCGCGGACGGAAATCCGCGGGCTGATTCCGAACGCCCGGGTAGGCTATGAGGGGAGCGATGGAAGGTATCTGCGAAGCTTTAGCGCGGTTGACTATTATAAATTGGCAAATGCAATGAATTATAACTGTCCCTATGACGGGCCTTTCGTTCCCCATGCCATTCGAAGTTTTATGGATGGAGAGTCCTGTGTTGGGGCATATTATGGCGGCTACAATGGCGCCCGCAGTGAAATCTTCAGTCGTCACATTTCTTGGAAACTCCTTTTTCGTGGCATGAATACTTTTATGGTTTGGCACGGAAATCCGGGCAAACGCGGATCGATTATCGCTCCCGACTTTTCATTTTACGATTTTTTCAAGGCCAATCTTGAGCAGATCCAGGAGATGAAATGTGGCCTGGCCAAACTGCTGCTTTCGATTCAAAAGGAGCATGAGCAAATTGGGATACTGTATTCTGCCGCCAGCCAGCATGCGGCAACTCTGACCCCGGATTTTCCATGGACAATGAAGGTGCTCAATAGTTTGAGCGCGTTGCTTGAAGATACGGGTTATCCTTTTGAGGTCATCTCAGCCCAGCAGGTTGAAAGGGGGGAATTGTCACAACGAAGGATCCAATTGCTGATCTTGCCTTTCTGCCAGTCCGTATCGCCAAAACAGGCCGGGGAAATCAGTGCGTTTGTCAAGAAAGGGGGAATGCTCCTAGCTGACCTTCGTCCCGCCGTTTGCGATCAACATGGCAAACCGTATAAGGCTGGTTTGCTTGACGATGTGTTTGGTGTCAAGCAAGACACGCGAAAACCAGCGGTAATGAAAGGATCTGTGGCCATAAACGAAACCTGCTTTTCGAATACGACGTTCGAGACTGTCGCGGATTCCTCATTAAAACCATCGGTTGCCAAAAGTTATGCGCTGCTGCGGAATACACCCGGTTTCTTTGTCAACCCGTATGGCAAGGGCAAGGCGGTTCTGCTTAACTTTTCACTGGCTCCTTACCTTGGCTCCGTTGCTTCGCTTGAAGCCGGTGGTAAAGATGTTGTAGGTTCCGAAAGTCAAGCCATTGCCACCATTTTTTCGGTCCTGCTGCCATTCGTGGGGCACCAAAAAGAATATCCCGTCCGGCCCCATTCAGAAGGAGTCCGAATATATCCTTTTCGCAGCGGAACTTCCCGCTATTTGGGAGTCCTGCAGGAACTCCCGGAGTCTCCGATAAGATATGCTTTAAATGACGCCAAGCTGCCAAAGAAGATGGAGGTGATGATTTCGCTCGGAAGCAATTGCCACGTTTACGATGTGCGGCAGGGTAAATATGCGGGGTGTATAGACACGCTCAAAACTTCGGTTGAACCGGGTGTTGCCAGACTCTTTGCTTTTCTGCCATATTCGATACAAGGCCTTAAAATGACGGCGACCGGTTCTGTCCTTCAAGGCCAAGAAATAATTTGTCAATTAGAACTGAAAACGGTTGGAAAACCGGACGCGCATGTGGTCAATGTCAGGTTTTTCACTCCTGATGGTCGCGAAGCCATGCACTATCAGAAGAATGTAATCCTTCAGGCCGGGCTTGGCGAGTTTCGTTGCAGATTGGCCCGCAATGAGACTTGTGGAACATGGCGGATCTGGGCGCGTGACGTCACGTCCGGTCAGATTGGGGAAAAAATAATAGAAGTTAAGGAGGTCCGATGAAGATCGCCTTGCTTAGATTGTCGCTCATCGCCATTTTGTTCAGCAAGGTGTCCGGAGCAACGAATAACTTGGAGTACACCTGCATCCATTTAAGCGAGGAACCGGTTATTGATGGTCGTATTGACGAACGGGTTTGGCACACGATTCCTGTTTCGGATGGCTTTTATGTGCCCGGCAACCAGGCACCAGCCCAAAAACAAACGTATTTTCGCGCTGGGTGGACTTCCAATGCTCTCTATATGGCTGTGCATGCGCTGGAGCCAAATCCACAGAAAATCGAAAGAAAACTTCGCGATGGAGAACTGGTTTCCCGCGACGATAGCATTCAATTTTTCTGCGTGTCTGAGGGCTGTGCGCCTCCTCCGCTTTTTTGCGTTGCGGCCAATGCGGATGGCGCGAGGTTTGTCTCGGGGCGGGTGATGAAGAGTTCGACCAAGTTGCACAACCTGATTGATGCTGCCGCCATTGTGGGCAAGGATTTTTGGACGCTCGAGTTGAAGATCCCTTCCACAATCCTGGAAATGCCCTTCCCTCCCCAAGGACGTTGGCGAGCCAATGTTGTTCGAAATATTCGCACTGGCCCTCCGTCCGAATCCGTGACTTCGTGGGTGCCAACGCTCGCGAATTTTCACGCCCCAAGCGATTATGGCTTTTTTATCTTTACCAGCCGGACAGCTTTTGAAAAGGATGCCTGTGAAATGAATGTGCTTATGGCCCGTCCTTGCGGTGTGCTGCTCAAGGAGCGGGTTGCAAAATGGGCGCAACTTTCAGGGAAATATCTCTCTGAGCTTAAGCGGGTTCTTGACAATGATTCAGAACCTGAATTCCAAAAGGAAGGCAATGCGCTTGAAACTATCTGGAACGAGATTAGACGTGTGGGGGGGGGCGCGCGGATTTCAGCCCCCGAAATTTATCATTTAGCATCCCAATGTAATGATGATTTGATTGAGGCCACCGAGACTTTGATTGCCAAGATTATTTTGAAAGAAATTTTCCGGGACAAGTCTAGGCATTAATTTTGCAAATCGGCTTCATCAAATTTTGGAGATGATTTGGAAAATGCGCATGAAAAGGAGTTTGGAACGGAATGGCGGTTTGATTTTTAGAAGAAAACACTGAAATTATAAACATTAAACACAACACAACCTATGTTAACATCAAAAGACGTCAAAGAATTCGCAAAGAAAGCGGGAGCTGATTTGGTCGGCATGGCCTCCATGGATCGTTTTGAAGGCGCGCCAAAGCAAATGGATCCCCGGTACATTTTTCCAGGCGCAAAAACTCTGATCGCCTTGGCATTCCGCATTCCGCGCGGGACGTTGCGCGGCATTGAGGAGGGCACTTATTTCATTAACTACTCCACGATGGGTTATGCGCACATCAATGGAATCCAAATTCCAACCACGTTGCGGGCAGTCACAAACTTTCTGGAAGATCAAGGGTGGGAAGCGGTGCCGATAACGATGGAAAACCATTTTGCAGCGATCAGCGATGGCGATGGGAAACTCTATAATCGGCCCACCGTTGCAGTTTCCCCAGACAAACCGGTTCCCGATGTCATGATTCATTTTCGAATTGCCGCAGTGGCGGCCGGACTGGGTGAAATTGGGCATAGCAACCTGCTTTTGACGCCTGAATTCGGTCCGCGACAGAGAGTGGCGTTTATTCTGACCGATGCCCCTCTCGAACCTGATCCTCTGTATGAGGGCAAGTTGTGTGATCATTGCATGCGATGTGTGAAAGATTGTGGCGGGAAGGCCATTAGCGCGAAAGAGACGGTGGAGGTCAATGTGGCAGGCAAGAAATGCAAGTGGGGCAAGTTGAATTGTGCGTCGTGTTCAATCGCGTACTGCGGCGGTGTGCATGAAGTCTCGCCGTTTTTGCCGCCAGATAAGTCCTTCGATTTAAACAAGGAATGCAAGTCGCGGTCAGGCGATGGGCGTCCCGATCTGCGACAGCAGCTGCCTTTCGCGGATGCGACGTTGTCGAGCTTCCATCATTGGCCGGCGATTGAAGGCGCCCGTGGTTGCATTCGCGCGTGTATGGACCACTTGGAGAAAGAAGATCGCCTGACAAGAAAATTTCACACGCCTTTTCGCACCAAACCAGTGTGGAAGCTGATGCGAAAAACGGAGAAACCGAAGGAAAATGAAGATGGCACGGATGAATATAAGTATAGTCATTACTAATTGGAATAAACAAAATCATGAGTGCGCCAAGAGAAAACAGCAGATGCCTGCTGGAGAAACCAGCCCAGCCAAAGTCTAGCCGGCAGGCTGGAACCGTGCCCCGCACATGGGAGGGTAACTGAACATGTGGAGCCAGGAACATGGGAGCGGGTCAGTCGTAATGCAAATGAAGGGATTGAGCCTCGAAATGATAATTGCAAGAGGCCGGGGATTTCATATGGCTGAAGCCAGCAACGAAACCTGCGCCAAAGGCGAAGCAGGCGGATACTTGCCGGGGGCTGAGACCACGACGGATCGGCACGAGGTGGATACTGAGATTTGGGAAGGCCATGCCGCTCCTGCGGAAGGAAGCTCCCTACGAGCCGCAACAGCGGTGAGGCGGGAGTGTGGCGGCATGGTTGACGGACCAGCCTGTAGTAGAGGAGTAACCGGAGTAACGTCCGGCGAGGGAGGGAAACCATTCGAAGGGGCTGAAGGTCAAACGAGGGAATCGCCGCTGCCACGACCATACACTGAAATGGCATTCTGTGGACAGTTGGAATGGTTCCCATATTGGAACATGGTGACGTGTAACCGAGAGTTTTGCCCGAGAGCCGGATGCGGTCCCGCCATGGTGGAACGCCCGTCCGGTTCGGGGAGGGGCATTGGTGGAATAATGTGGCACTCTTCAAATCGAAAGAGAAGAGCAACAGAGAAAACAAACTAAACCTAAAGGAGAATACTCCAATGCCTACTCGACATAATAACAAAAGTTGTCTGATGAATCATCGTTACTTGAATGTTTTTTTATCCTATGGTGGATTGAATGCGTTGACGGCGCGAATGGTTGATGCGGTTTTGGACAAGGGATTACGCTTGAGTTTGCTGGTTTTTCCGGAGCACTTGAGGCAGCCGGAGTGCCAGGCGGACTTGCGGCGATACCGTGACGATCATGGTGTTGAGCTGGTTTTATGGGTAAGGCCTGACGAACCCATGTTGACGGAGTGTAAGATTGAGGATGAGCCAGGACGCTTTCCTCATTTTGACGCGGAGGCAAAGCCGCGTCTTGCGAAAGCAATGGCTGAATTGTATTTGAAGGCTTTGGGAACTCCGTTGACTACGGTGGCGGCGGGTGCGTTGGATGGCGCTTCGTTGCGGGCAATCAAACAGGCGGCGCCGACGGTGATTGGTGCGATGGGGGTTTGCTTTGAGGAAGGGATTAATGTGACTCATGGTCACCGCTATTTTAATATGGAGTGGGTGAATTGGATGGAAGGCTCGCCTTGGTGGCCTTGGATTCCTCGGCGCAACAATGCATTTGTTCCGGCGGGGGCGGTTGACCAAGGGATCGGGATCGCGTGCGTCCCACATCTTAGTCGGGATTTGATGCTTTCCTATGATTCAAGGAATGATTTTTTTAGCAGCGAGCCTATGGATGAGATGCGCAGCAAAAGCGTTTGGAAGGGGGATGTCGGTTATACCAAGCGTTTTTTTGAACAATATATGAGTCAGGCGGAGTTGAATAATGGCTATGCTTATTATCAGTTTCTCGAATTTGAAGGAAACTTTAAAGAGAATACTCCTCACGTATTCGATGAAAACCCGGAAGAATTTATCTGGGTGTATGGCCGGTATCTTGCATTTTTGGGCGAGCAGGTGCGGGACAAAGTGGTGCAGAGTGTTTCGTTGGCTGAATTTTGCGAGTGGTATTTAAATCAGTTTCATGGCGTTACGCCGCCAACGGTTGCGCACTGGCAAGATATCCGACGTGGTTCGAAGCGGAGTTATATTTGGTATTTGGATTCGAAGCAAAGGGTTCTGCTAGCCCCCTCGCAGGGGGGGGCTGTTTTGGATTTGCGCCCTTATGTTGCGGACATCCAAAAGGACTTGGGGCCGGACAGCTCCTGCCTCTGGGATGGCAGCCATCCGTTTCTGATTCAGCATCACCATCGTTACACTTCGATGGCAAAATGCTTGATTCGTCAAGGAGATCATGTTGTGGATTTAAGTCATCAAATTCTCGCGATTGAAAAAATAGTGCGGACGGAAAATGAGTTGAGAATCCGGTATGCCTCCTTGGCATTGCGTTTAGGAGACTTTTCCTGTCAATTGGTGATCACGACCACTATCGATTTGAATGGGACCATAAGCACCTCCCGGCGACTGATCAATCCCAGTCGAGCCGGGATTATGATTGAATTTTATGAGTATGTGCGTGGGACTTGGGGGACCACTGACTTGCCAGTAAGTATCGCGGGAATTGGGCTTGAGGTGGCGAATTTGAAAGAACGCCATTGGCTGACTTGCGCGCATCGGGGAAAAATGGTTCAACTTGCGGAGGCGTGTCAGTGCAGGGTCTGTTTTTCGCACGAAGGGTTTGCTTTTAAGTTGGAAACAGATGATAAAGATTGTGTCGGAGTGATTAGTGAGGGGACGGTGATTCAAACATTTTATGAGATGGCGCTTTGGAAGCGGGTTGAGATGGCGGCGGAAGCCGAGCTAAGTTCGAGACTTCGGGTTTGTCGTGAATGTGTTGAATGCGGAACCGAAAGTCCGCTCATTAAAAAACGTTCGAGATGGCCGAAATTTCCCATTCCATGGGGTCCTACCCTTGCGCCACTGCGGTGCCCTCGCTGTCTTGTCGCGGATCGGGAGGTTCATTTGCAGGAGCAAGGCGAGGAATTTCTCTGTTCCTTTTGCGGATTTAGTGGTGATGCTATTAAAATTGAAAGCGAATACCGCCAACTGAGGATGATGAAATGACAACCTCACGCTTGTGTTATGTGCTTTCAATTGAACAATAACTTTCACATGGAAATGAAAAGTTTTTCGCCACAGGCGGACTTAATTTTTTCTTCAGTGCCTATGTGCCTGAATCTAAAAACATGAACAAAAACAATATTGAACAAACACCACGAGAGCGGCTCATGATGGCGTTAAAGGGAGGGATGCCTGATGGAGTGCCTTGGGCGGAAATGTCCATCGCGAAGAGTCTGCGGACGGCATATGCCGACAGAATTGCGCCCGGGCAAACGTTGGAAGAATTCTTGGGCATCTGTAATGTGTTTTGCGGGGCAATCTGTCCACCGGGCATTTGCCGTTTTGGCCGATCGGAGGATGGGCATCAATATATCATCGACGGATTGCTGAAAACCCGGGAGGATTTGCCGAAGATTGCCGGGGCTTTTCCCGATCCTGAAAGCGACGTGTTGTATGAGGAGGTTTATCAAGCCCTGAAACGAGCGCCGAAAGACCTGGCGACCACGGTGGTGACGGATTTGGGGGCGGGATCGGCCATTCAATCCATGGGGGTCGAGGGATTTTCCTATGCGTTGAGCGATGATCCGGAATTTGTGGGGGAAGTGTTCCGGCAGTTTTCGCAGTGGTCGGCCAAGGTGTTGCGCCGGTTGTGCGGCATGGGGTTTGATTTCATCTGGTCCGGGGGTGATATCGCTTGGAAAAGCGCCCCGTTCTTTTCCCCGGAGGTTTTTCGACGGCAGATTCTTCCGTCCCTGCGGATTGCGGCGAAGGAAATCACGCTGCCTTGGGTTTATCATAGCGACGGGAATTTGATGCCGATCCTGGAGGATTTGCTGTCCTTGGGAATGAACGCGTTGCATCCCTTTGAGCCCGGCAGTATGGATATTCGTGCGGTTAAGCGCCAATATGGTCGGCGTTTGTGTGTGGTTGGCAATGTGGACATCGACTGTCTGTCACGAGGGAGCGCCGAGGAAATTCGAACTATCACTCGCGAACTCATTAAGGATTTGGGACCGCAAGGAGGATATATTATCTCCAGCTCCAATAGTTTGGCACATTATGTAAAGACGGAGAATGTGGTGGCCATGGGGCAAACGATTAGAATGAATCCAGTGAAAGCGTAATTGGATGATGTCGATGTTTGCGGATGTGGCCACCATCATGTGTGCGTTGGAAAAAGTTAGAAATCCACCGGTAATTCCGCCGATATTTGAATTCGCTCCAAAACAAATGTGCTTCAATTTTGGAGGCAAAAATGAAAGTTGACCAAATCATGAAAAATCGAAAAAATGATGGATTGAACCTGAAGCCGCTACCCGAATTTCGGAACAACCTCTAATACTAGCCCGAATTTCCACGGCACAGAATTGCCCTAAGTTTTCGCCGCTCATTCCGCCTCCGGGCCGCAGCCGCGACGCTTGTTTTTCTCGGTTTTTGATCAACCGGCGGTGTATGTCGTGAGCCTACGGGGCGATTGTCCCACCACGGTATGCGTACCGGTTTATCGCAGAGTCCGGAAGCCAGCACGATTGGAAGATGGACCCGGCGATGAAAATCGACGCGCACTTCGCAGGGGGTGATTTCCACTTGGGCTGGCATGTCCAGCAGATCCCGAAAGATTTGCCGGGCTTGGGCATCTCCATAACCCCGCATCTGCCGGGCGATCAGCCGATAAAGTGTAAGCGGTGCGCGGAGCACCGTCTTGACAAAAGTGACGGGTTGAAGAAAACGAGCGTCATATGCGTCATAGTTGGGGACTACGACACTTATGACAGCTTAATCAAGCGGCATTGAGCGCGCCGGTGGCAAAATGCATGAAAACCGCCGGTTTGAAAATGCATGTCAAATTCATGCATCTTTTTTGGGCAAAGGCTTCTGCATTGGCCCGAACCGTTTCTTTCAACGGCTCGGCAAATTGCCTAATGTCAAAACACCGAATGTCTCGATTTCTCAACTCCCATTCCATGGCCCTTGGATGACACACATCCACCATGGTCCCGGTGATGACCACCCGATCCCAACATCTCAACTGCCCAATGATTTGGTCGCCGTATTGTAAGCGCCGGTCTGAAAATGTCCTAAAACCGCCGGTTTGAAAATGTTGTTATTTTGTTGGTCCGTGTTGTTCCAAGTTCGGTAAAATTTTTTGTTCAGTTGTTGTCTTGTTTGGGAGGGGGTC
>JAQUAF010000141.1 GCA_028687435.1 Verrucomicrobiia bacterium | reverse complement strand
CGCCAAACAGATTTCCATGCCCTCCCTCCACCTAAACTGATCACCTGCGCAGCCTCATGACCGGGGATCCCCTCACATCAGGTTAAAACCCACCCGAAAAACCCGACGGAGCTGCCATGCGCCCATGTCCCCGTCAGGATAGATTCTGTTGGGGAATCATGCGTCCGCCGTCATCTGGGAAGGGGGGGGAAGTTTTTTTTCATGACAAACGAGCGAACCGTCTCGTTTTCAGACGCTTGGAAACGTTGGTTGTTTTGCTTGCTTTTGTTTTTTTTCTTGGAAAAATGTTGCCGGACAAGCGCGCGAACCCAACCGGTTTTAACCATGAAAACTCTTTCATTTTTTTTCGTTGTCCGATATGCGCTCGCCGTTGTCATGTTGCTTTTTGCCGGATGCGGCCAACAACCTTCGTCCAAGAGCGGGACCGAAAAGCGCCCGCCCGCAGCCGCCCCGACCGCCAAGGATGAGTTGGATGCCACAGCGTTGCATTATGCGGTGATCAAGGAAAACGCGGAACTGATTGAGCTGCTGATGGCCCGGGGCGCCGATCTTTACGCCCCGCTCAATTCCAAGGCGGTCGTTTCCACATACCGAAAAGGAGATGCCCCCAATCCGTTCGGAGGCCAATCCGCCGATGGACAAACTCCTGTGTCGCTTGCCCGTTCGCAAAAAATAAAGCAGATTTTTGAGCCTTTTTTGAAGAAAGAGAAGAAATGATTCCGGACCATGCGCTGGCAGCCTGGTTTTAATTATGAAATGCCCCTCATGCGGCTGCTACAATCCGGAGAATGTGCTTTGCTGTAATTTCTGCGAGGCGGTTCTGCCAAGGCCGTCTTTGGATCCGATCGCGATTGCAGAGGCGTTGGTTGCCCGTTCTGCGCAGGATCCGTTTATGGGCGGTTTTGGGATTGTTTTGGATTATTCCCCCACGAGCCTGGCTGCTTTGGACAGTTTTATTGAGGTTTTACATGGGAAGGATGGTGACGCCCCGAACCAGGAGTCTTATGTTCCCAGCCAGGGCAAGGGGGTCTTGATCATCCAGTTTGGATGCTATCTGGGCGAAGTGGTTCGCCGCGCTTTTGGCGGGAAGTGGCTGCCCGATCCGCAACAGCCGGAGAATCCTCTCTGGATGCATTTGCAAATCCAGGCTGGAACCGAGATTTTTCCATTGGCCAGGGTATTCAACCGTTTTAAAAATGGGGCGTTGGATTCCTTGTGGGAATGTTTTTTGCCCTTGATGGAACAGCTGCTGCCGGATGCCCGCGCTCCGGTTGGTTCCGACTTCTTGTCGCAGGCCAGGGTGTTCCTTGCCAAAAGCCAGGAACAATCCGATCCCGCTCGATTGGCGCTGGCGGTGAAGTTTTCCGAACTTGCGGTCTGGCTTGATCCATCCTTGAACGGGCCGTGGTTCACGGAATTGACTGAAAAACTCGCCGAAGCCCGGCAGTCCGATCCGGATTTTTTTGAGGAGCGGGAAACCTTTCAGTTTGAGGAGGCGGCTCAAAGGATTGTGTCGCTTGCGGGGAGGGCGGAGTTCGGGTTGGATTTCAGCATGGCAAGCCTGGGTTGGATCGATGTCTGGGTTTCGGAGGCGGGGGAGACACCGCAGGGGATCGTTCACACGAAACACCCCATAAAGCTGGACGACGAGCGACTGTCTTTGGGATGCTATGTGGGAGAGGTCTTGCGCCGGAATCTGGGAGGGAAATGGAAGGCGGACGGGGAGGATGGCGAGGTCAAAGGGCAGGTGGTTTTGATCAATGGAACGCGCATCGATCCGTTCGACTGGGTGTCTGAACGGTTTGCGTCCGGTCCATCCCGTTCGTTGCACGCCCGGCTCAAGGAATTGCGGGTCGTGACGCCGGACGATGATTCGGTCGCGAGCGGGATTTTTTGCGCCGAGGCCGTGCGACTGCTTGAAAAAGCCGAATTCGATGCTCGTGCGCTTAAATTTCTGGAACTGGCGCTTTCGATGGATCCCAATAATCTCACGGCCCTTTGCCGGAAGGGATTTCTCTTGCTTCCCCGGCGGCGGTTTGAGGAGTCGCTGGCGTGTTTTGAATCCGCCCTTGCAGTGAGGTTGGACGCTGAATTGTGGGATGGAAAGGCCGCCGTCCTTGCCGGGCTGGGGCGGATCGACGAGGCGCTGGCCGCATGCGGCGAAGCGTTGAAGAGGGATGGCCGCCGATCTTCCGCTTACGGGCGCCGCGGCGATCTTTTGCGCCGGGCCGGGAAAATCGACGCCGCCCTGGCCGAGTACGATCGCGCGATCATGTTTGACCGGAAGTGCGCCCCGGCTTATTTCGCCCGGGGCGAGATCCTTCTGGAGCGGGGGCAATACGAGGAAGCCTTGATGAATTTCGATCAGGTGAGGAATTGTTACAAGGAACTCCGCTGGCATCGTATGGGCTGGTGCATTGATCGGAAAGCCCATTTGTCTTCGTCCGGAAACACTCCACGGGGGTGCAACGCGCTTTATTTGGTGAGTTATTTTCTGGGGGTCTGCCGGGAAAACCTTGAGCACTGGACGCTGGCGGTCACGGCCTTCCAGAATTTTTTGAAATCCCCGCCGCCTGGTTATGAGGCGGAGGCTCAGGACGCGCAAAAGCGGTTGCCGGCCCTCAAACTGTTCGATGCCGCCTGGAAACTTGCGAATGCCGAAAATCGCATGGAGTTTATCGAAGCCATGGAAAAGGCGCTGGCCCTGGACCCTTCACGCCTTGATTGCAAACGCCAAATCGGAATCGCTTACTCGATGATGGATCGGCATGAGGAGGCGATCAGGGTTTTTGATGAAATCCTTGCTGTGAACCCGCGGCATCATGTGACCCTTGGGAACAAGGGGACGGCGCTTTCCAAGCTTGGCCGTTTGGATGAGGCGATTGTCGAATACGAGAAAGCGCTGGCATTGGCTCCGGATGACCGGAGCAGTTGGAGAAACAAGGTGGTCTGCATTGAACAACTAAACCAGCCGGGACGGATGATAAGGTTTTTCGATGAGACTTTGGCTGCAAACCCCAAACACGAAACAGCCTGGTATGGCAAGGCCACGCAAGAGCTCAAGGCGGGGCATTCCGCGGAGGCTGCCAGATGTTATCGGGAGTTTCTCTCCAACGCGGGGCCGGCCACGCCCCAACACCTGGTTGAAAATGCCCACCGCGCGCTTTGGAGGATTGAACATCCGGATGACCCCATGAATCCGGAAGCGGCCGCGCCGTTTCTTGCCCAAGCCAATCTTGCCGCAATGAATCTGGCGTTTCCCCAGGCGGTGATGCTGTTTGAGCAGGCCCTCGAGATTGACCCGGTCAATGCCGTCGCGTGGCAGAACAAATCGAGCGCCTTGATGTTTCTCGGGCATTCCAAACAGGCGATGGCCGCCGCCATCCGCGCATGCGAGCTCGATTCGCGCAGCGAATCAGCGTGGAAAAACTGCGCGGAAATCCTGATGAGGATGAACAAATATCAGGAGGCCCTGGTTTGCTGGGTGCAGCTCTCCCATGATTGGCCCAAGGATGTCCGCCATTGGATGGGCAGGGCATGGTGTTGCAGCCTTCTCGGGGAGCATGGGGAGGCCCAGTTTTGCCTGAACAAGGCGGCCCGGCTCAAACCGGACGACAACGAGCTCCTCATGGAGACGGCGGCGGTGCTTGACCGGGCCGGGAAAACCGATGATGCCCTGTTTTTTGTCCGGACCGTTGCCGCCAATGAGGATTACATGAAACCCTTCCTCGAGAAAGGTGAGCAGCCCTTTGGTTATTTGCTGACGGATCAATCCAGCCCGGATTTCATCCAGGCTTTGCAGGAGGCTTTTCCGTCAAAAACGGCGCAGTGAGTTGAAGCGCCTATTTTTTCTGTCCGTTTGCGAAGTAGCGGACCAGATCCTTGGGCAGTTCCGGGATTCGCTGGGGGGCGCACCCGTTGCGCATGGAGCGATGCCCCATCACGCCCACTGCCACGGAATTCCGCGCGGCGACAGGGGAGGTGTTGGTCTTGATGCCTTTGCGGACAAACTGGATGAATTCCCGGACAATGGCCGGATCCGAGCCTCCGTGGGTTCCCTTGACTTCCTTGAGATTGTGGATGATATCCGGATCATGTCGCGGGCCGCGTTGGGTCCAGACATGGATTTCGCAACCTCCGTGATCCCCCACATTCTCAACGCGTCCCTGGGTTCCGATGAAGGTGTAATTGCGTTCGCTGTCCGGGGCGTAATGGCATTGCATGTAAGAGGCTTGGGCGCCATTTTCCAGTTGCATCATGATCATGTTGTGATCTTCCACATCGATGATGGGAGAGAATCCCGTCTGTTTCAGCGGCGGCCACTGATTTTCGTCCCATTTGGCGCAACCCGGGGTCTTGGGGGACCGGCGTTTGCATCGATTGTAAACCGAGAGCATGCCCATGCCCACCACGTTTTGGGTGTAGCTGCCCATCAACCAGTGCATCACGTCGATGTCGTGGGCGCCCTTTTGAAGCAGCAACCCGTTGGAATAGCGCCGCTCCGAATGCCAGTCGCGAAAATAGGCGTCGCCTCCGTAATTGATGAAATGCCGGCACCAACCCGCTTGGATTTCACCAATGAGTCCCGAGTCGATGATTTCCTTCATTTTAAGGATTGCCGGGAAATGGCGCATGTTGTGGCCCAAAAACAGTTTGGAGCCCGTCTTATAGGCGGTTTTCAACAGGCGATCGCAGCCCTCAATGGAGATGGCCATGGGTTTTTCAAGGTAGAGTGCCTTGCCCGCTTCCAGAACCGCCACGCCCTGTTCTTCGTGCAGAAAGTCCGGTGAGGTGACGAAAACCGCGTCGACCTCCTTGAGTTTGAGCAGTTTCTTGTAATCGTTGGTCAGGAAGATGTCCTTGCCAACGAATTCTTTCAGGCTATCCAGATGCTTGTTGTTGACGTCCGCGCCCGCGACGATCTGGACGCCTTCATCGGGGAGATGCGCGTTTCTTGCCAGACAGCCGCGTCCCCCCGCTCCAATCACTCCAATATTCAATGTTTTCATGATAAATTTAAAAAGGTTTTTAAAGCGCAAAGCTCATATTCAATTGTGTTAATTTGACATAATTTTCCATTTGCGCTAGGGAGTTTTGATGTGGAATGGTAAAAAAGATGTGTAAAAGTGATGTTGAAAATGGCATGGAGGAGGGGTTTCCTTTCCGTTTGCTGGGCGCTTCCCATGGCATCGCCGACGCCCGCACGCCGGCGATCCGGCGAAGGGATTATGAATCCTGCACGGTTGAGTTCATTTATGAAGGAAGCGGTTATTTGCGCATCAACGGCCATTCGTGCGCCCCCGCTGAAAACAGCCTGTACATCCTTCATAAGCGCAGCACCCACGAGTATTGGCCGGAGAAGAAATCGCCGTGGAAGAAGGTTTTCTTTGTGGCGGATGGGAGGATGATGGATGACCTGTTTCGAGCCTATCGCTTGGATCAGGTTTATCATGTGCCGGACTGTCCCCAACTCAGAAAATATTTCGACGAAATGATTCTCCTGAATTCCGAGGGCGGGGCGAATCTTCATTCGCGGGCGGCGGTGATTTTTCACCGGTTTGTGGAGGAAACGCATCGTTTTCTCCAGGCGCCTCCGGATGGAAGGATTCCAGAGGAGGTGATCCGGTTGAAAAATCATCTGGATGCCAGCGTGGAGCAGACGGTCAGCCTTGAGGTCTTTTGCCGGAAG
This sequence comes from Verrucomicrobiia bacterium, assembly GCA_028687435.1. GTDB lineage: Bacteria > Verrucomicrobiota > Verrucomicrobiia > JABWAM01 > JABWAM01 > JAQUAF01. The sequence continues at coordinate 380 of JAQUAF010000141.1, read as the reverse complement.
ATGGGGTGGTCCGACGCCCATATGATCCGGCTGTTCAGGCAGCATTGGGGAACCACTCCCTATGCCTATCTGATGGACAAACGCATCGAGATGGCCCGGCTCCTGATCCGTCATTCCGCCCTGTCGATCAAGGAAGTGTCCGCCCGCCTCAAATTTTCCGACCAGTATTATTTTTCGAACTATTTCAAACGCAGGACAGGCCTCTCCCCCCGGGCCTACCGGAGATTCTCCGGGAGATGATCCATTGACAGGTTTTAGAAAACATGAAGGTAGCCAGGGCCCGCCCGAGCGGGCCAAACTGGCTACCCTATGAATAACCAACAAGTTCACACTATCGGCGGGTTGTCTGAAAAACAATCTGGAAAAGTTCTTAAGCTGGC
>JAQUAF010000140.1 GCA_028687435.1 Verrucomicrobiia bacterium | reverse complement strand
CAACTTGGAAATAAAATCCATGGAGCAGGTCTCCACACACGCCAAAATACGGCTTTTTCCAAAGTTTGAACCTGAAGGATGTCGAAAAATAATTGAAAAACGCCGAAATCTGAGAAACTCGGGTTAGGTTGACGCGAATGCGCTTTCGTGGGAATGACGAAAAAAAGGCGCGTGTGGCGATAATGTGAAAGGAAAGATTTTAAATGGGATAAAATTTAGGTTAATTGAAATGGCATTCTTTGAAAAACACCATTTTAATCTCTTTTAATAATACAAATTTTATCTTGATTGTAACCTGTTGATAATAAATGGTTCTTGGCGGATTGAGAATGTTATGGTACGTTATTGGACTGTGAGGCTTGCATCAAGAGGGGGATTTTGGATTGGTGTTCTTCTGGCCTTCGGTTTGGCTGGAACAGAGGGGTTTTCGCAGCAGGCGACGAAAGGGGAGGCGGTTGCCGAGCGTTTGCGCGAGGAGATCCGGATCAAAAGAGTGATGGTTGATGTGTCGGATGTGGATGCCTGTCGGACAGCTGCGGCCTGTATTGAGAAGGTGGATGTGTTGACTCAACAAGCGGTATGCGTGCTGGTGAATGATCGAACGGAAGCCCGCATTTGGTTTGAGAAACGCGGCAAGTTTTGGGTCTGCGGAATGGGGAATGAAAAGAATGCCTTGATTGTGCCTTACAAGCGTGATCCGGAGACGGGGGTTTTGTTGGATTCTTACGGATCCTTCCGGGCTCTGAGAGGGATATTTGAAAATTTTTTCGGCTGGGTTTCCGCCGCCCGCCAGGCCGGGGAGAAGAATGTCGCCCGCGAGATCGGCTCTTACATGACGTGGTTTAATGGGGCGGTTGTCGGAGCTAGGAGCGCGGGCATGGAGGTGCAGCAGGGGACAGAGGCTGATCCCGAGCCGGTGGTCAAGTGGAGTCCTCCCTCGTTGGGGGTGAAGATGAAGGATTACCTTGCCGAGCAGACCATGCTTTATCGTGTTGATGTCAAAGGTGACTGCTGGCTGGATTCTTTTTCCGAAAACCAGGTCCGGTTGCTGGATTACATGTCAAGGATTGCGCCACGCGCCTTGTTTGTGATTGAAAAAAACGCGACTCCGGGGAATGGGGGGCGCTGACGGGAGCGTTGGTGCGCAGTCGCCATGGTTTTTGGCTTGTGATGGAGGGGAAAATCGGGAGAATCGGGGACATGAACAAACGAAACATGACCGGATGTTTTGGACTGGCAATATTGCTGGGGTTGATGCTCCAAGGCTGGGCGGGGGGAGTGGAGGCTGATTCGGAGCGGGAGTTTTCCGATCAGCAGGGGAGGGATAACTGGTGCTATGGTTGTTATCGGACTCCAACGGGAGGGTTCGAAAAGATGGAGTATTTTGGCACGTCACGCAGTTCGACATGGTGTTATTCCAAATCCGGGGATGAGACGGATTGCTGGTTGTCGGACCGCGGCGGGCATTCGACTCTGGCGGAGGATGGAACCTTGTTGTGGGCGGCCCGGAGATGGCTTAGCGAGGTGAACGGGCAGATTTCCATTTCGGGGCGGATCGCGAAGGATAGCGTGATGGGGGGGGACGGTTTTTTTGGGCGTATATTCGTGGATGGCCGGGAGGTGTATTCGAGGTTCATTTCCTCCACGGATGTCCGGGGGGTTGACTATTCGGTGAAGGTGAAGGTGAAGAAGAATTCGCGGGTGGATTTTGTGATTGATTTCAACAAGTCTGCCGACCGGGATGACGCGGTTTTCACCGCTTCAATTGTCAAGGCGGACTGAAGGTTGCCAGGCTGCCCGCGTTTGCGCGCGGGTTTCGGCGGGGAGGGGAGGACGACGGCCTGAAGCGCCCCAATGGCGTTGAGAAGAGGACTGTTTTTTTGTGAGCAACCATTTGACAAGGATCGATTCAAAGACGGAGTTGATTGCGCCGGTTCATGACCTGGAAAGTCTGCGCGCAGCGGCGGCAAACGGCGCCGATGCGGTTTATTTTGGCCTGCCCTGGTTCAATGCCCGGATGAGGGCGGGACATTTCAAGCTGGAGGATTTGCCCCGCGTGGTGGGGTATCTGCATGAACGGGGGATGCGGGCGTTTGTGACATTGAACACCCTGGTTTTTACGGAGGAACTGTCCCGGGCTGAAATGCTGCTGGAAGGCATGGATCAGGCCGGAACCGACGCGGTGATTGTGCAGGATCTGGGGGTGCTCGCATTGGCCCGGCGGATGGGGGTGCGCATGGAAATTCATGCTTCCACCCAGATGACAGTGACTTCACCCGAAGCCGCGCGTTGGGCGGCGAGGCGGGGGATCGCGCAAGTGGTGCTGGCCCGGGAATTGTCATTGCGCGAACTGGCGGACTTCAAGGGGCCCGGATTGCCAAGGCTGGAGGTTTTTATTCATGGCGCCCTGTGCATTTCATATTCCGGACAGTGTCTGGCCAGCCGGATGCTTGGGGGCAGCCGCAGTGCGAATCGCGGGGATTGCGCGCAGCCTTGCAGGTTGCCTTACGGATTGAAGGTCGATGATCGATTGCTCGAGTTGGGGGAGAAGAGATTCCTGCTTTCACCCCGTGATCTGGCGGCGGCGGATGAAATTCCGGAACTGATCCGGCTGGGTGTGACCGGCTTCAAAATCGAGGGGCGGCTTAAGACGTCCGCATACGTCGCGGCAGCCACCCGTTTTTACCGGCGGGTGATGGATGCGGTTTTGACCGGAGCCGGAACGGCGGATGGAAAACCGCCGGAGCGGGCGATGAGGGAATTGGAAGGCGTTTTTTCGCGTGGTTTGGGCTCTGGATGGCTTCGGGAGGATCGGCGCCGGGATGTGGTGGGGGGGGAATCCGGAAAAAATCGCGGGGTTCCGGCCGGGGTGGTGCGGCAGGTGGGGCGGGATTTTGTGGAGGTGGATGAAGAGGCATGCCGGCGGTTGCGCGCGGGGGATGGCGTGGCTTTTGTCGCGTGCGGCGATCCGGAACTTGATCAGGGCGGACGGCTTTATGAAGTGCGCGGGAGACGTTTGTTTTTCGGCAACGGGCGGATTGATTTTGGCAGGATAAAACCGGGCGCGCAGGTTTGGAAAACCAGCGATCAGGGGGTGGAGGGCGAACTCCGCAAGACTTTTGCAAAGGATCCGCCGCCGTTGCGGCAGCCGGTGGCTTTTCGTGTAACGGGACGGGAAGGCGAATTTTTAAGGGTCGAGGCGGAGGCGGGGGCCCATCGGATCGAGATGCAGTCGATCATGCCCCTGGCTGCGGCGGAAAGGCAGCCTTTGACTTCCCCGCGGTTGCGGGAACAATTCGGCCGGTTGGGAGGGAGCCGATGGAGGCTGGAGACTCTGAAAAACGAGCTGGATGGAAAGGTTATTTTGCCGGTGAGCGAACTGAATCGTTTGCGGCGTGATTTGGTGGAGCGGCTGGAAAAGATGTGGCGGGAGGATGAGGCGGCCCGGAAGCGGCCTCCATTGCGTCCTGTGCTGGACCGGATGATGGCGGAACCCTGCAGGACAACGGGCGGGCCGTTGCCGGAGCGAAGCTGGGGGGTGCTTTGCCGGACGCTGGAACAGGCTCAAACCGCATTGGAGATGGGATGGCGGACGATTTACGCCGATCCAGCCGGACAGAAGGAGAGGGTGGAGGCGGTGGCCGAAACGCGGCGGCATCCTGGCGCATCCATTTTTCTGGCCGTGCCGCGCATTCAAAAACCCGGGGAGACTGCGGTGTTTGAGGACATTGAGCGTGCAGCGCCGGATGGGGTGTTGATTCGCAATCTGGGCGGTTTGGAATACTTTCGGGGAAGCGCCTTGCGGAAGGTTGCGGATTTTTCATTGAACGCCGCCAATTCCCTGGCCGTCCGCTGGTTGCTGGAGGAAGAAGGGTGCGAGTGGGTGGCGATGGCTCAGGATCTTGGCCCGGCGGAGGTGTCTGCGTTGCAGGGCGCCCTGCCTCCAGGATGTCTGGAACTGGTGGCATGGTTTCATCCGCCTCTTTTTCATACGGAATATTGCCTGTTTTCAGCCCACTTGGGCGGGAGATGTTTGCATCGTGAATGCAGCCGTCCCTGCCGGCATCATCGTTTGTCCCTGACGGATCGCATGCGGGTGGAACATCCGGTTCGGGCGGATGTTTTTGGGCGCAACACGATTTATCACGGACAGCGCCGTCAGTCATTGGCCGCGGCCGGGGATGCGGCGGCGAAAGGCGTGAGCCGGTTTCGTATTGAACTCCTCGACGAAGATGCCGCCCTGGCAAGGGAGGTCCTTCGCAATCAAAAATTGGATTTTTGACAGACTTTGATTTGACTCTTGGAAGAGGCTGTAACGCGGCAAGCTGGCGGCATGAATTCAGACGCCTTCAGTTTTCAGCCTGAGCAGCCTTTACCTTAACGAGGTAATTCGATGGTAGGCGAAGGACGCCTCCAGTTCATACATGAGTGAAAGGGTCTCGCTGTCCATGCCTTTCTTTTTCCCGATCCTGGCGGGAACAATTTCCATCAGACTGTTGGACAGGAAAATGCCATCGGCCCGGTGCAGGTCATTGGGTTTGACGGTTTTTTCGATGACATGGTGGCCTTCCTGCCGGGCGACCTTGATGATTTCGGCGCGTGTGATGCCGGGGAGACAGCCCGAAGCAAGGGAGGGGGTTATCAGCTTGCTGTCTTCCCACAGGAAGAGGTTGCTTCCCGAGCATTCAACCACTTCGTTTTTCAGGTTGAGAAGGATGGCATCGTCGAAACCGGCTTCCTCCGCCTCTTTTTTGGCCAGCACATGCGGCAGGTAGCTGAGGGATTTCAAGGGAATCGGCGAAATGAGGTGTGGATGGATCCGGAGACTCCATATTTCCTTGGCGCGCATGGCGACGGTGCGCTGCCGGACGCAAATGGCCACATGGGGCGTGACCGAGCCGCGCGGTGAAAAGCCGAGAATACCCTCGCCCCGGGTGATCACGAGCCTCGCGAATCCTTTTTCAACGCGGTTGGTGATGGCCAGTTCACGGGTGAAAATTTCCATTTCCTCCTGTGTGAAAGGGGGCTTGATGCCCAGGATTTTAAGACCTTCGTACATCCGCCGGATGTGGGCGCGCAGCCGGAAGAATTTGCCGTCATAGACGCGAACGGTTTCAAACAAGCCGTCGCCATACAGCAGGCCGCGATCAAAAACGGAAACGCCGGCTTCATTTTCGGGGATGAAACGTCGATTGAGAAAAACGAGGGGAGCGCTCATGGTGGTGATTATAAACATAAACCCTGGAAAAACGGAAGCATTGCTTCAAAAAGCTTTGCTCAAAAAGTCGAATCGAGTCGTTGCCAGAAGGGGGATTCCCGGTTATATTGTCATCCCCTTGGGGCGGGAAACGGATGGTTTTCCGCGTGGCAGAGATGGGGGCGACCGGCTTCGACTTGTGAGATGAGGTTGAAGTGGCAGACCGGGGATTCTCGTTGGCCCCGTTATCAAACGAGAGAAAAAATAGTAGCTGACGAACAGTTGGCTCTCGCGGCCTAAGTCCGCGAGCGTGCGGCGGTTGACACCTGCTAGACTGCCGCACGCCATAGCAGGTTAGCCTTGGCGGCGGGGTGACCGCGTCGCGAGGTGAAACTTTTCCGTGGCCGCTAGGCTGTGCCAGGGGGCGGACTGCCAATGGCGCATCTGAAAATCCTCAGCCCGCTAAGTCTGTAGAAACTTCTCCCGCTTTTCTCAAGGACAGGGGTTCAACTCCCCTCGCCTCCACCATTTTAGTATTTAAGTCGCTCAAGGACAGGATTTTACAAATCCTGTCCTTTGCGCTGTAAAGCCCTTGCGCCGGGGCGTTTGCGAACGGAAAAGCACTCCCCTTCGCGCCGGACGGAGAATGCCTCTCCGGCACGGATTCCGGCAAAATCTCCCGTTTCTTTCTCCGTTTTCTCCGTTTCATTTAGACCGAGTCCTGCGGTGGTCGGGAAAAATACCGTTCCGCTATCTTCATGATTATTCAGTTTGAATTTAAAGTTGTCAGTATTTTCAGCGCATCATTCAAAGACCTTGCATCATGAGTACGGATATAGTCCACACCCATGTAACTCAAATAAATTTCCGCCGCCAGG
>JAQUAF010000139.1 GCA_028687435.1 Verrucomicrobiia bacterium | reverse complement strand
TTCGTCCGTTAATGGAATGCATGCGGCCAGATTACGTGAACAGAAAAATGGTGTCCAGAATAATCTGCGGGCAATCCTCAGCTTGACAAGGAGGGGTTGGGGAGGTCCGCCTCTTGTATAAAAATCCTGTCAATCCTGTTAATCCTGTCAAAAAATCTTTTCGCCATGGTGTTTTCGTGCCAACTTTGAAATTCCTAAACATTTAAATTGAGCCGCGCCGGGCGCGGCGGGACGGGACGGATCAACGTTCGATGGTCGATCCGCCTTCGCCCAAGCGCTCCGGCGAGACAAGCGCTCGCCCCAAACCGCCGGCAAAAATCGCCAATCGAAAATCATCCATCAAAAATTCCAACATTCCGAATCGTTTGCCATGAACTTGACAACCCGCCATTACCGAACCACGTTGAAATATGAGGCCCTTTAATTCCATTTTCAGGCGTTCCCGGGGGTTCACCCTTATCGAATTATTGGTCGTCATTGGCATTTTATCCCTGTTGATGGCCATGCTCTCCCCCTCCCTTTCAGCCGCCCGCGAAAAAGCCCGGCAGATCCAATGCCTCAACAACATGCGCCAGTTGCATCTGGCCACCCAGCTTTACATGAACACCTGGGACGGCAAACTGATGCCCAACGGGAACAACGTGGGGGGCTGGGATCAATGGAATTCCGACAACACCATCACCACCTCGTTTTTAGGCCAGGGCTTTCGCAAGGCTGCCCTCGTCTGCCCCACCGCCGAAAAAGCCTACGCACGACCGCTGGCTGGCGGCAGTTCTGTCGTGATCAGCACCTATTCGATCAACTCCTGCATGGGCTACTACGATGCGATTGTCCCCCACTACATCAACTCCGAATCGCAAATCCAGAATAATCCGGCCCAGTTGGCTTACATCATGGATGGCGCCCAAGCCGTGGTTTCCGGCCTGACCTATGCATGGGCCGGCGCCGCGTTTTACAATCTGGAAGCCTCCAGCACCGCCATTTTCTGGGGACATAACCACGGCGCCAACGTCATCTTCTGGGACGGCCACGGAAGCTGGGCCCAGCAGGGATCCCTCAGCAATACCGTCAACCTCTATCCCCAATAAACCGCCGGCGTTGGAAAAATTTGGCGAATGAACTCCAAAAACAAAACCTCCCTGGCATCCTTTACTCTCATCGAGTTATTGGTCGTCATCGGCATTTTGTCCCTGTTGATGGCCCTGCTCTCCCCCTCCCTTTCGGCCGCCCGCGAAAAAGCCCGGCAGACCCAATGCCTCAACAACATGCGACAGTTTCACCTGGCCACCCAGCTTTACATGAGCAATTGGGAGGGAAAAATCATGCCCAACGGCGCCAATGTGGGCGGCTGGGACCAGTGGAACTCCGATTATACCGTCACCGAAAAATTTCTCGGCGGGGGATTCTTCAAAAAAACGCTGGTTTGCCCCACCGCCGAAAAAGCCTATCTGAGGCCTCTCACCGGCAACACCAGCATCACCTGCACCTATTCCATCAATGCCGATTTTGGATATTATGAAACCGGCGACTCCCATACCATCACTTCCGAATCGCAAATCCAAAACAACCCCGCCCAACTGGTCTATCTCATCGACGGCGCGCAAGCCGTGGTTTCCGGCCTGACCTATGCCTGGTGCAATCCCGGCTGCTGGAACCTGGCGCCTGGCAACATTTATGTCTTTTGGGGCCACAACCACGGCGCCAACGCCGTCTTCTGGGATGGCCACGGCAGTTGGGTCGAGCAGGATTCCCTCAGCAATGCCGTCAACATGTATCCAAAATGATTAACGCTCGACGGAGACACGCCCGACCTGCCTTCGTCCCGCCATGGAGGGATTGCGGAAGGACAATTGCCCGACACAAAGAACCACTGGATTCCCGCGAATGCGCATACGCGTCAACCTAAGGAATCAATGAATCATATCTCTATCATAGGCGGTGCGGGAGCCCCGCCCTCCATTTTTTACCGTGCAGACAATGGAGGGCGGGGCTCCCGCACCGCTTCCATCAGAACGGAATGGTCCCAGATTGGACAAATGTTAGCGGCGTTGGGCAGGACGCCCTCGTTCCCAGGAAAGGATCTCAATTAGGTTGACGCGTATGCGCGGATGCGGGAATCCAGAAGCTGCCGTCAATTAAAAGCCTTCGCCTTTGACTTTCACTAAAACTTGATTTTCCCCAACATGAACCTCTCAAAAACCTCCCTGACATCCATCCTCACATCTTCTCCCGCCCATCCATTTATTGTCTTCTTTCTCTGCGCCATTTTTTGCGACCTGAACGCCCAGGAAAATTCTCCGCCGGCTTCAATCGACAAATCCGGCGCATCCCCAAAAATCATCCGCATCTCCCCCGCCTCCACCAATGACTGGGGGGCGGGCGCCTCCTGTCACACGCAATGGTATTTCCCCGGCGGATCGGGACGCAGCGGACTTTTTGCCGGCCAGATCAACACCATCCGGAGAAACGAACGATCCCTGATCCGCTTCGATCTTTCATCCCTTGCCACGCGCGGCGGGGGCACCAACTGGCTGGCGTCGGCAACCCTGGCTTTTGTCCCCCGCTGGTTCTGCGGCCCGCAGGATTCGCGCCAGATCGAATGCTCGCATCTGAAATACGAACCGCAGATCCTTTGCGGAAACGATCTGGCCAACGATGAGGCGGAAATCGCCGGTGTGATCACGGTGCTCAAACCCGCAAAAAAAGCCGATCCCCTGAAATTCGATGTCACCCGCTGGGTCCAGTCGGACGTCTGGAACGGCTTTGCCTTCAGCGCATTCCGTTTTCGCGACGTCCATGCCGAGGAAGGCTACGGCCAGCCAGCCGGACTCTCCCTCGGACATCCGGGCGAATCCCTTCCCTTCCTCGAAATCATCGAAAAATAAATGGAAAGCGGTGCGGGAGCCCCGCCCTCCATTTATTCCAACGCAAACACTGGAGGGCGGGGCTCCCGCGCCGCCAAACTCGAAATTGAACAATCATGAAAACATACTCCTGTTTTAAAAACCTCCTTCACATGGGAATCTCTCTTCTCCTCACTCCCCTGGCTCATGCCGCCGGAGGCTTCGATGTCACCCTGATCGACAAGGGCGCCCCTCGCGCCGTGATCGTCGTGGACGAAAAAGCGCCCGATTCGGTCCGCTTCGCCGGAACCGAACTGCAAAACCACCTGGAAAAAGCCACAGGCGTCAAACTGCCCATCGTCAGGGAACCTCCCTCCACCGGCGAAAAAACAACCGTCATTCATCTTGGCGAAAACCGTTTCACCCGGACGCTCGGACTCAATCTCGACGGTCTGGGCGTCGATGGTTTTAAAATCGCCGGCGGCGACCGTTGGCTGGCCATTCTGGGGCGGGATCACGCGGGCAAGCCCATCACCGGCCTCCGCAACCCATGGAACATTGTCGAGGTTTTCAATCCGCGTCTCAAAATCGCGGCTTTTGGCGAATGCGGAACTCTCAACGGCGTCTATGCCCTTCTCGAAAAACATTGCGGCATGCGCTGGTACCTGCCGGGCGACCTCGGCGCCGTCATCCCAAAAACCGGCGCCATCCGTGTCAAAGGACCGGACTTCGCCCGGTCGCCGGACTTTGAGTACCGCTATGCATGGTTCTGCAACTTTGCCGTTTCCGATCAGGACAGCGTCTGGTACCGGCGCCTGCGCTTCGGCGGCGCGGCCCCCGTGCAAATCATCCATTCCTTCGACTTCTTCCTCAAATACAAGGAAACCCATCCCGAATACTTCGCCCTCATCGGAGGCAAACGGGACTTCGGCCGCCTGTCCTGCACCCAAGGCGGCGGAAACCTCTGCCTCTCCAATCCGGCGGTGCTGCGTCAGTGGATCGACGACATCAACGCCTATTTCGACAAAAACCCCGACCATGCCATCTTTCCCCTGTGTCCAAACGACGGCATGGAAAAAATCTGCGAATGCCCCCAATGCCAGGCGCAAATCACTCCCGAGCAAATAAAAACGGACGGCGGCGCCGCATGGATCGGCACAGGCTGCAAATTCTCCAATTACGTCTGGAACTTCGTCAACGAAGTCGCCAAGGGCGTGGCTGTCAAACATCCCAACAAACAGGTGGGCTGCTTCGCCTACGCCGGCTACACCGCCCCGCCCGCCCTCATCAAACGGCTCGATCCTCATGTCGCCGTCATGATCTGCAAGGCCCGGATGGAATACCCCGATCCAACCTACCGCAAATCCATTGATGACATCGTCGCCGCGTGGCGGCAGAGAACCGGGCACATCTATATCTGGGAATACTATCTCTACTGGCACGAAAAGGTCGGATTCCCCATTCCCTTTCCCCATCTCATCGCGCAGGACCTTCGCCAGTTGAAAGGTTTCAGCCGCGGCGAATTCATCCAGGCCGAAAGCTGGCCCGACGGAGGCCCGGTCACCGGCAAGGTGGATTACCCCGCCATGCAGCATTTGAACATTTACATCACTTCCAAGCTGTTCTGGGACGTCAATGCGGATGTGGACGCCCTTCTGGAGGAGTATTACAATCTGTTTTACGGACCGGCCTCCGCCGAAATGAAAAGCTTCTGGACCGCCGCCGAGGAAGTGTGGAACAAAAAAGGCAAAGCCAAGGATCCCGTGAATATTTACAAACGGGATGTCCTTGAAAAATTGTCCTCAAGCCTGGATCAGGCCAGGGCAAAAACCGGGGACGCATCCGTCTTTCGCCAACGCATCGATCTGGTGGCCGGCGAGTTCGAAAAAGCCAAAAAACGGCTCGGCAATGCGCTGGTTCTCAATCCTCCGTCAATCTCCATCCCCGGCCCGGTGAGCGGGATGCGGATGGATGGCAACCTGCGCGGTTCGCCATGGGAAAACATCAAGCCCGTCCATTTTGTCGATAAAAACGGCGATGAGGCAAAATACAAAACCCTGGCCTGGATGGCATGGGACCGGCATTTTCTGTATGTGACATTCGCCAACTACGAACCGGAAATCTCAAAATTGACGGCCCGGGCGACCGAACGCGACCAATCCGGCGATCCTGCGGTGTTTATGGACGATTCGGTCGAGATTTATCTTTGCCCGGACCCGGCCAATCGCAAGAAATGCTTCCAATTCATTGTCAATCCCAAGGGCGTCATTTGGGATGGCTGCCGCACCGGCACAGAGGGCGAGACCAACGACGCGTCGGCCATGTCCAAGTGGAACAGCCAGATCGAGGCAAAAACCAAAATCGAAGCCAACCGTTGGATTGCCGAAATCAGGATTCCCCTCAAGGATCTGGAAATCACAGAACCGTTCGAGGGAAAATCGTTGGCGCTCAACCTCTACCGCAACCGCGTCTGCGGCGGATCGCCCATCTATGGCGGCTGGTCACCCACCCTCTCCCACAGCCATTTCACCCCGGAACGTTTCGGCCTGGTCACCCTGAAATAAATTAGGCCGGGCTCAAGGCCCGGCAACTGCTCGACGCTCGATGTCAGACGCTCGACGCAAAGCCGACTGGATTCCCGCTTTCGCGGGAATGACGATGGTGAAATGGGCATACTCCCCTTCCGTCATTCCCGCAGATGCGCATACGCGTCAACCTAATTGAGATCCTTTCCTGGGAACGAGGGCGTCCTGCCCAACGCCGCTAACATTTGCCCAATCTGGGACCATTCCGTTCTGATGGAAGCGGTGCGGGAGCCCCGCCCTCCGTTGTCTGCACGGTAAAAAATGGAGGGCGGGGCTCCCGCACCGCCTATGATAGAGATATGATTCATTGATTCCTTAGGTTGACGCGTATGCGCAGATGCGGGAATCCAGAGACTGGCGCAATTTCGTTTTATCCGCAAACATTGAAATTCCTAAACATTAAATTAAGCCGCGCCGGGCGCGGCGGCTTGACGCTCGACGCACCCCTCCTTAATTCCTCCTTCGTCCCGCTTTGCGGAACTTCCGACTGCGCCAAGGCCTTGTCGGACGAGCCGGCGGGACAAGCCTCCTTTGAAAAGGGGAGGCTCAATTTAAGCCCCTCCTTGACAAGCTGATCTTTACCCACATCTTGTAAAGCACAATGGGTGCGAGGTCATTTAAGACCATGCAACAAAAAAACTCACTTCTGGTAAAGATCGTAAGCGACTTCAACA
>JAQUAF010000079.1 GCA_028687435.1 Verrucomicrobiia bacterium | reverse complement strand
TCCAAAGGGAAAATAAAACCGCCCCTGAGATGTTCGGCAAGCCAGCGTAGCCCTAAATCTAAAATTTCCTGACCCTCTAGGCTAAAACCCACCCAAAAAACCCGACGGAACTGCCATGCGCCCGTCTGCTTTTTATGTGTGGAAAAATCGTTGGTGATTGACGTCCTTTGTGCTATGCTACCCATGTGAGCGTCAATTTGACAGAGAACCAGAGAAGTTCCGTATTTCGCTTGCTGGCGGACGACGATTCTTCGACTGTGTCCATGGTAAAGCGCCAGTTGATTGAGGCGGGGGATGATTCCGTGTCATGTCTTGAGGACTGGTTGAAACAGGCGCACGGCCTGCCGGCGGAACGTCATTTGGCGGAGGTGCTGGGGCATCTTAAACAGGGGCATTGCCACCGTCAATTTCTGCATGCCTGCGCTCAGGCCGGGAGTTCGTCGGAAGTGGATTTGGAGGAGGCTTCCTTTTTGCTGGCCGCCACCGAATATGCCGCCACCGACATGGGAACGTATCGCCGTCAGTTGGATGAGATTGCAGACCAGATTCGCAATGAGATCAAGAAAGGCGGGCCATCCTCACAGATTCGGGCGCTCAGCCATCAGTTGCATGAGAAACTTGGTTTCAGGGGCAATCGCAACCGTTATTTTGAAGCGGATAACACCTATATCAACCGGGTCATCGAACGCAGGGTTGGTGTTCCCCTGACTCTTTCGTTGATTTACATCCTGCTGGGGCGCCGCCTCGAACTGGGGATCGAAGGGGTGGCATTGCCCGGGCATTTCATTGTAACCTGGCAGGGGAAATTTTTCGATCCTTTCAACCAGGGACGCTTGTTGAACGCGGACGCTTGCAGGGAGATGGTTGAAGCCCGGGGACATGTCTTTCGCGAAGAACATTTGAAGCCCGCCTCGCCGCGACAGGTGTTGCTGCGGATGCTTGGCAATTTGCAGCGGGTTTATGAATATGATGAGGATCGTGCCCGGACGGCGCGCATCCAGCAGTATCTGCAGGCCCTCGAGGGGCGGAGTTAGGCAAGGTTCAAGGGACGAGGTTTAAGGTTTTAGCCCGGAAATTTCATCAAAAACTGAGATTTACGGGAAATCCCCGGATTCGGATTTTAATTTTTATTGGGATTTCGAATTTCGACGTTCGAACCGTTGAACCGTGAACCCCCGAACCCTTCAACCTTGTTCCAGTTTTTTCCAGCTTTCCACGGAGTCGTTCAATTCGTCCAGAAAAGGTTGCATGTGATGGCGGACGAAAAGGACCATGCGTTTCATGGCGAGAGGGATGACAAAGGTGGCTTTTGGAAAGGTGTCAATGGATGTTTCGATATGGAGGCGGATGGAGTTTGCCAGAAGGGGAATGGCCAGGCCGTGGCTCTGCAAATCCTCCCGCACGAAGGTGGCGGTGTACCGGATGGTGTCGGAAGTGATGCGATGATTGATTTGCCACCCAACCACTTCGCCGCGGTTTCGAAGTCCCAGGCTGTTCAGCGGTTCGATGGCCCAACCCGTGTTGAAAGGGGAAAGAAAGGGAGGATGCCATTGGGGCCGCCCCTCGTGGCTGCGAATGACATCCTCTTCAGCGGATGAGAGATTTTTCCAGGGAAAAATCTGGAACGCCTTTGGCAGAATCGAGTGGCGCATCCATGGGGCTTCCAGCAAACGGACTCCGTGGGCGTGGCCAACCAGGCTGCGGGGAACAGGGACGGGATAGTGACAGCGCCGCAAAAGTCTTTCATATGCCACGTGACGCTGATCGCGTTCGAAAGTTGCGCAAAGAGATCGGCAACCGCGCCGGCTTGATTCGCTTTCAACTTGTTGAAGCAGCGCGGTTGCCACTCCCCGCCGCCGAAAATTGGGAGTCACGTATATGGACAAGAGAAGGCCCAAACCAGTTTGAACATCCAATTCGGCCAGCCCCAAGCCGATGGGGTTCTCCCCATCGCGAACTCCCACCGCCACCACCGGCGAGGACGGGCCAAGCCGGAAAATGCGGAAGCGCGATTGATAGATGGGATAGGTTAAATCCGAGAATAGCGGAATATCCAGATCGGTAAGATTTGAAAAAAAAAGTCCCTTTAATTGATTCATGGAAGGTTGAATATGGCTTTTCCCTTCAGCCTTTGGAGGCTTTTGCAAAACGACGATATGGCGGCCTATGGCGTCTTTGCCGCCGCTCCCGCAGCCAGGACAAATGCTTCCGGTTGTCCGGGGGATACGACCAGGGTGTGGGATGCGAATTTGAGAATCACGGTTTTATTCAGATCGGTCACCAATGCACGGTAGGCGCCGAGTTTCTTGTTGGAGAAATTCCCTATGAAACCAAAAACACCGCCGTTGGCAAGGGTTCGGTAGGATTTTTTCATGATTTCCGCCTTATATTCCACGCTTTTGAGATCGCTCAATGGAATGGTTTCCTGCCACACCGTTCGTTGCACGATCAGCTTGCCGGGGCGGATTTCATATCCGCGAATGGCAAAAAGGCTGCAGAATGCCGGAATTATGACAGGCAGGGCGATGACAAAGGGAACCAGTGGGGCGGGCATCTTTTTCCGGGTGAAAAAACCACCCAGAGCCATGCCCAGACACAGGATAATGATTCCGATGGTGATTCCCCATACCTCGTTACCCCACGGCGCCGTGAAAAATTGACTGATTTGTGAAGAATCCATATGGCTGCCCCCCCTCAGTTATAATGTAAACATGGTTTTTGCCAATGGCAAGAAAATTATTTTTCGTTGATATCTGGTTGCCCTTTATAGGTTTGCAAAGAGTTGGGAGTCTGGCTACGAAGAAAGGACGTCTGCGGATATGTTTGTCGATTCTCCAACCAATAAACCAAAATTTTGGGCAAGGTGTCGTTTGACTCCTTGGATGGCATGTCTTGTTTTTATGCCATTGGCATTCTTGGCTGGAAATGATCCTGCGGGCAGGCAGGGAGATGGCAAATCACCCAAGGATGCCCCGGTTTCGTCCGGGGACGCCGTTGATGCAGAAAAAAAGATAACCATTCTTGACGCGGTGCGTTCCACCTTGGAGAAATCCCTCGACATCCAACTGCAGAAGGAAAATGAACGTTATAATTTGGGCACTTGGCGGATGGCGACCGGGGCTTTTGATCCGGATATCAATGTGACGGGTTTTCAAAAATACCAGCGGGCTCCGTTGACGTATATCAATACCCTGCAGACCGGCACACGAACCCAGCGCGCGAATGAAACGAGCTATTCGGTGGGGGTGCAGCGGAAATTGCGCAACGGGGTGACGGTGAATCCCAACTTGCAGTTTGATCAGAACGGCGACAACGTGACGACCATTCCCACGCAGACGCGGTCAACTTACAATCTGGCGTTCACCATACCGTTGATGCGCAATTCCGGGACTGATGCGGTGGGGGCGCAGGAGCGGGCTGCAGGCGTTTCCTATGACGCGAGCCGCCTGACCACCCGCTATGCCGCCACGACGAGCGTTTACAATACGACGACCTACTATTGGACCTGTCTGGGGGCGTTGAAATATGCCCAGTTGTACCGTGATTCGGAGGAGGCTGCAAACCGGCTGGTGGAATCGACCAGGGTGATGATCAAGGCCGACGAAATGGCTGCAGGCGAACTCAAGCAGGCCCTGGCCACCAAGTCCTCATACACCGCGTCCCGGCTCAGCGCCGAGCAGCAATTTCAAGACGCCCGCCAGACCCTGAGCGAATACATGGGGTTGAAGGTGGATGAGATTGCCCACGCGCCCATGCCCACGGGGGATTTGCCTGTGCCGCCCGCCGTCTCGGTGATTGAGAAGCTGAGGGTGGAGGATCTTTATCCCCTCGCCCTGGACAGCCGGGCGGATTTGCAGGCTGCTTACCTGAACGAGCAGGCGGCAAAGGAATTGGTGGTGGCCGCCCGCAACGGTTTGCTGCCGCAAATGGATCTTGGTTTGACCGCCGGGTACAGCGGGTTGGATGAAGGCAGCACTTCCCGGCAATACACCAGCGGTTTGTCGAAAAATCTGACCGGCGTGAATTTCCTTGGAAAAGTCACCATGGATTGGCCGGTGGGCAACAACGTGGCTCGCGGCGCTCTTTTGCAGCAGGAATCCTCTTGGAGGCAGTATGTCATCCAACGGGAAAAACTGGCCCGCGATGTGGTGAGCCAGGTGGCGATGGCTTTGAAGGATATCAAGTACACCGCCGCACAGTACTACAAGTATGCCGAGGCAAGCCGGGATTACGCCCAAGCCCTGGCCAATGAGAGGGAAAAATACCGGTATGGCATGTCAACCGTCCTCTCGGTTTCCCAGTATGAACAGCAATTGGCCAGTTCGTTGATCAGTCAAACCCAAGTCCAGATGAATTATGCCAATGCCCTGGCCAATCTGCGTTATCAATGCGGATTGCTGGTTTCCGTCAATGGCGATTTGAATGTCATCACCATGGAGCATTTGACGAGTCTGCCGGGGATGGAATTGGTTGAACAAATGACGGCAGGCGGTTCCTTGCCGAAGGCTGCGAAATAAGCGCAAACCGGCATGGAAAATGTACGAGACAAGCTTTTTCGCAAGGCAGCCTTGGAGCGCCTGTCCAGCGCCGAGCAGGTGGACCAGTTGTTGAAAATCACCACTCCCAAGGGGTGGGTGGCGCTGCTCACCTTTTGCGGATTGCTGGCTGTGGTGGTGGGATGGGGTATTCTGGGAAGCATCCCCATCAAAGTGACGGGCAAGGGCATCTTGATCCGGCGGGGAGGCGTGTATAGCGCGGTGGCGACCGGCTCCGGACGGCTTTCCCATATCGAAGTCAAGGAGGGCGACAGGGTCAGGAAAGGTCAGTTGCTGGCGGTTCTTGATCGTCCGGATTTGGAGGCTCAGATCCGGGTCGCGAGGGAAAACATCGAAAAACTGCAGGACGAGCAGGACCGCATGGAAAAAGCGTTCACCGAAAGCCGGGAGATTCGGGATAAATACAGCGAACAGCAAAAAAAGGATTTGAGCCAGGTGATTGCGGATTGCCAGGATCAGATCAAGTGGTACCAGGAAAAGATGGATATCCAGGAAAAACTGGTCCAGCAGGGGCTGCTGACCAAGA
Organism: Verrucomicrobiia bacterium; assembly: GCA_028687435.1. Taxonomy (GTDB): domain Bacteria; phylum Verrucomicrobiota; class Verrucomicrobiia; order JABWAM01; family JABWAM01; genus JAQUAF01. Next base: position 22,273 of record JAQUAF010000079.1, on the reverse strand, counting down.
CTCTGCTGGCGCAGACCAAGAATTCCTATTACAGCACCCAGCAGCAGCTGGCCAGAGCCCGCAGCGAGATCACCAAGGTGGACATTGATCAGGCCCAGGCCAGACGGGAACAGCATCAGAACCTGTTTGCCAACAAGATCCGGATCCAGGAGGCTCGCGCAAAACTGGTGGAGACCACCGTGAGCTTTGAACATTCGTCGCAAGTCATCTGTTTTTTTGACGGACGGATTACCGAGGTCATGGCGGACGCGGGCAAGATGGTCAATGCCGGCGACCCGATTGTGGGGGTGCAGTCTTTGGATCGGAAACTGACCGCGTTGATTTACATTCCCAGCAGTCAGGGAAAAAAGGTTGTGTTGGGAATGGAGGCATTGATCGAACCCATGACCATCCAGCAGGAGGAATTTGGTTATATCAAAGGCATGGTGAAGCATGTGAGCGATTTTCCGGCCACCACCGAAGGCATGATGGCTGTGCTGGAGAACAAGGTGTTGGTGCAGGAATTGTGCAAGGAGGAAACTCCCATTGCCGTGGAGGTGTCGCTTTATGAGGATGCGGATACCCGCAGCGGATATAGCTGGACTTCGCGCCATGGACCGCCGCTTTCCATCGAAAGCGGAACCATGTGCAATGGGTTGATTGTCACCCGCCGGGAGCCGCCATACCGGCTCCTGATTCCAAAAATAAAGAAATTTCTGGGTCTGTAAGGACGATTGCTCATGAATCCCGCGCCTCCGGTTTCAAAGCCCCCGACTTTCCGCAGCCGTTTTACGATTCCCAAACCCTTGACAAAAGGACGGGCGAGGACCCCCACCGTTTTTCAGATGGAGGCGGTGGAATGCGGCGCGGCGGCGCTGGGCATCGTGCTGGGATATTACGGACGGCATGTGCCGTTGGAGGAACTCAGGGTGGCATGCGGAGTGTCCAGGGACGGCAGCAAGGCGGGCAACATGGTCAAGGCTGCAGCCAATTACGGTTTGGTTGGGCACGGGTACAAGAAGGAACCCGCGGGTCTCCGGTCATTGACTCTCCCCATGATTGTCTTTTGGAATTTCAACCATTTTGTGGTGGTGGAGGGATTTGCCCGCGACAGGGTTTATTTGAACGATCCCGCCGCCGGTCCGCGGACGGTCAGCCATGCCGAGTTTGACCAATCATTCACAGGGGTGGCGCTGACCTTTGCTCCCGGCCCGGATTTCAAACCCGGCGGCCGGCGCCCGGTCATGACCGGCGCTTTGTGGCGGCGTTTGAAAGGATCCGGCGGCGCCTTGGGGTTTGTTCTTCTGGCGGGGTTGGCTCTGGCGGTTTTGAACATGATCATTCCTGTTTTTGCCAAGGTGTTTGTGGAGGATTACCTGGTCAAAGGCATGAAGGGATGGGTGAGACCCCTGCTTTTTGGCATGGTTTTGACGGCTTTGTTGCGGGCGCCCCTGACATGGCTTCAGCAGCATTACCTGCTGCGTTTGGAAACAAAACTGGCCATCGCCGAGTCGGGACGGTTTCTGTGGCATGTTTTGCGCCTGCCCATCGAATTCTTCACCCAGCGTTACGCAGGGGAAATCAGCACCCGGGTGGGCATCAACGATGATGTTGCCCAGCTCCTGGCGGGGCAGATCGCCACCACCATGATCAGTTTGTTGATGATCGTCCTCTATGGCGCCCTGCTTTTTGTCTATCAGGCCGACCTGACCATGGTTGGGGTTTGCACTGTGGTGCTCAATCTGGCTGTGCTCAAGTATGTCTCCCGCAAACGGGCGGATTTGAGCCAGCGGTTCCTCATGGAGTATGGCAAGCAAATGGGGGTGGCTGTGGGAGGATTAACCTGCATTGAAACCCTGAAGGCAACGGGAGGCGAAACCGATTTCTTTTCCAAATGGGCGGGGTATCAGGCCAAGGTTTCCAATGCCTGCCAGAGTCTGGGGATCATTACACAGTCCTTGCAATTGGGGCCAACGCTCCTTTCGGCTGTGAACAATGTGGCAATCCTTATGTTTGGCGCCTACAAGGTGATGCAGGGGGAGATGAGCGTGGGCATGCTGGTGGCTTACCAAAGCCTGATGGCCAGCTTTGTCGGCCCCGTGACCGAACTCGTCAACCTGGGCAGCAAAATCCAGGAATTGCAGGGCAACATGCGCCGCCTCGACGATGTGTTGAACAATCAAGAGGACCGCCAGTTGTCCGGACAAAACAGAATTGAAATTTTGGAGAAGGACAGTCCCCGCCTGACCGGCTGGCTGGAATTCAAAAATGTCACCTTTGGGTATTGCCGCCTTGATCCGCCCCTGCTCGAAAATTTCAGTTTTTCCCTGGCGCCCGGCGCCCGGATTGCCTTGGTGGGGCCTTCCGGTTGCGGCAAATCCACGGTGGCCCGCCTGGCCTGCGGCCTTTACCAGCCTTGGGACGGGGAAATTCTTTATGACGGCCGTCCCATCGACAAAATCGCGAGGGAGGTGTTTTGCAATTCGGTGGCGTCCGTCGATCAGGAGATATTTCTTTTCGAGGGAAGCGTGCGGGAGAATCTGACTTTGTGGGACGCCAGCGTGCCGGATTTTCATCTTCTCCAGGCGGCCCGCGACGCGGCGATTCATGACGAGATTGTCTCCCGATCCGGGGCCTATGAGAGTTGGGTCGAGGAAAATGGCGGCAATTTCAGCGGCGGGCAGCGGCAGCGTTTGGAAATAGCGCGGGCTTTGGTCCGCAATCCCAGCACCATGATTTTGGATGAAGCGACCAGCGCGCTGGATCCCAAGACTGAAAAAGCGATTGATGATCATTTGCGGCGGCGCGGATGCGCCTGCCTGATTGTGGCCCACCGCCTGAGCACCATTCGCGATTGCGACGAGATTCTGGTGTTGAGCAACGGCAAACAGGTGCAGCGCGGAACGCATGACGAATTGCGAAAACAGGAGGGGCTTTACGCCATGTTGATTGCCAGTTGACCGGAAAACTTCCTTATGAGCCGCCTTGCCGAAATTTTGCGTTCCGAGGGACAGCCTTTCACCGTGAATGGCAGCCATCCCTTTGTGCTTGCGGGCAACGACATGGTCTGGTGGGTGGAGGAGGGGGAAATGGCGGTTTTTTCCGTCGAGAAATCTGGCGGCGAAGTGTCGGGGCGCCGCGCCTATCGGGCCGGCATTTTCACGGGCCAGATCATGTTTGGTTTCGAATATGAAAATCAGCCGCATGTTTTGCTGGCCATGGCGGTTGGCGAATGCAGGTTGCGTCAGCTTTCGCGGCGGCGTTTTTGGGAATTGGCGGGAGATGAGTTTGTGCGCCGGGAAATGGCGTCTTTGGTGGAATTCTGGGTGGAGCGTCTGACGGCCGCCGCGGCTCTGGCGAGGGTTTCGCCCGCCCATGCGGAAAAAATGGAGGCGGGCAGAACCGTCCGCTTGCAGGCCGGAATTTGCGCTTATGCCCCCGACAATGCGGTTTGGGTCGAACAGTTGAGCGGAGAAGGCCGGTTTTTAGGCTGGCAGGGGATTCAGCCTTGGACTGCCGGGGCCAGATTTTTGCTCGGACATCAAGGATGGTTGCAGGCCGATGCCGCCGCTGATTTCCGGGTTTTGAGCGTCGCGGAGGGAATTGCGTGTGATCCCGAAGGCTCGGCTCTGGAAAACTTTCACCGGGCCATCCTGGGCGCGCTGGAAATCCGGATCGGAGAGGAACGATCCATCGAATGGCGGCAACTCGAGGATCGCCTGCATCAGAACAATGTCGCTTCCGAGGAGGCCGAGGCCCGTCTGGCTTCGGTCATGAACCGGCGGGCGTTGCGCCTGGCCATGTTGGGCCGGGGCCAGAATGTGTTCTATTCCGTGTGCAGAGTGGTGGGCGACGCGATGGGAATCGATATCCGGCATCCGCCCGATCCGCTTGACGGACGGCCTTCCCAGGATCCATTGGGAGACATCGCAAGGGCGTCCCGGATTCGTTTTCGCAAGGTCATGCTGCGGGATGATTGGCATCAGCAGGACGGCGGACCCATTGTGGGGTTCAGGGAGGAGGGGCATGTCCCCGTCGCCATCCTGCCCGTTTCGCCGCGCAGCTATGAAATGTACGATCCTTCCACCCAATCCTGTGTTCCTGTCAGCGGACGGGCGCTGGCCTCCCTGTCAGGCGAGGGATACATGTTCTACCGTCCGTTTGCCGAGAAGATTGTGAAGGCGGGGGAGGTGTTGCGTTTTGGTTTGCGGGGGTGCGGCAAGGATATCCGGACGGCCTTGTGGATGGGAATTTTTAGCGGTTTGTTGGGATTATTGATGCCGTTTGTGACCGGCAAGGTGTTCGACGATGTGATTCCGAATGCCGAATACGGACAACTGGGGGAGTATGCGATCGGGCTTGTCGCCGTGGCGATTGGAGCGACCTTTTTCCAATTGACCCGGGGGTTCGCCATGCTTCGTGTGGAGGGCAAAATGGACAACACGGTGCAGTGCGCCGTGTGGGATCGGTTGTTGGAATTGCCCGCGCCTTTTTTCCGGAATTATTCCGTGGGCGATCTCAGCATGCGCGCCAGCGGCATCAACAACATCCGGCAGATCCTTTCCGGAACGGTGGTTTCATCGATCCTGAGCAGCATCTTTTCGGTTTTTAATCTGTTGTTGATGCTTTGGTACAGTTGGAAACTGACGCTTCTGGCCCTGGTGCTGACCTTTGTGGCCATGCTGGCGGCTTTTGTCGCCGCCGCCTTGCAGGTGTATTATCAACGGCGGGTCATGGAACTCCAGGGACAGGTGGCGGGGTTTGTGCTGCAGTTGATCATGGGAATCGCCAAACTGCGTGTCGCGGGGGCGGAAATCCGCGGCTTCAATGTGTGGGCCCGCAAATTCGCGGAACAGCGGACTTTCACCTATCGCGCCCGGGTCGCCTCCAATTGGTTTTCGGTGTTCGATTCCTTTTTCCCTTTGCTCTGTTCCGCCGCCATTTATCTGGTGATTGCCTTTTTTCTGAAGGGTTCCAGTGAAATGTCCACGGGACATTTCATCTCTTTCACCACCGCCTTCGGCGTTTTCCTTGGAGCGGCTTTGGGGTTGAGCAACATCCTGATTTCCATTCTCAAGGTGGTGCCGCTTTACGAACGCGCCAAACCCATCCTTCAAACCCTGCCTGAAACCGACGCAAACAAGTCCGATCCAGGACCTCTTTTCGGCGGTTTGGAAGTCAGCCATGTCACCTTCAGCTATGCCAAAGGCGGGCCGGAGGTTTTGAAAAATCTGACCTTTTCCGTGAAACCCGGCCAGTGTGTCGCCTTGGTCGGGCCTTCCGGCGCCGGGAAAAGCACGCTTTTGCGGTTGTTCCTTGGGTTCGAACTCCCGGACGCAGGCGCCATTTATTTTGACGGACAGAATCTCTCCAATCTTGATTTGAGGCTTCTGCGCCGGCAGTTGGGGGTGGTGCTCCAGAATGCCCGCATCATTTCCGGCGACATCTTCACCAACATCGTTGGCGCCTCGCATCTGACCGAGGACGACGCATGGGAGGCCGCCCGCATGGCCGGGTTGGACGACGACATCCGCCAGATGCCCATGGGCATGCGCACGTTCATTTCCGAGGGCGCCGCCACTTTCTCCGGCGGCCAGCGCCAGCGTCTCATGATCGCCCGCGCCCTGGTTTCCAAACCCCGCCTGGTCTTCTTCGACGAGGCCACCAGTTCCCTCGACAACCGCACCCAGGCCGTGGTGCGCGACAGCCTCCAACGCCTGCGTGTGACGCGAATCATCATCGCCCACCGCCTCAGCACCATCGTCAAAGCCGACCAGATTCATGTGATGCAGGAAGGGCGCATTGTCGAAAGCGGCAATTACGACGAATTGATGGCCCGGCGCGGCGTATTCCACGAACTGGCCCAGCGCCAGTTGGAATAAGGAGATCGAGACCGGTGATTTGCAGCAGGGATAACCCGCAAAGTTCATCGAAATCCCTCAATTTCGAAAGACTGCTGTTCTATGCCGCTTGTCAATGCAGGCATTTAAGGTCGGGCACGCGCGTGTTTAAAAAAAACACAAAAAAATGCTTGTGCGAGAACCGCTATCCGTGTAGAGGTCGAACTTCTTTATTGGGGATTTTGACCCCTCGGGAAAAAGGAAATTGGCCAATGAAAAATCAAAAAATTGCATGGTGGATGGCCCTGATTGAGGTGTATGTGGAAAGACTGGAATATTCGCGACCGGCAACATTGGCGGATGGCGATTGTTCGGAGCCCCCTCCTGACGATCCTCCGCCGGAATGATTTTATCCGAAAAATCAGGCAGGAAGGCGCGCCATGGAAAAAGACTGTTGGCATCAATGGGGAAAAAGAGGAGGCCGTTGGGGAATGCCCCTTTTGACTCTGTTTTTGCTGATGGGGCTTGGGGTGGAACGTGCCAGTTCGTGTTCCGTTCGCTGGTCGGAGCCGCATAATCGATACCCTTCCCTCAACGAAAAGGGAATTTACGAACTATTTTACACTATAGGCCATCTTTCACTGGACGATGAAAAGCCGTTGCCGTTGATCCTGAGTTTTTCGCCTGTTTATCCGCCCTCCCGTTTTTTCTCTTCAAATTTCAATCTGTTTATATTTGACGCGAGAATGTATCCCCTCAGCGAAAGGGAATATGAATGCATTTATCCTGACGGCTGGACTTATCATTATTGGGCAGGCAAGGACAAGAACATCTTGAACGGTTCCTCGGGATGGAAAGCTGAAATCTCAAAAAACGCGGCGGGAAACCCTGGAAATATCATCAATCTGTTTGCCAATTGCGGCGGGTGGAGGATGACTTTCACAGGCGGGCGTATCACGACCATCAAAACGCCCAAGAACAAGCTGATCGACGTGGTCATGCTGGGAGACAAGGCCGGAGAAATCCGAGTCAATGGTTCCACCGCCTTGCGGATACAGATGGATGCCCGGGAAGGACGGTCTGGAGAAATGATCTTCAAGGACGGGAAACGGAATAAATTTGAACTTGGAAGCAAGCCGCTGGTGCTGGTTGGGGCCGATAAGAAACGGGAAATTAAGGGGGAAGAACTCAGCCTTCGGCGGATGACCTTGGCGGACGGAACCGTGATCGATTATGTTTTTGGGGTTGATGAATCGAAACAGCCGACCCTCAAGGTTTCGTCCACAGGCAAGGATGACCATTTATACACGTGGGACGCCTCCAGCCGATATCTTTTATCCGACGCTGTTTGCGGGACTGCGGAAACCAACACATGGAATTATGTCGTGAAACCGGGGGCGAAACCGCAGGACAATGCGGCATGCATTGAAAAACGGGACGCCAAAGGGGAGTTGGTCAGCGCATGGAAGGCATCGCCGGGACGCGAGGAAACATTTGAAAAAGGGGTTTGGAACATAAAAAGCATGTTTGCCGGAGGGACATTGGCGGGTCGGATAAGGAAGATTGAGCGAAGGGATAAAGATGAAAAAGTTGAGGTGGTATATCGCGCAACTTACTCGGAAAAGGGAGAATTGATCAGGGAAATCAATGAAAAAGGAGAAATTACAACATTTAAATACGAGATGGAAGGAAAACAAATTACAGCCATGCGTGACAATGAATTGCTCTGGCAGAAACGGTATGATGACAAGGGGCGCATTGTTTTTCACCAGCGCGAAAATGGCGAGGTGGCTTCCGTTGAATACTTTGGAAATAATAACAAGAGATGGGTGACGGTTGGCGCAAATGGAAACGTGGAAAAAGCTGTTTATGAAGGAAAGGAAGTCCGGGAAAGGACTTTTTCAAATGGCGAGAAATATCGCTATAAATATTATGCTGACGGTTCGCTCATGGAAATGATTGATGCCAATGGGACATGGAATTTTAAATATGACCCTAAAAACGGCCAAATCAGTGAAATGTATAAAGACGGAAAACTGTGCCGCAAGACATTTGAGGATTTCTCGAAAAAAAGGGAGGTCAGCGTGTCATTTAATTCGGATGGATCGATTGAGGGCGGCTATGACATCGCCAAGGTTGAGGCCGTTCCATTGAGTGAAGTCAAAATAATCGTTGCGCGAAAAGCCCCCGGTTGTTTAATATGGAGCAATTGAGATGAATGAGAAAAATCTGTCTTGGAAGCCATTCGTAACTTTATTTTTTATCGGCATCTCCGTTTGTTTTGCGCAAACGGGGACAGCTCCCTCCATTAGCAGCAATCCGGCGGCTTCTGGCAATCCGTTAAAAGTGGTTGTTGAAGACTCGGCTGTCAGCCTGACGGCAAGCGGAGGTTCGGTGGCGTCAGTGGCTGCTGCTGCCAATTGTCCGCCGTGGGAGCATGATCCGGATTCGCCCGCTGCTTATGTCTGGTCCTATTCAGGTTTGAGTGGATCACCGCAAAGCGGGGGCTCTGGCGGCCAATTATCTTTGGCGGCGAGTCCGCCGGGAATGGCGGAGGTGACCGTGAAGCTGAGGCAACAATGGCGTGACCAATCGCAGCCGCGGGTTTATGTTGTGACTTATAGCCCGGCCAGCGTACCTGTGAAGGTGGCGATTTTTAAAGTGCAGTATCGGATGAAAGTTTGCCTTGGGTTTGATCCGTCAGATATAAATGGAAGATATTTAGGGACAAGTCTTGGATCGATTGTTCAAGGTCAGGAAACAACATTTAAGGGAAATAGCGGCAGCATGTGGGCTGGCTTTCCAGCCTCGCCGCCGTATCCTGCATATGCCGCCGCTTACTGCAATGGAGAGGGTTGGTATATGATAGGGGAATATCGCCTAATCGGAGGAGATCCAGATTATGAATATAAAATAACGGTTGAAAGCAATGGATCGCTTTATGCGGAGCTTGGTGCTGGAAAAGATTCAACCGATACAGGTTATTCTCAACTGTCGGCGCAAATTCACTATTGGAATGCGCCCTCTTCCACTTTCATTTTTATAAAAAACACATCCAGGCCCGGACAGATTACAAAGAGTTTGGATTCGACGTTTTGTCGTTCTGCTAGAATGAAGTTGCCTGTTGGCAACTGGCAAAGGGCGTTCTTTTTCACATCTGCTGCTGGGTTGTTTTTGGATTTGGGAAGCCAGGCAAATATTAATGGGAGAGTTGATTTATCATTTTATGGAAGCTTAAAAGTGGAGAAATAAATGAAAAACATATTGATTGGTGTGGTATTCATGGCGCAGATCTTGATGGTATCGCTTTATGCTGAAGATGAAAGCGCGCTTTTTGAAAAGATATTTCGTGGACATCGAAATTTGATTGGCCTTGGTATTACTGGATACATTGCGGAGAAAGGATATTGTCCAACTAATGTTATTATGAATCTCCGAGAATCAGGCTGTCTTGGCGAAACAAATTATCAAAAACTTTCAAAGGCAAAAATCGATTTGTATTCGTGGGAAATCCCTTTTTCGAGACAAGCCTTGTTTTCTGAGAGCAGACATAGTAAATTTTATGACGAAATAGGAAGGCTTGGGCACGTTAACTTTCATGATCGTCCCCTGATTTGGATCGGCAGCATTGATGGGGGTACTTATAATGAGGTTTACTATTTTACCTTTAATCAGCGCTGGAAGATGTTGGACAGGACAATCTTTATTGATTATCTGAAGGGAACATTTGAAATACTGGATGCATTGCGAAAAAAAGGCGATATCCTTGATTTTCCAAAGGATTGGAGTCTGGGGAAATTTATCAAACCCATTGATCCAGGGCAAACGCATTAAAATTTCAGAAAAATGGCGGGAAATCATTGTTTTGGGTTGCGATGAACCTCAAAAAAGCGTGAAAACGGCCTGATTTTCAAGAAAAGGTTATCAGTCCAATTAAAATAATATTGACAGCCTCCAACGCCTGCGCGTGACGCGGATCATCATCGCCCACCGCCTCAGCACCATCGTCAAAGCCGACCAGATTCATGTGATGCAGGAAGGGCGCATTGTCGAAAGCGGCAATTACGACGAATTGATGGCCCGGCGCGGCGTATTCCACGAACTGGCCCAGCGCCAGTTGGAATAAGGAGTCGCGCAAAAATTACTTCACATTCTGCTGGAGGGGATTTGGCCGGATGGTCCCGCCGCGGCGGGACGCGAGTGACGAGCCCTTCGGCAAGCTCAGGACTCGTCCCGAGCGGGAGTCGAGGGGCGAGCATACCCTTCATGGGTCTGCCCGCGCTTCGCCGAAGGCTTCGGCGAGGCGAGTGAGTCGCGAGCAACGCAACTAGCCGGCCAAAGAACAGAGTGGTCAGGATGAGGATTGCCTGGCCTCCGTCTCTGTTTGAGAGAGTCGCGCGCGGAGCCGGGTGATGGATACCGCTTCTGTCCGGTCGTTCATTTCATAAGAGTCCTTGCCCGGATGAACGACAAAAAGTTTTTTCAGTTTCAAATCGCGCAAGGCCGCATGCATGGATTTTGTCATGGATGGCGCATCGCCATACTTGAATTCAAAACCGTATTTTTGACCAAGCCAGATTACCAGCAAATCCAATTCCGCCCCGCCATGGGTTGCCCAGAAATAGGCGTCCCGATCGCCCGTGACGCTCAAGACCTGCTCAAGCGCAAATCCCTCCCAGGATGCTCCCAGTTTGGGATGCGCTTCCAAATCGGCAAAGGATGCCTGCCTCAACAGGCAATGCAGCAGACCGGAATCCCGGATGTAGATCTTGGGCGCTTTGACCTGCCGCTTGCCCAGATTTTCATGCCATGGCGCCAGTTGACGCACCATGAATGTTGAAGTCAGAATATCCAGATACTTGCGCATGGTGGGTTCGGAGGTTCCCATCGAACGCGACAGTTCCGATCCTTTCCATATCTGCGCATGATAGTGGGTCAGCATGGTCCAAAATCTTCGCAAAGTTGCTGATGGAATCATGATGCCCAACTGCGGCATGTCGCGTTCCACCAAGGTTCGCACGAACTCCTCCTGCCACAGCCGGCTTGCGGCATCCGAGGAGGCCAGATAAGCCAGCGGAAATCCACCCCTCCACCACAAATTCCTCCACTCGCCGTCTCCCGCTTCTTCCAGATTGAAACCTGACACATCCACCAATGCCACCCGTCCCGCCAATGATTCTGATATTCCTTTCACCAATGCTGGCGATGCGCTTCCAGTTAGCAAAAACCGTGTCGTTACCGGTTTGCGGTCAGCCAGCACCCGCAGCAATGCAAACAATTCCGGTTTCCGTTGCGCTTCATCCAATACCACCAACCCTTCCAGACGTTCCAATGCTGTTTTAGGTTCGGCCAGTCTGGCCAGCGCGTCCACATCTTCCAAATCGAAGAAATGGCTTGGTTCCTCCTTGGCAATTTCTCGGACCAGAGTTGTTTTGCCAACCTGCCGTGGGCCAAGTATGGAAACAACCGGGAAATTTTTTAGGCGATCACGAATCGTTTCCAAATAATGTTTTCGATTAACCATGGATAGGCTGAGTTTCTTGAAAATTAAAACAGATTATTTCAATATTCAAGGAAAAACGATGTTTTATCGAGAAAATTTTGATTTCACATGTCATTTTGAGTGCTGCTCAAATGCTAGAGGCTCTTGCAAAACTACGATACTTGGCACGATAAACCGCTTTGGCCAAATCCAAGGCGGCGAGGCAGGAAAATCCCCAAAGCGGCTTTGACTGCCGAGTCAACGCTGGAGTTGGTCAAAGCGGTTGTCGCCCAAAGGGTTGCGCGTCTTTGTTTTCGCTGGCGGTCCCGCTGTGGTGGCGGGATCGCTTGTGCCGCACAAGCGGCACCGTTGAAGGGATTGCCCAAGTTCCACGCCTTCCCAGCGAAAAAAATCCGCAGCAACGCCAAGTATCGTAGTTTTGCAAGAGCCTCGCTAAAAAAATCATTCGACCATTTGACAATTTGAATTATCTCATGTAGTTTACCCGAGTAAATTAAAATTTACCCGAGTAAACACCGATGGTTTTCACGCTCAATCAAACCCGTTTACGTCCAACCCGCAATGATGTTGCGCGGTTAGCGGGGGTTTCCAATGCCACGGTTTCCAATGTGTTGAACCGATCCAAGGCAGTTCCCATTTCTTCGCAAACCCGGGAAAAGGTTCTGAAAGCCGCCCAAGAGATTGGCTATTTGCGCAATCGTGTTGCCGCCAGCCTGATTCAGCAAAAAACCCATACCATCGGGGTGGTTATATCCTCAATTCAAGGAAGTTTCCATTCCGCCGTTCTGGAAGGCATCGAAAAGAAGATGGCCTCGCACGATTATCAGGTGATGCTTGTTTTTTCGGATGACGAAAGCTCGTTTGCCCAACAAACCAAGGTGCTGTTGGAACGTTGCATCGACGGCCTGATTTTGACGGGCAATTGCGCTTCGGAATACATTCGACGATGGGCGGAGATGGCTTTGCGCGAACGCATGCCAGTGGCTTTGGTTGACCAGCGTTTGGCTGATCAATCGGTTGATAGCGTCATTTCCGATGACTGCCGGGGGGCGATGATGGCCACCGATCATCTGTTGAAGTTGGGGCATCGGCGCATTGGCCATGTCTTTGGCAATCTCAGCGTTTTTACCGCCCAAAACCGCAAACGGGGATACTGCGATGCCTTGCGTAATGCCGGGATCGAATTGGACGAAAGACTTTTGGTTGGTGGCTCATGGGATATTGACAAGGTGTATCATGAGGTTGAGAGACTGATTGATTCCCCTTTGCGTCCAACAGCTTTTTTTGCCGCGAATGACCGGCTTGCCGCGGCTGTATTGAGGGCGATGATGAAACGCGGCCTTCGGGTGCCCGGCGACATCGCGGTGGTTGGTTATGGCGACACCGAGACCAGCCAGGACATGGCGCTTTCCACGGTTTCACAGGACGCTGAAAAAATGGGATGGACTGTTGCCGAGAGAATGCAAAGCCGTTTGTTGAATCCCGATCTTGACGTCAGGGAGATTCTTCTGCCCACCCAACTGGTGATCCGCGAAACCTGCGGCCCTGCCGCAACTTGACCTTCTCATTCCTCAACCCTCTGAACCGCCGAACCGTGAACCTCTTAACCCAAAATCCCAGTGCCTGAGTGCCCCGAGTGCCTCAGTGCCTTCCCTTATGAAAATCAAAAACATCTTTTTAACCGGCGCAAGCGGCAAGGTGGGACGGGCATTGCTGCCCGAACTCATGGCGGCCGGATACCGGGTGCGCGCACTGGAGTTCGAGGAAACCCTCGAAAGCAAGGCCACCGAAATCCTCAAGGGCGACCTGCGCGATCCTTCCCTGGCCAAAAAAGCCCTTCAGGACATGGACGCGGTCATTCACATGGCCAACTGCAAGGAAAACCGCGAGTTGTTCCTGGACACCAACATCAAGGGCACGTTCCAACTGCTGGATGAAACCATGCGTTGCAAACATATCAAGCAGTTCATCCAGGCCGGTTCCGACGCGCGCGCCGGCATCTTTTTCAATCCCCGGCCCTATCCCATCGACGAGAACTTCCCTCATGCGGCATATCCGGGTTACTACGCCTTCTCGAAAGTGCTGGAGGAAGTCATGTGCGAGCAGTACCGCATCCAATACCAAACCCCCATCACGGTTTTGCGTTTTTCGTGGGTGCACGAAAAGGATGATTTTCTCTGCCACATCACGCTCAAGGAACCCAACTTTGGCGTGCCCATCTGGAAGGAACTGGCCAAAACAGCGAAGCAAAAGAGTTTTTTCGAGAAGAAAGAGGACGGAGTGGCCAAATTGGTTCATCCGGGCGGAAAACCCGGGGTGCGCCACATCGTGGGGATCAAGGACGTGGTGCAGGGGGTGATGAAATCCATTGGCAACCCGGCGGCTATCGGGCATGCGTTCGCCATCACGGGGCCGTCGGCCTTCAGTTACGATGTGGCGGCCGAATATGCGGCCAAAAAACTGAATCTTCCGGTGGTGGAATTCGAATTGGAAGGATTCCACGATTTCAGCCACAATATCTCCAAACCCCGTTCGCTTTTGGGATACGATCCGCAGTACGACATCTTCAAGATTATCGACGAAGGAATCGCCTTCCGCAAAGCCGGGGGGAAACATCAGGAGATCAAATATATCGGGTGATGCCAGGCGCTAAGACACTCTGGGCACTGAGGCCCTAAGGAAATCTCGAACTTTGAATCTCTTAACCATTGAACCATAATAAACCTTTAAACCCAAAATCCTCAGTGCCTGAGTGCCCCCGAGTGCCTGAGTGCCTCTCCTTAAAAAAATGAACCCCATCGGATACGGAATCATCGGCGCCGGATTTTTCGGCGAGAAACATCTGGAAGTGCTTTCAGCCATGCCCGGGGTGGAAGTGCTGGGATTGAGCCGGCGTTCGGCCGGACCGCTCAAGGAAATGGCGTCCAAATACAAGGTGGCCAACACATATACGGATTACCACGAACTGCTGGCCAACCCGAAAATCGAGGCGGTAAGCATCACCACGCACGTGGATGACCATTGCCAGCCCGCAGTGGACGCGCTCAAGGCGGGCAAGCACGTGTTTTTGGAAAAGCCCATGGCCAACACGGTCAAGGAATGCGAGACGATCCTTGCGGCGGCCAAAACAGCCAGGGGCAAATTGATGATCGGCCACATCTGCCGGTTCGACACGCGGGTGAGCCAGGCGCGGGAGGCGGTGCAGGCGGGGAAAATCGGGAAAATCGTCTCGATGCACGCCACACGCAACCTTCCGGCGCGCATCGGGGCGTCGGTGCTGGACAAAATCCCGGCGCTGACCGGGGACGGGATCCACGACACGGACATCATGATGTGGCTGGCGGGGAAGGTCAGCACGGTTTACGCGCAGGAAGTGCGTGTGAGGAAATACAAATACGCGGACGTGGGCTGGGCGATGTACCGGTTTGAGAACGGGGCGGTGGGTGTGATCGAGACGGTGTGGTGCCTGCCGGACAGCACGCCCTACGCGATCGACGCGCGCATGGAGATCATCGGCACGGAAGGGGCGATTTACATTGATTGCGGCAACGCGGGATTGACGATCAACGACGCGCAGGGGATGAGCAAGCCTGACACAGCCTACTGGCCGGAGTTGTACGGAAAACGCGTGGGGGTGCTGCGCCATGAACTGGCGTATTTTATGGATTGCGTGCGGGCGAACAAGGCGCCGGAGGTGATCACCGCTGAAGAATCCCGTGACGCGGTGGCGGTGATGATGGCCGCCCGGAAATCCGCCGACAGCGGCAAGGTGGTGGAGCTGCAAGGCTGTTAGCTGTTTAGCCTGTTAGACTGTTAGGAAAAGACTAAGAATGCCTTTATCTCGAACTTTTTAACCCCTGAACCCTGAACCGTTGAATCGTGACCCCTGACCCAAAATCCTCAGTGCCCCAGTGCCCAGAGTGCCTGAGTGCCTTTATCTCAAACCGTTGAACCGTTGAACCCTGAACCGTGAACCCCTGAACCCCTGCTCCTAAAACCATGCAATTCAATCACATCGGCCTTATCACCGACAAAAAACAACCCGGCGAAGTCTGGGTGGAAAAAACCCGAGTATGGGTCACCGACTTCAAAAATCATCCCTACCATGTGGAATGGCTGAGGTTTGAGCCGGACACCCCGGTCACCGGCCCCGTGCGAAATCAAGCGCATGTGGCTTACCAGGTGGATGATCTTGAAAAGGCGGCCAAGGGGTTGAAAACACTCCTGGAACCCTTCGATGTAGGATTTGCCACGGTCGGATTTTACGAATCCAAGGACGGCGCCGTGGTGGAGTTGATGCAGTATAAATAAGGTTTAAGGGGAAAGGGGTAAGGTTTGGGAGGATAGACTGAATGTTGCGGGTTTTTCCTCAGTGTCTCGATTGCCCTTATCTCGAACTCTTGAACCTTAAATCTGAAACCTGAAACCTGAAACCTAACCCCTAAAAAACATGTCATTCAAATGCGCAGTAGTTGGTTGTGGCGGCCGCTCCGGCGGCCATGCGGACGCTTATCGCTTGATCAAACGCGGCAAACTGGTTGCCTGTTGCGATCTTAACAAAAAGTTGATGGACCAGTTCGCCGAACGCTATCAGATTCCGGGGCGTTACACGGATATGATGGAGATGATTCAGAAGGAAAGACCGGATGTGCTGCATATCGTTACGCCCCCGACTGTTCGGGTTGGACTGATGCGCCGGGCCATGGATGCGGGTGTGCCGGGAGCGATTGTTGAAAAACCGATCTGTGTTGGCGGCAAGGATTACAAGGAGCTTGTCGCCTTGGAGAAAAAATCAAAAACCAAGTTCGTGGTGAACCATCAGTTGCGTCATCAGCCGCGAATCGTGGAATTTCTGGACGACGTGGCCCAGGGCAAAATCGGCCAGGTCCGGTTCATTGACGCCTCCGCCGTGTTCCCTATGGCGGGGCAGGGGGTGCATGTGCTGGACCTGATGTTTGCCTTCGCCGGTTATAATCCCGTGGCAACGGTTTTTGGCGCATCCTCCGGTTACGACGACATCGACGGCCATCATCCGACATCCAAGACGGCCGAATGCCTGATTACTTTTGCCAACGGAATCCGGGCCGCCCTTCAAGCCGGAAAAGGGGCGCCCATGGTTGATCCATCCGCGCCGGGTTGGGGACACAAACGGGTGGCGGTTTACGGCACCAACGGATTTCGTTACTGGTGGATGCAAGGCTGGGAAAAATCGGCGCCCAGCGGTGGAACGGAACGCGGCGTCACGGATTATGCCGCTGTGGATGTCCAGGCGCAGGCCGGCCTCACCAATGCCATGTTCGACTGGCTTGAGGACGACAAAAAAGTCAGCCCCACCAACCTGAAAACCTCGCTGGACCAATGGCTTGTCATTCTGGCGGGCTATCTCAGCACCATCGAGTCTCGCCCCGTTGACATGCCCTTCGATCCGGCCGACGACTTGCTGGATCAGTTTGTGAAGCATGTGCGCAGTTGAAATAAAGGCACTGAGGCACTCTGGGCGCTAAGGCGCAAACTAAATACTGTGCAATGATTAAACTTGACATATTTGTATATTTTGCGAAAGCCTTTGCAGATGAAGACTTATCGCGATTTATTTGCCTGGCAAAAGGCGATGTCATTGGTGACGGAAATCTATCGGATGACAGGAATGTTTCCAAAGGAAGAAATCTATGGAATTACCTCGCAGATGAGACGATGCGCGGTGTCAATCCCCAGCAATATTGCGGAGGGTTATGGGCGGCATTCCCGTGATGATTATCTTCGTTTTTTGCAAATGGCCATGAGTTCTCTTTTTGAAATTCAAACCCAAATGGAGATCGCCATGAATTTAAAGTATGTTGAAAAAAATCAGTTTGACGAAGTCTATCAATCCAGCCGCGAAATCGAACGCATTCTGGCCGGCTTGATTCAAAGTGTCCGGGTATCTCCATCAAAACCTCGATCCTTTTCCTTGGTGCCCTAGCGCCTCAGTGTCCAGAGTGCCTTAGCAACAGAGCCTTGCCTCTTAACCCCTACCCTTTAAAGCTTACCCCCTAACTACTGAACCCCTGCAACCCCCAGTGCCTAAGTGCCCAGAGTGCCTTAGTGCCTTTATTGAAAAATATGAAAATCGCATTAATTGGCGGCGCCAAAATATACCACGGCATGACCTTTGCCGAAATGTTTAATGGCTATGACGAAAAACTGTCAAAAAAATTAAAATGGGGTCCCCAGTTCAAGGAACGCGTGGGCGGCACCGCCCGCATCACCCATGTCTGGGACGAAAACATCGAGGCGGCCAAAGAATCCGCCCGGGTCTGCGGCATCCCCCATGTGGTGAAAAACAAGGAGGATGTGATTGGGCAGGTGGACGGCGTCCTTGTAGCCGACGATTGCACGCTGAAACATCAACGCAAGGCCATTCCATTCCTCAAGGCCGGGATTCCCACCTTCATCGACAAACCGCTTTCACCGGATCTTCGGGAAGCGGAGACGATTGCAAAACTGGCCAAAAAACACCGCGCGCCCCTGATGTCCTGCTCCGCCCTGCGTTTTGCGAAGGAAACCAAGGCCTTGCGCGAAGGCAAGGATTCGATCGGCGAAATCCGCACCGGTTTTGCCGCCTGCCGTGTTTGGATGGGAGGATTGGTTTTTTACGGCATCCACGCCGTGGAATTGCTCCTGTCCCTGACCGGTCCCGGCGTCAGATCCGTGGTCAACCTTGGCCGCAAAAAACGGGATTTTCTGGTGCTGACATTCAAGGATGAGCGCCGGTTCAGTGTGGCCACTTATGAGGAAGATATCGGAGCTTCTTTTCAAGTGTGCCTCTACGGGGAAAAGGGGCACCGGGTGATTAACGCGGAAGACGGAGGTTATTTTTATTCCGAAATGCTCCGCCAGTTTGTCAAAATGGTGGAAACCGGCAAATCCCCCGTTCCAATGGAGGACACTCTTGAAACCATCAGGATCGTGACGCGCGGCAACCGGCCAAGCAAGGACGGGAAACAAATAAAGATCGGATAAAGCGAATCCTGACTCTCCCCATGGAACTGGCCTCCAAACAGGGGGCCGGAATACACGAAGGAGGCGTTTGCGTATTTCAACGGCATTTGTGCGCAATGGCATAATGGGTGGAGCCCGGATGGCCCGGTCGAGACGTGGCTATCCCAATATCCTGCGGGTTCCCGGATGGTGATTGAGGCCGTCGCCGAAAACTTGGCGGATGCCCAAGCCATGGCCGAAAAACTGCAGTTGATGAGGGAGCGGATTTTTGCTTGAGATGTCCGTTGAATCCAATTCCTATATGTCGATCTCTTCTATTGACCAACCCTTTTAATATGATGAAAAGCGTCCCATCAATCGACAAATTGCGCCATGGAGCCGTGTTGCTTATTGCCGTTTTATTTTGTCCAAGCAGTTTTGGGCAGGATGGTTGCGTTGCTCGCTGGTCTTCGGAGGACGGGCTGAAAGTGTTTGGAACGAGAAAAATAGAGGGAACTCAAGCGGCGCCCGGTGTTTATGCCGGGGCGCCGGAACTGGATGCAAGCGCCCGGATTTCCATTGAGGCATGGATCAAGGCCGGCAGGAATGCAAAGAGAGATCCGATTGTTTGCAAGGGCGCAAATTATCAGGTGTGTCTGGAACGAAATCAGGTTCTTTTTATTTATATGTCCGCAAAAGGCGATGAGAAGACCTGGCACGGATACAGAACCCATTGTGCGATCAAACCGGGCGACTGGCAGCATCTGGTCATCTCGTACGCTTATGGCCGGCCGGATGGCATGCGTTGTTATGTGGATGGAAAACAGGTGGATGGCCATTGGTATTCGGGGAACGGACGGGAACCGGTGGTTGTTGACGCGGGAAAGGCGCTGTTTGTTGGAAAAAAGGATGATACTGTCTTCTCTGGTCAAATAGGAGAATTGAGCATCCATGACCGCGAGACACCCTTGGAACAGGCCCGGGATTTGCATGCGCTCGGAATCCGGAGATATCAAAAAAACGGACATGATGACCGTCCTTTCCTGAGCGATGCTCAACGCGGCGAACTCGCCGGATTGGAGGCGAAAATAGGCAAATATCGTCCGGCGTCGCCAGATGGCAGGTTTTGGGCGAAAAGGCTTTTGGATCTCTCAAAAGATATTGCGAAAAAGAACGGCTGTCCGGATGTCAGGGAAAACTCCCGTGACGCGGAGGCTCAAATGCGGACTTTGAAAAAACTTGCCAGAGCCCTGTTTTCCGGGAAACTTTCCAGCCAGAGTCATGTTCTCTATGTCGTCAATCCCATTGACAACCGCCGGATATTGCCAGATTCCATCGATGTTCCGGGCGAAATTTCCGACACGCTTCTTCTGACCGCCGCCCCTGGCGAGTTTGAACCCGCCAGTTTTGTCATCCAGGCTGTTGAAAAAGTCGGGGACTTGAAGTTCACGGTTTCCTCTCTTCGGGACGCCAGGGGCAAAACTGTTTCGGGCGCCAGTGTGGATTTGAGGGTGGTCAAATGCTGGTTTCAGGACTTGGGTGTCAGCGCCGAAGGCTATTATTGCCAGGAGCAGGTTCCCAATGAAAAATATAACCCCACTTATTGGACCGGCCGCGCAGTCATGGTTCCGGAGTTGCTTTTGTATGATGATGGATTGGTCAAGCCGGAGCCGGCCATCAGGGAAAATTACCTGAAGCTTTCGTTTGCCGGAGGCAAGGCGACGGAATATTTTTTGCCCTTTTCGAGGGGATGGGGGAATTGTTATCCAAGCGCGGCTGCATTTCCATTTGTTGATGACAGGCAGCTTTTGCCGGTTGATATTCCCGAAAACAGCAACAAACAGTTTTGGCTGACAGTCAGAATGCCCGATCATTGTCCGGCTGGAATTTTTGATGGAAAGATAGCCTATGAAAGCGGGGCAAACGCCCGTGTGAAGGGGGAGGTCAAAATCAGGGTCAAGGTGTTGCCGTTCGCTCTCTGCGAACCGTATTATATTTCAAGCATGTACTATTACCCGCCCGAAAAAATTTTTTACCGTGATTATGCCGGGCAGATGAGAAGGGAATTTGTCAATATGCGGGAGCATGGAGTTTCCAATCCGCATATTCCCTTTTGGGGGGGATCGATGGCGGAATATTTGAAAATCAGAAGCGAGGCGGGCATGTCCAACAAGGTGATTTTTTATTCAAAAGTTGTTGGCAATCCAAGGGAACCGGAGGGGTTGGAAAAAGTCCGGCGAATGGTCGGGGATGCGTTTGAGCAGGCGAAACCCTTTGGTGTAGAACAGATTTACTTCTATGGCTTGGATGAGGCGAAGGGAGATGTTCTTGTTTCGCAACGGAAGGCGTGGAAGACTGTTCATGAGGCTGGCGGAAAAATTTTTGTGGCTGGCCATGTCGGCAATTTTGAAACGGTTGGGGATATCCAGGATTTGATTGTGATGAACGGCTATCCCTCGCGCGAGGAGGCGAAAAATTGGCATTCGGCGAATCGTTTGATCATGAGCTACGCCAATCCTCAGGGCGGAGTGGAGCAGTCGGAAACTTACAGAAGGAATTTCGGCCTTCTCTTGTGGCAGAATGATTATGACGGCGCGAGCACATGGATGCATTGCGAGGATTCATTTCCCACCCGCAGGGATATGGGTGCGGACAGGAATTGTTTTATGAAACAATCCTGCATGGTTTACCGGACCGCGAACGGTGTTCTTGATACGGTTCAATGGGAGGGTTATCGCGAGGGGGTGGATGATGTGCGCTACGTCACGACACTGCAAAAACTTATTGGAAAAACAAGGGGTGAGGGAGATGAAAAATCCCGCAAGGCTGTTATGGAGGCGGAAAGTTATCTTGCAAAATTGAAGGATGACGATCTTTCCCGCCGGAGTCTGGGAACGGTCCGTTTGGAGATCATCGGGCATATTCTCAAAATTTTGGGCAGGGAAGAATAACCATGAACGTGAGGTTTTTTTTGGGTGTGATGGCCTTTGCGTTTGCGGGGGGGTGGGGGATGGGGTATGCGGCTGAAAAGACGTATCCCTGTTTTCGCATGGAACGGGCGCCTGAGATCGATGGTTGCGTGGAAAACGAACCGATCTGGAAGTCGCTGCCCGCAGCGGATGGGTTTGTCAAGACGGCGCGGGAATCCGGAACCCTGTCCGCCAGGCCGACGAAGTTTAAAATGGGCTGGACGGATCGCGATTTGTTTGTCGCCATGATTTGTGATGAGCCTTGTCCCGGAGACATTCGCGCGGGGCGCAAGGATGGAACGCCGCTTTGGTATGAGGACAGTGTGGAGATTTTTCTTTTTCCAAGGGGCGCTGACGAGTATTGCCAGCACATTATTAACGCAGTCGGACGCCGATCGGCGAACCGAGGGGGAAAGAGTGTTTCTTTGGATGTTTGGGAGGCAATCGCGCGTGTCGGTAAAAATGCGTGGGAATTGGAATGCAAAATCCCTTTTTCGACATTGATGAGCAACCCTCATGATCGTGAAACCTGGACGGGAAATATTTGCCGGAATACCATGTCCGTGTTTCCTTATGAATTTTCATCATGGGCGCCCTTAAAGGAATCGGCGCACGCTCCGGAACAGTTTGCGCGAATACAGTTTTTTGATCGTCCGCCAGGCGCCAAGGAGGTTGGTTTTATTGAAAAGGAAATGAAAAGCCTTTTTCGCAAGCGAATGGCGCTGATTTATTTTGATCTCATCAAAAAACAGAATGAGTTGTTTGATCTGGAAAACGGCCGGTGGAATGCCGCCGGGCGGTCCGATGCCGCCGCCTGGATTTTTGAGGGACACGAGGGAACCAAAAAAGAAGCCGGGAAGCTGGATTCTTTGTCTTGCGAAACGATGGATATGGTTTATAACTTGAGAGTACCGAATTCTGGACTACTCCTTCAGTGATTTTTTAGCTTCCTCAACTTCCAGTCTGGAGAGCGTCAGGGCGAGGTCGATCCATTTTTGGGTCAACATTTTGAATCGTTTGAA
>JAQUAF010000138.1 GCA_028687435.1 Verrucomicrobiia bacterium | reverse complement strand
TGGAGAGTTTGCCTGATCCGGTTAAGAATCTCCTCGGAAAATATTCGTCCGTTAATGGAATGCATGCGGCCAGATTACGTGAACAGAAAAATGGTGTCCAGAATAATCTGCGGGCAATCCTCAGCTTTGGACAGGGTTGCCTTGTCGAGAGGAAAATCCCTTGGCGTCCCCCCATTGACAGAGGCAACCAAGCGCAAGTTCTGAAAGCCCAAAGGGGATTTGCCCTGAACGGTCAAAGGGATGGCCTCAATCTTGGTGGCCCATTGATCTTCCCCGGGCCGGGTGATCTCAAGGATCGCCTTGAATGGAAGAGGAATCTTCTTTTTGATCTCGAGTTTCTTGCTCAAAGCCGCCTCGGGAACCAATCTTCTCGCAGTTCTCTCAGCTTCGATTGCCCACAAGGAAAGAATCAGTTGAATGGCCAAAACCGTCAAGGCCAGCGCCGTCCAGATCGCAGTGGAAAGACGGCATACCCATTTCTGCCATGGAATTAGTGAAAAAAAACGCAACGTATCCATCCAGAGGGCTTGGCGAATACTGATGGGACAATAGTCAAGAGTTCGGACTTCCAAACTGGCCGACAACCGCAATCCCATCTCGGGAAACGCATTTTGAGCTTCTTCCGCCACTTGTGAAATCCTCCCGTAACGCCGCCATGCCATAAAGACCGCCACTCCTCCCGCACCGAGCGTCGACAAAAAGATGGTTGTCGGAAACACCGCCTCCCAGCAATGCCACCGGGGAATCCGCTGGCCGGGAAAAAGGGCGGCCATCATCGCCACAGCCAAAAGCAAGACTCCACTAAAAACCAGCGCACGTGCAACCGCCTTTAAAATAAGCATCCACCGGAACCGCTGAAGCGGAGCGTAAATTTGAGTCAGCAAGGGAGAATCACTCATGGAAAACTCCTTTTCAAGCTCATCGCACTTTTAAAAATCCAACGCATGACAATTCAACGAGGGGTATGATTGGCCAGACAGAGTTCAGGCAGCGAAAACAAAACCGCCAACAGTAACAGCCACCAGATCAAATTCATGGAAGACGGAGATGAATCAACGCCATCAACAGTTTTGACCGGTTGTCGGACGGTTGCAGGCGCAAGATCCCGATTGGGATTTTCGAGTTGTTTGAAATTTTCAAGCAAGGTCCATCGGGACAGATCGGATTCCAGCGGATCGATGTTCACCGCAAAAACTCTGCTCGGCCCTTTATCCGCTCGCTGAAAACCAGGCCCTTTTGCGGACTGACCGGTGGGAAGAGGATGGCCCGCCAGATATTCCCCGGTTGTTTTATTCTGCTGCAGCAGCCATTCCACCGTCTGATAGATCATGGGCAGAAAAGTCGCCTGCACCGGCCAATCGCTCCACTCGCGGGTAAAAGGAAAGGCCAGCATGGCCGCTTGCCGGTTCTCCTGACCCAAAACGGCAAAAATCGGGTCCCCATTGGGAAGACTTATGAGCGTTTCCATCAAAGGAGCGCGAAAAGCGCGCCAGGCAAACACCTTTACCAGAAACAAATCCCCTCCGCGTGGCAAAAAAAAGGGTTTCAAGATCGGGTGCCCATGATGAACCCATGCGAAACGTTGCGCCTCGGACAGGGTCCCCGACCGTCGTTTCGAGCCTATTTCAACCGGCAGCCAGGTATTTTCCCAATCTAACAATTGGCTGGCCTCTCCAAGAAAAACCAGGATCGGTCCGCCGCCATTCACAAATTTTTTCACCGATTCCTGCATGACCGGGGAAACAGCCAATCCCTGATCCAATATCAGCATATCCACCGTTTCCCCAATGGGCATCGTGGACTCGGGATCCAGCGAAACCCATTGATATCGATTCAAAAGCGTATTTGCTTTGGGGGTAAAAACGGTCTTCAAAAAAACTTCCTCATCCGGACGGCTTCGGCCAAGACGTCCAATTCGCGCCGGCTTGCAGGCTGGAACCACAAAAAAACGCTCATTATCCTCCGCCAACTCATCCTTGCATTGACATCGCACCGAGCCGCAAAGCGGTTCCAGCGTTTGCGGCATCACATGGAAGGAAATCTCCTGCGAACCGTGGCCAGGCAAAAACAGATTTTGCTCGCCAACCGTCTTCTCATTCACCAAACAAAACGCCTGCGCCTCCCGCGATTCCGCCGAAAAGTTGCGAAAAGTGGCGGTGACAGTCAGGACGGCATTGGTTTGCCAGAAACTTCGGGGAGGCGACACCTCCGTGACCGCCACGTTGGCTGGAGCTGTGGGCGCCACGGCGCAAGGTTCAATCGTCACTCCAGGGGAAAGGGTTGATTCCCATTTAATCGTTTTCCAAGCGGAAACCGCCATATCGGAAAAAACAAGGATCTTCTTGCCTTTGGCCGACTGGGACGTCAACAGGCTATTGGCCTGCAGAATGGCGCTGAGCGGATCAGTCCCTTCAAAGGCAGGCGTTAAATTCTTCAAGACGGCCTCTTTTTCGGCCAAAGGTTGTTCAAAAGGCGCCAACAAACGCGCGGTGCGTCCCATTAAAACAACGGCGGTGGCCGCTTCCCTGTTTTCCTCGGAAAGCTTTTTCAGGACAAGATTCCGCGCTTCCTCCCATACTTTTCCTGCCCGCATGGAACAAGACACATCCAAAACCAGCACGGCGGCCTTTCCCGTTGGCGGCAAAATTGCATGCCGCCAAGGCTTGGCAAAAGCCAAAGCCAAAGCGGTCATGACGGCCATACGCAGGAGCAAAACCAGCCACCGCATGATTTGACGCCAACGATTCGTTTTTAAAAGGCGGGATGGCAGGAGAAAAAATAGGCTGGAAAAAGCGTATACATCCTTGGGCTGGCGACTGCGCAAATGCGCCCAGATGGGAACGGCCAGGGCAATCCCGCCAAGCAAATAAAGTGGCGCGAGAAAGGACCATGTCATGGACGGCTCTCCCGTTCGGCAAGGAAAGCAGCCAAGGCAACAAACGGCGAACGATCCGTCGAAAAAACCTGGTGCGTCACCCCCCAATCCCTACAGAGCTGATGCAGCGTCTTCTGGTGCTTCTCCAATTCCCTCAGGTAATGCGTTCGATTCCATCCTAGGGCAACCGGAATTCGCAGACCGCTTTCCATGTCTTCAAACAGGCGGCTTTGGGAAAACTGAAAATCCAGTTCACGGGGATCTACAATCTGAAAGAGGCAAACTTCATGACGCTGGGAGCGGAGGTGCTGAAGCGCGGCCATCAAAGGCTTGAGATCGCACCAAACATCCGAAAAAATCGCCACCAATCCACACCTCGGAAAAAGTTCCGCAAGCTGATCAAGACAATCGGCCAAATGACAGGCGCCCTGAAGCGGAGCCGTTTCCAGAATGCCCAGGCAATGAAAAAAATGGGCTCTTCCCAACCGGGGACGAAGGTAATCCTCCAACTTGGAGCGCGAGAGACTCAACCCGCAGGCATCCCGTTGCATGTGCAGAAGACGAATCAAGGCCGCAATGAGAAGCGCCGCATAATCATACTTGCGGCAAGGGGCAGCCTCCGAACGGTAGGCCATCGATCCGCTGGCATCGGCCAGAAAATGACACCTCAGATTGGTTTCCGCCTCGAATTCACGAACATAAAGACGGTCCAGGCGCGCAAAAGCCCCCCAGTCTAAATGCCGCAAATCATCCCCGGGAATATAGGAATGATACTGGGCAAACTCTGAACTGAACCCACGCAACGGGCTGCGGTGCAATCCTTGGAGAAAGCCCTCCACTAAAAATTTGGAACGCCACTCCAAGGTTTCCACCTGGGTCAACAAATCAGGATCCCAACTTTTTGTGGAAAACATGGCGATGGCAGGGTTTAGATTGTCTGGCGCGGAAACCAAATAAAAAGCTCGTCCTCATTCTCTCATGCGCCGGCTCCCTATTTGACTTCCGCAATCAATTTTCCGATCAACGCATCGGGGGTCAAATGCTCCACCTCGGCATGATAATTCAACAAAATGCGATGCCGTAAAACGGGCAAAGCCAGCGCTTGGAGATCCTCAATCTCCACGTGAAAACGCCCTTCGAACACCGCTCGGACCTTGGCGGCCAGCACCAACTGCTGGGCGGCCCGCGGACCGCCTCCCCATCGCACGAAACGTTTTACTTCCGAGGAAGCTGTCGCCGAACAAGGGCGGGTCGCCTGCAAAAGCCGGACGGCGTACTCGATGGCCGCTCGCGGAACGGGAATCCGCCGCAAGGTCTTTTGAAACTGAAGAATTTCCTCGCCGCTCACCACCGGTTGAATGACGGCCGGCTCACCCACGGTGGTGGTTTCCAAAATTTGAATCTCTTCCTGGACGGTCGGATACTCCACCAGCAAATTGAACATGAAACGATCCAGTTGAGCCTCCGGCAACGGATATGTTCCCTCCTGTTCGATGGGATTTTGAGTGGCCAAAACAAAAAAGGGTTCTTCCAAAACATAGGTCTTGCCGGAAACCGTCACGGAATGCTCTTGCATCGCCTCCAACAACGCAGCCTGCGTCTTCGGAGGCGCGCGATTAATCTCATCGGCAAGAATCACGTTGGCAAAGAGCGGTCCTTGGGCAAAAACAAACTGGCGTTGCCCCGTCGCCTGGTCCTCCTCAATGATATTGGTGCCCGTGATGTCCGCCGGCATCAAATCCGGCGTAAACTGAATTCTCCGAAAATTCAGGTGCATTGCCTGCGCCAAGGTGCGAATAAGCATCGTCTTGGCCAATCCTGGCACCCCCACCAACAAAGCATGCCCCCCGCTGAGGAGACAGATCAGGAGGTGATAAATCACTGGATAGAGGCCAACCACTTGTTTGGCGATCTCATCCTTCAAGGTGTTGCATGTGGCGCGGGCGCGTTTAATAACCGCAGTTTCATCAGGCGTTGGATTCATGGTTGGAGTCACGTTCAAAGATTATCATTTCAAAAAACATGGTCATCATGGGGCCACAAACAGAAAAAATCAATGAGTCATGGCATAAACGATCACATTCGCCACAAACCGATAGGGGATCCAATCGACAATGCCCTTGCGTTCTCCCCAACTGATGGTTTCACCTTGAAAAATGAGACAATTGGCTGGAAAGGCGGTGTCATCGTCTGGCTGCTCCTTGCCTTTAAAAACAAACCCTTCTCCATATTCATATGGCCGGTACGAAGCAGGAAGCGTGCTGAAAAACGCAACCAATCGTTCATTCCAAAAAAAGCCCTCTCCATGATGCCACTTTCGTTCAGGTTGGCATGACCATCCTGAAGAATCCTTCTCCATCAGCAAATGGGTGTCTGCCGGATAACAATAGGGAACACGATAAATCTCGTGAGTCTTCGGCAACACCTCCCATTTGCCATCCGGAAAAACCCCCTTCAACAACTCCTTGATCTGATTGGCAAACCGTCCATATTTTTCCCATTCCCGAACTCTGCCCCCGCAGTCCTCCACAAACAGAAAGCCACCGCGTTCCACAAACATCCGCAAATTCTTTTTTTCAGCCTCGGTGGGTTCGATCCCATAAGCTCCCTCCAAAATCAGCAACGGCTGATTGAAAATAGCCGCATCTGCCCATTGCAGGATTCGAATTTTCAAACCAGCCGATCCCAGCTTGTTTTTGTTGAGCCAATTGGCGAATGGCGCCAAGTGAGCCAAGTGCGCTTCCCGCCAATGCTGATACCGCTTCGGCGACGCCTGTTGAAAACAATCTTTTTCGAAAAGCGCCAAAACCAGGTCAAACGTCCGCGATGACTCCGCGGCCTTGGATTCGGCCAAACTCCCTGATAACGCCAGGCACAATGCCAGATAAATGATCCGGATTCTCATAGAGGGTGTTAGGAAATTAAAAAGACTCTTCAGGTTCAAATCCGCATTTTTTGGAATTTTCATGAATTGTCCAAAATTGATTTTCACCGCCAAAATTGAAAACTCCTTGCTTTGGCATGAGTTCATACATTGGCGCAAACGTTGGCGGTTGACTGGTTTTGGCCAAGGCTCGCAAGATGGTGATGGAATCTGCGAACAACGACATCATCCAGGTCAGTGTGCCGATTTTTAATTATGAGCACTTTTGAGGGTCAAAATGGGTTGACACTTCCTTGTTGTTGTTGAGGGTCACGCGGATCATGTCGTGGCATCCCCCTTCGCCAAAGGCTGCGGGGGACATGTCT
>JAQUAF010000078.1 GCA_028687435.1 Verrucomicrobiia bacterium | reverse complement strand
CCGCCAAATGCCGCAAACTCGATCCCATCCCTTTGCTTGTAAAACTCTTGTTGAACGGTTGCCAACACGTCTCAAAAATTCTTTTCGCCGATTCGGCGTGAGTAAAAAAAATGGGCTAAACTGTTACATGCCGCAAACTCGATCCCATCCCTTTGCTTGTAAAACTCTTGTTGAACGGTTCCCAACCCGTCTCAAAAATTCTTTTCGCCGATTCGGCGTGAGTAAAAAAATGGGCTAAACTGTTACGATGAAATGCGACAAAATGTCAACAGGGAAAAGTCTGATAATGTGTCGGTGCAAAAACCTAATAAAATCGTTTGCTTTATTTAGGGCATATGGCAAAATGACCGCAAATAAGGAGGAAAAAATGAAAGGTTTGCTTGTGTTCGTTGTTGTGTTGTGGGCTGTGGTGACCCTGAGTTTTGTTCAATCTGTCAAGGCTGACAAGGCGAACGGCAAAGCGCCGGTGCCGGTGGAATTTGCTTCCAACGGTTGTTCCAGCAGTGGCGGGGGAACATCAAGTGGTGGTGAATAGCTGTTTTTTTAACGGAAGGTTCCATGCGCCAAGTGGGATACATTTTGGTTGTGATCATGACCGCTTGCCGGGTTTGGGCCTGCGGGTTGACGTGGGATTTTCCCGGAAAATACAATCATTTCGACTCTGTTCAGGAGCAGGGAAGAGTCGATTATTTTGTGAGGATCGGTGAGTTCAAGGTGGGAGAATATGTGATTCCCCTGCACTTGAATTTCGACAGCGCCTTGCAGAGCAGCCAATCGTTGATGGGGGTAGGCTGGAGATTGTTTCCCATTGAGGCGTCTTTTATTCCAGTGGACCCCCATACTTTTTTGCTTTACCAGCCGGATGGGCTTAAAAACTGGTTTGGCCGCCCAAAGGTCACTGATACGGTGATCAAAGGGGCGGCGAATTGGGTTGGAGAAGTCCGGGAGGGATTTGCGCAGACGGCAACCATATGGGCGGATTGCGGTTGGAAGATGCAGTTTCACCAGGGGAAGCCAGTTTTTCTTCAAAGTCCCAAAAATCAGCGCGTTGACTGGGTCTATTTGAATGGCAAATTTGCAGCCCTTCGGTGTGAGGGCACGGAATTGTTGCGTGTGGAGCGTGACGCTCGCAGTGGCGAGCCAACGGCGTTGGTGATGATGGGGGGCAAACGAGTGGGAGTTGAATTTGGTAATCGTCCAATGGTAGCGGCAAGCCAGAGTGGTCAGCGGCAGATTCTAAAAAAAGAGGAGCGAAGCCTGCGCCGATTGACCATGACAGAGTCTGCCGGGAGTGCACTGGAATTTATCTTTGGAGTGAATGAGCAGACCCAGCCCACGCTGGCTATTGTGAAGGAACAGGAAAAACGCGTCATGACTTGGAGCGCCAAGGATTGCACAATATTATGCGATAGAATAAATAATGATAAGTTGAATTACGTTATAAAGCCGGGTTTGAATTTTCAAGAGTATGCTGTTATTGAAAAAAAGAATGTAGCGGGTGAGTTGGTCGGTTTTTTTTCTCGAACGGCTGGACGAGAGGAGATATTAGAAAATAAGGTAAGGACGATTCGTTTTTGGTTTACAGGCGGAGTCTTGGTTGGAAAACTTAGAAAGGTTGAGAGAATTGAAAATGGCAAGAGTGAAATTGTTCTTCAAAATACTTACAACGAAAAAGCCCAGCTTGTGCGTGAACGTAGAAATAATGAAACAGTAAAGACTTTCGAATATGATGCCACTGGGAATCCCGTGGCAATATATGAAAATGGCCAGCTTCTGTGGGAGGGAGGGAACGAGGGTGGGCGATGTAGTTGGGAACGTTATATTGGTGGTTTAACTGTTAGGTTTCGTTCGCGAGCAGAAGGAGGATTTTTAAGAGAAGCATCATTGTTTGGTGGGGAATCGTATGAGATTTATTTTAATGAAAAAGGGCATTTTTTAGAGGCAAAATTCAATGGGGAACAGCGCTTGACAAGGAGTGAAGTGGATCGCGTAATTGCTTTGCTTCAACAAACGGCATCGTCAAATTAATGTCTTTGTTTCCACTTGTTGAAATATATGAAATTTTTTAATCGATTTTTAGTTTGGACGATATTATTGGTTGGAATGGCAAACACCAGCAGGGGGGGGGGACAAGCTTCGCCGCTTCAAAATTTATACAAGTCCTACTTAGCGTCGGTTGTGTCTTTAAAAAATCAACCGAATAGCGACGAAATTATAGCGAAGCGAAAAGAATTTCATCAATTGTGGCTGAATAAATTTTTCAGTGCTCTTTCATCTGCAGCGGATTCGGATCCCGGCGTAAATCAGATTTATTATGAGATTATAGCATTACAAACAGCTCTTGGAAAGTTTGACGATGCTTTAAAGGTTAATAAAGCGCTTATAGCGCGAGAGACTAGTTTGAATGGAAAGTTACAACTTGTTGGGAATTTGGCAGAGATAGGCTTGCTTCAATGGGAAAAAGATCCAACGCAAGATCCGCAAGTGGTTGAAAAGGATTTTGAGAATGTTATTGTTTTGTGCAAGGATAAGGTAGATTCTCTTAAGGTGCTTTCCCTGTATCAGAAGTATATTCTGTTTGAGGAGAAGCTGGGGAAGTATGAAAAAGCCATGACTCTATGTGTTCAAGTGAAAAAAAAGTGTTCGCTAGTTGCCGCTGAACAAAATAAAGATGTATTTTCATCTTTTTCAACCGAATGGTTTTTGGCAAAGGCTGCGGAATGTGCCTTTTTGGCCGGGAAAAAAAATGAGGCGAATGATTTGATGAACGAGTTGATGAAGCTGCCGAAGCTTAAGTTTGCGCCATCTTATTACTTTTTTTCGTTTTCGCATTTTTTAGATCCTGCTTATGGACGGCAGTTTCGGGCTTCTGCTGAAAACTGGCTGAAGACTCGGCCTGCAGACGCATGGAGTCAAAAACTGCAGTGCCATCTTGCAGACTCTTATATGAAGGATAATCTCTATCCGCAAGCTGCAAAACTTTATTCGCAGTTGCTCGAAAAAGATCTTGGAAACCCAAAGGTTGGCGGAAAAAACAATGAAGATGTCGGTTATGCAAAACAGATATTGCGCAATCTTGCTGATGCATTGAGCGGGATGGGGGAAAAAGAACAGTCGAAAAAATTAATAGATTCATACAATGCCATTTATGGAAAATAATGCAAACATGAAAATGCGAGCAAAATATTTGGCAATAAGTTGGATGGATAGATGTTTTGGACGCGATAGTGTTGTTTGCATTTGTTTTTTTGCCGGCTCAATATTGTTTCCCTGCTTAAGTTTGAATGCTGCTGAGAAGGCTCAACAACTTGTGATGCTGGGGAGGCTTGAGGAAAGTGTGGATTTGACAAAAATAGTCAGGCTTAAGAATCCATGGAAAATTGCTCTGACTATTGTTGATATAAAAAAAAGCTGTGGTTGCATGAATCTTATTGATGCGCCTATTGGGGAAATATGGGGGGCTGAAAAAGAGTTGGAATTGAAGGTAAAAATCAATACGATTAATAGACCGATATTGAGAGATGAAATAGCGTTTACATGCAAAGCTGCAGGGATTGAATATTATTTTCTTGTAAAATTAAACGGGAATGTTGATATAAAATTTTATTTGAATGAAAAATTATTGGATTTTGGAATGATTGACTGGCGATCTTCATTGACGCAAAAGGTTGAGCTTGCTGTAAAGGAAATGCAGGATGTTCTTGTTAAGACCGGTGATGAGACGATAAAGGTAGATATTGTGAAAACGTCCGGAAAAAACATTCTATATCTCAAGCCTAAAGCTGAAAAAACCGGATATTTTGTTGGGAACTTTACATTGCAGGCAGGTCAGTTGTGCAAAAGCTATGCGGCTACGTGGGCTGTAAAACATCCTTTGTGCAACCAGGCCGGAATTATTAATGGGCTTTTAGAATGTGAGAAAGAACATGTTTTTAACTTGTCTTTAAAATCCCGGAAGTCCTTTGAAATAAAGGATGTAAAATTGGTTTCCGGATTGTTTCCCTTGCATTTTTCGGTGCAAAATGATTTGGCGAATAAGGAAAATGTGAATGTTGTTGTCGCCTATGTTCCTAAAAAAAGTGGAAAATGTTCAGATTGGATCCAGATAAGAACAACCTTGGATCGGCCAAATGATATTATTGAAGTTCCATTTTCTGCCATATTTTTTTGAAAACTTTTATTAACAAACAAGAAAGGAAAAATAAATGAAAAAGCATGTGGCAGTATTGGCACTAGTGATTTTGAATGTTCTTGGAACAGGTAAGGTTTGGGGTATGCTTGTTCCGGCATCAGAGGTTCCTGGATCGTGTACGTGGATTCTGGATGCGCGTTGCACGCATAGCACATATTATGACAGAGTGGATGGTGCAGGCATTGTTGAGTCTGCGGGGACTCCTGATACAACCGAGGGAACGGCTAGTGGGGGTGAATTGGACTGTAATAACTGTGCCGACAGCAAAAACTCGATGAATTGCATGGCTACGCTAAGCGTATCGTTTACTGCGACGATTCAAACAAGTATTGATAGCAGCATCGGGGTTAAGGCGGGCATTGAAGCAAGTTTGAAATCTGCAATGGGCGCTTCAGGTGGAGAGACAAAGACATTTACTACAACATGCGGGAGTTCTGCGATTGCTCCCTGCTCTCACACTAAATATAAAATCTACCAAAATGTTACGCGAGGAAAATCGGTGACAGTGACAAGTACATATACATGTTATTGTGAAATTACCGGTGGGCCTAATCCTCCTTGTGTGTTGGGAACCAATTCGCAATCGGGAGGAACGCGTGTCTCGCGCGCCAGTGGGGATATTCCTTTGATGACAGGTGGTTGTCGATCTCAGGGGATAGCGTGTCCTTAGTAGTTTAGGATGAGAAGATACTCGAGGGGTTTCTGGGGAGCATCCCTTTGAAAAGTGGATTTGTATAAGGGGTAAAGTGTGCGGAAAGAGAGAAGGTGAAATTTTCCATTTTCCGGGGAAAGCTGATGGGGCGTCAAACCATCCCTTTGGCAGGGATTTTAGGTTTTGGAGGCGCTTGGATGCTTTGCCATGCCCTGTCGGTTTCCAGGACAACCGGCGCGGCACTGGTTCTTTTGCTGGTGGCCTTGCTCATGGCGTGGGTTGGTTTTGCGTTGGAACGGACGCGGGTCGGGGAATCCTGTCAGCTTGGCATTGGGAGAAATCCCATTCATTGGTTCCGGTGCGAGGTCAAATTCCTCGGTTTTTTGTGCACTGTGGGGCTTTTGGGCATTTGGTATTGGCTTTTGCCCGAATACCGGAAACCGTTTTATCAGCCCGGTTTTGATATTCTGGCCACGCTCCTGCCCCTGATCCTGGCGGCTGCTTTTCCCTACATCGTCTGGGTGGACCGCCGGATGAAAGAGCCGCAAGACGGGTATTGGCATTTCGGAAGTTTAGTGATGGGGCAGTGGCGTCAGGTCGATTGGAAGGAAATCCGGGGGCATGTGGCCGGTTGGGCTGTGAAGGGGTTTTTCCTGCCGTTTATGTTGGGCGCTGCATCCGGACATCTGGATCTGCTGCTGAGGAAAGGGATCGATTTTGACACTTTTTCCATGTTCTACGGAACCACCCTGAATGTGATTGTGACCGTGGATGTGGTGTTTGGAGCCTTGGGGTATCTCCTGACTCTGCGGATTTTGGATTCTCATATCCGGTCGGTGGAGCCCACGGTTTTGGGATGGTGTGTGGCGCTCTACTGTTATCCGCCATTTGCCCATTTCTTGCGGAGCAATTCTCTCGAATATAGAGGACCGTATGGCAAGGAAAACTGGCAGTTTTGGGTTTTCGATCAGCCTGTGCTCTATATTTCGTGGGGATTTGCGATCCTTGTTCTCCATGGCATTTATGCCTGGGCCACGGTTTCCTTTGGCTGTCGTTTTTCCAACCTGACCAACCGGGGGATCATCACTGGCGGTCCCTACCGTTATCTGCGGCATCCGGCGTATGTGTGCAAAAATCTGGCATGGTGGCTGATGTACATTCCCTTTGTTGGACACGGATCGTGGCAGGGCAATTTGCGCGCCTGCCTTTTTCTGCTTCTGCTGAATGGGATCTATGGTTTGCGGGCATGGACCGAGGAGAGGCATCTTCGCAAAGATCCCGCCTATGTGGAGTACTGCCGTTGGATGGATGAGCACGGGCTTTGGTCTCGTGTGAGGAACTATTTTTTTGACAGGATTAACAAAATTGGCAAAATTTATAAGCGGCTTGAGTAAAAAATCAGAGGTTTTAATGTTTGGCCACGAAGAGGCACAAAATGCGCAAAGACGGATCGATGGCCGCAACAGGTATTTTGAACCTTTTTGCGCCTTTTGAGGCTAAAGTCATTTGGAGTTTTTTCGATTTCATGACATTTGGAAAAGAGCGGATATGAAACGATATTTTACAGAGCGGCAGATCCAACGACTGCTTTGGATTTTGATTGCCGGGGGATGTGTGGCCCGGCTGTTGGATGTTTTTTGCAACAATCCGCTGGATCATCTTCGGTCGGATTCGTTGCGTCACTGGTCGAATGGGCTGAAGTTTCTGCATCCTGATTACATGGGCGGGTATGATCCCATTGGGTATCAGGTTTATATGTTTTTGTTGCAGTCGATCACGGGACAAAATCGGTGGCTTATCGCTTTCATGACAGGGTTGCTTTCCGTGGGAATGCCATGGACGTACTACAGGGCGGCGAGAGAGTTGGGGATGTCGAAAAACAGATCCCTGTTTCTCTGGACACTGATGGTTTGGATGCCCTCGCTTTTTTTCATTTATCAGTTTTTCATGATGGAAACCCTGCTGTTGTTCATGATGGGGTTGGGATTTTGGATGACGGGACGGTGTTTGAGGAAGGGGACGCCGGGCAGTTTATGGCTGGCGACAGCGGCGTGGACATTCGCCTGTCTGACCAAGGCGATTCCCTTGCCGTTGGCCGCGGCATGTTTGCTGTATGCCTGGTGGAAACGATCCCGGAAGATCAGCCATGCCTTGGCGGCCATTGTCCTTGTGGGATTGTTGCTGCTGCCCAACGCCATCCGGAGCCGCCACATTCTGGGATTTTCCGCGCCCCTCGGAAATGTCTGGCTGCCGCAGGTGCATCACCGGGCGGGAACCAAATCTATTCGCATTGAGAACGGGGGCGCTTCGTGGCGGTACAGTTCCCCCAGTTGTTACATCCAGCCGCTGGCTCCCTTGAGTCCTTGGATGATGGAGCGGGCATACAACGATGACACGGTTTGCGTCAAAACGGATCGCGCCAGCGGAGGGCGGGACTGGAAGGAGGCTTATGGGAAGATTCATGTCACATGGAAGGAATGGTTCACCCGCTGGTTGGAGAACATGGTGTTGTTTCTTTTTGCCCCGCCATGGCCGGATTGTTACACCGGAACATGGCTGGGAATGATCAATTACTGGCAACGCTGGTTATGGGGACCGCTGATCTTTTTTCTGATGGACTGTAATTTTCGCATGTTTCGCCGACGGTGTTTTGACCTGATTCCTGTTGTCGCCACGCTTTTCACCCTTTGGTTATTTTCCCAGAACATGGCCACCATGGAGGGGCGTTTTCGAAAGCCGCTGGAGCCTGTATTATTATTAAATCTGGCTTGGATGATGCGCCGGGGAAAAATTGAAAAGAATCATATTTCTCCGAATATTTCCTGACAAAAACAGAAGGTTAAACTTGTGGGATTATCTTTAAAAGAACAATACCAGATCATTCGCATTCTGTTTCGGCATCCCATGAGCGCGTCCAAGCTGGCTCAAGAAACCGGGTTGTCAAAAAACCGGATCAGACCTTTCGTTCATGACTTGTGCGAAAAATATCCCGAGTTTCGGAATCTAGCCCTGCCATTTTCTGTTTTAAAACGGCGAAGCGACCTGGAACCCATTTTTGAGGAATATCGCAATAAAACATACAAGGATCTCAAGGCGCGATTGAAACCGATCCTTGGCAAGGGGCCCCAAATTGGGACAATCCGGCGGTTGTATCTGCATTGGGGGATTGTTCGTCCAAGGCGTTTTTCTCCCAAGCGGGCGCTTTTGGCTGAAAGGATTCCGAATCAAGGCGCGTTTCGCCGGTTGTGGAGCAAGCACAAGAGTGTTGCGGCGCTGGCTCGTGAGTTGAGCGTGGGTGGACCGGCGGGACTCACCATGTTTTTGCGAAAAAAGGGCTGGCTTGCGCCGCCAAAAGCCAAAGGGGAGGCTGTCCGTCGTGTGGCTTCTCAGATTCCAAGCCAGGCAAGATTGGCTCGGCTATTGAGACGGTTTGGCACTTTGGAGCAAATCGCTCAAAAGCTCAAATTGCCCAGAATGCGTATGTCCCGATGGATTCGGAAAAATGGCTGGCAAACGCCGCAAATCCGGCAGCATCATGGCGTCAGGCTTCGGATCAAAAGGTTGATGAAAAACAATCCCTCCCTTTTTGAGAAATTTGAATTGAAAGGGTCGTTGGAAGATCGTTTTGATCAATTGATTCGGAAATATCCTTCATCGCCTCAATTGGCGGATGAATTGGGGGTGGCTAAAACCACTTTTCGAAACTGGCTTTATCTTGGGCGAAAACCCAAACCCCTGACACGGTCGCAACTTGTTCGAAAGGCGGCGATTAAAGTGGCGGCGCATGTGTTTAGTGTTCCCTTGCTTAAAAATCGTCTGAATATGAATGCGGGAAGATTTATGGGCGATTCGGATGTGACAGCCTACCTTGAGGAATTGGGATCAATCAAGAAAATGGGGCGGGCGTTATTGATCAACGAAAAGACCATGCGCAAATGGTTGCGGTTGGAGGTTCCTCCAAATGTGAAGCTTCGGCCGCATGAGCGGGAGCAGATTCGCAAGGAGGCCAGACAAATTCTTGCCCGCCGTCCGGATATTACCAATCGTGTTTTGGCGGAGGAATTGGGACTTACTCTCGATATAGCCAGACGTTTTCGACTTGCTCTTTGCGCATGAATGATGAATTTCAACGTTTGCAGGAAAAAGCGGCGCGGCCCCGGCCTTCATTTGTCGCGAAATGAATGGAGGGCGGGCCGTCGCCGCGCCGTAGTGGCTTTGGCCACGCAGGCGGGGCTCCCGCACCGCCTTGCCGGTTTTCTGCATCGACCATCGAGCGTCAAGCCGCCGTCCCGCCGTGGCGGGAGCGCGGCTTAATTGACGGCATCGCCTTCGTCGTCGCCATCCTGGCCGGAGTCTGCGATCCGGTATTCGTGAAGCTTGTTGCGGAGGGTGCGGACGCTGATGCCGAGCGCCCGTGCGGCATGGGTTTTGTTGCCCTTGTTTTGGGCCAGGGCCTTTTCGATCAACTGGCGTTCCATTTGATCCAGGGTGGAAACCGGCGCGCCGGGGGACTGGCTGGCAGCCGCCGGTGAGGTGCTGGCTGGCGCCGTTGTTGCGGCGGGGACGGATTGGGATGCAACGATGCCAAAATCCTCCGCCTGCAGCAGCCGGTTGCCTTCATGAAGGATGACCGCGCGTGCCGCGGTGTTCTGGAGTTCCCGGATGTTGCCTTTCCACGGGGATGAACGCAGGATGCGGGCGCACTCGGGGGAAAGTTCCGGCGGGGGTTTTCCATACTGGCCGGCGTGCTTTTGCAGATAGTATTGAAGCAGCAGGTCGATATCCTCCTGCCGTTCGCGCAGGGGCGGGACGATGATCGGAAAAACGTTGAGACGATAATAAAGATCCTCGCGAAATTCGCCTTTTTCGACTGAAACCTTGAGATTGCGATTGGTGGTGGCCAGGATGCGCACGTCCACCTTGATGGTTTTATTGCCGCCGACACGTTCAAATTCGGATTCCTGCAGGACCCGGAGCAGCTTGGCTTGCAGACTGATGGGAATTTCCGAAACTTCATCCAGGAGCAGGGTCCCGCCATCGGCCATCTGAAAGCGCCCGTCCCGGCGGTTGTAGGCGCCGGTAAAGGCGCCCTTTTCATGGCCGAAGAGCTCGCTTTCCATGAGGTTTTCCGGCACTGCCGCGCAATTGAATTTGATGAAGGGATTGTTCCGCCGCGGGCTGGCGCTCCAGATGGCGCCGGCCACCAGTTCCTTGCCGGTGCCGCTTTCCCCCTGGATGAGCACGGTCGCGTTGGTGGCGGCGACCCGTTCGATCAGGGAACGGACACGCAGCATGCCCTCGCTTTTTCCCAGAAGTTCCTGGGTGCCTTGTTGCTCGGCCTGTTGGCGGCGAAAGTATTCATTTTCGTTGGAGATGCGTTTCCATGTTTCGAGGCGCTCCAGGGCCACATCGATCTGGTCCACCGTGAACGGTTTGACCAGATAATCCGACGAACCCAGTTTCATCGATTCCACGGCGGACGAAACCGAGCCGTAGCCGGTCATCATGATGTGGAGGATGGGGTTGTTGTCCTTGCGCAGGCTGCGCAGGAATTCGATGCCGTCGCCGTCGGGAAAACGGATGTCGCTGAAGACCAGGTCAAACGATCCCTGCCCGAGGGCTGCGCGCGCGTCGGCGATGGAGTTGACGGTGGAAACCGTGTATCCCCGCCGCTTGAGGTGGGTTTCCATGAAACGACACAGCAGGGTGTCGTCGTCCATGATCAATATGCGTTCGATGTTCACGATGTAAAATGGGAGGGTTCGGATTGCACTTGTTCAAAATGGAAAGTTGCCCGCCTGAAGGCAACAAGAAAATGAACCGCAAAAAAATGAACCCCGTGGAAGACTTCCCTGAAACAGGAAATGGAAACGACGCGAGCCGCGTGACGGCTCATTTCACCGGGCTTTTGGCGGGACGCTTGCGGGCGGAATGGCTTCGCTGGCGGTGCGGTGGGCGATGACGGATTGAAGGTATCCTCCGCTGTAGAGGAGGGATTCGATCATGCGTTCACAGGTGAGGACGCGGGTGAGCTGGGCCTGCAGTTGCGAGAGTCTTTCGCGGACGGCGCCGTATTCCGGACGCTGGCGCAGGTCACCGAGATTCTGCCATCGTTGTTTGAGATGGGCCTGGCGGTTTTCAATGCCGTGGACCGTTTGCATGGCCAGGTTTTTCTGCCGGACGAGAATATTCCATTCCACAATGGGACCGCGGCGGCTCAAAAGGGCATGCTCCTGCTCCTGGATTTCGCGGTATTTTTCATACGCGTCCCGGAGGGTTTCGAGCTGAAGGATGAAATCCTGTGTTTCCTGGGGGGTCATTTGGGTCCAATTCGCGCTGATGAGATTCCGGATTCGGAATCAAAGATGCAAGATTTTTATTTTCCGGCGGTGACAGCTGCGGGCGGCAGCAACCCCCTTTCGGCAAGGTCTTTTTGTTTGGTCACGATCCACTCGCAATGATCGGCCAGTCTGGGCGCCAGGGCGATGGTCGGATTTTTTTCGATGGATTCGCCGGAAACGCTTTTCAAATGGGCGATGGCGGGTTTCCAGTTGCCTGTCTCGATTTCCACCATTCCATTCCAATAGGCCGTCTGGTGCTGCCATGGAGTGGATTCATCAAGCGCAGCCATTGCATCGACAATTTTTTTCGACAATTCATAGGATTGCTTGAGAAAAAGCTGCCGGAAAAGAACCGTGCCGGACAGGCGTTTCCAATGGGCGGCCTCCGCCGGAGGCGTTTTTTTTATGTTTTCGGCCAGTTCATGCAGAGTCCGGAATATCATCAGCTCGTTGTCCCGTCGCAGGAAGATGTCCAGCAGGTTGATCCGGGCCTGGATGGCAAAGGCATGCTGGTCATTGTGACTGAGGGCGCGTTGATAGTCCACGATGGCCTGGCTGTCCTCGTGGGCGGCAAAGGCGCAATCGCCCATGCGGTAAAAGGCGGATTGTGTGAGGGAATCGCTTTCGCGGTTGGCCTCGGTAAACATCTCAAAAAGGCGGCGCGCGCGTTCCCAGTCGTGAAGCTGGAATGATGTCTCCGCCAGTTCCCATTGGGCCGATTTGACGGCGGGGAGCGAGCTTTTGTCGGTCAGGCGGGCTGTTCGCAGGGTGCGGTAAAAATAGTCGGTGGCGGCCTTGATCAGTCCGAGATTCCGGTACTGCCTCCCCAGTTCCACCATCACCTGGGGCAGGCGCGGGTCCATTTGCGCGGAAAAACGCCAGCGTTCATAGTAAAGAATGGATTCGCCATAGCGTTCGTTGGCCGCCGTGCAGCGGGCGGCCAGCAGCAGAGTGTCCTGAAAGGAACGGCTGTCAAAGGGAACCTCGGAAAGGACTTTTTCGATCAGTTGACGGGAAAATTCCCATGGCTGGCGCAAGAGTTGCTGGGGCAGGATGCTGATCAGATCTTCCGGCGAAGGACTGGCCGAAAGCCCCCTGGTGCGGGGATTGCCGGCGGAGGACGGCGGGTGGGCCGCGTCCGATGCGGATGGCTTGTCGTGGGCGCCTTCCCTGCCATCCGTTTTAGGGGAGTGTTCCGGGGCCGCCATGCAAAGGGTCCATCCCGCCAGAAAACACGCCGCCGTCATTCCCGCGAATGCGGAAGTCCGGCGCACGTTTGGAAATTTCATGGCAGGCATCGAAATGAACAGCGGTGTTTTTATGCTTGAAAAGGGTGTTGTCCGGGAATCCCAGGCGCCTTCAGGCTTCGGTCCGAAAAACCTGTTTACTCAGGCTGCGTATAAATC
Source organism: Verrucomicrobiia bacterium (assembly GCA_028687435.1). Lineage (GTDB taxonomy): Bacteria > Verrucomicrobiota > Verrucomicrobiia > JABWAM01 > JABWAM01 > JAQUAF01. Next base: position 14,987 of record JAQUAF010000078.1, on the reverse strand, counting down.
AAGGCGCTGCGTCCGGGAGGCGGATTGCCGGGCAGGTTCATGTTTGCGGGGACGTAAATGTCCGAGGCCCCTCCTTGGATGGAGCGTTGAATTACGGCCGGGAAACTGTTGGTGGCGACTCCGGCGGCGCCAGCGCCGCCGGAACTGGAAGTCATGCCTTGGGCTGCCGGCGTTTCGGAGGAAATGCTGAACCATGGGGAAACCGATTCCATGGACTGGCCTTTGGATGAGCCCTTCTCGAAGTTGAATGAGGGGATTTTGAAGGAGGGAATGGTGAAATCTTCGGCCTTGGAATCGGTCTTCTTTGATGAATCTGTTTCGGATTTCCCGTCAACGGCTGCCCGGGCGGTATCGTTGGTGACCGCAAGATCGGTGAAAGCCACCGGTTCCGGCAGGGGTTTCCACGGCGAGGGGGGAGGGGTGCGCTGCAAATAATTCCGGCTGGGGGAATCAGCGGGAAGAAATGGCGTCAGGGGAAAATACTGGAGCACGTCGCGTCCCGGGTTGCTGGCGGAGGCCCACGGCTGGAGCATGGTAACAAGCCAGAAGACAAGCAACCAGGCCGCAAGAATGGTTGAGTCGGTTTTAAAAGGGAATAACGCGGGCGTTTTCATGGTGTTGGTTGGTTGGCGGTTGCGCGTCTCGCCAAAGCCGCTTGATTCATTTTTTTAAAATCATATTTTGGTTTTCAAGGAATCTAGGGCAGTTTCGAGTTGATGCGGATGGCGAGATGGTCTCCTTTGCGGCCGGTTTGGCCGGAAAATTTTTGAATGGTGTTCAGGTAAATGGAGGTGCGCCCGGGCGTGGAGGGATCCATGAGCAAAACGTCGTCCTTCTTGAGATTGGTCAGTTCGCGCACCGAAATCTGCATCCCCTCCCATCGGGCATGGATCGGGATGAGTATGTCGGCGGCGGATTCATACAGCGCGATGAGATTGGCGGCTTTGCCGGGGCTGGTGGATTTTTCGATTTCAGGGGGAATGTCCTCTGTCAGTTTGTTGATGAGGGGTTCCAGGGTGTTGTAGAAAAATCCAAGCCGGATCGTGCTGGTGTTGTCCACCACCTTGACCTCGATGGTCAGAAAGAATGCCTGGGTGTTGTCGGGCGCCAGGCGAAGGTAATTGGCGCTGGTTTCATGCTCGACCACGTTGGCCCGTACTTGCTGATCGGGCATCTGCCAGCTGGCGACGTATTCGCGCAAAATCAGGTCCACCACTTCGTTGAGAACGCTCAATTCCAATTCGGTGAAATTGCGTTCTTCCTGGATGAACTGGCCCTTGCCGCCCAGCATCCGCCCCACCAGGGTGAGGCCAAGACGGGTGTTGATCTCCATGAGACACATCCCGGGCAGCGGACTCAGACGGAAAATGGTGAGATGCGACGGGCCGGACAAAGCCTCGATCATCGCCTTGTGGGTGATGGTTTCCATGTTGGACAGCCGGACCACGGTTTCCAACCGCAAAAGCTGGGAGAGGGAATGGGTGAGATTGACGGTGAAGTTTTCGTGCTTGATGCGGACCCGGCGCAGCTTGGCGGGGGGCAGGAAGGACGGGCTTCGAAACGTGTAGGGCTGGCATTTTTTGGACGCCGCGGCTTTTTCAGGACCTTGGGCCTTGGTTTCCTCCTCCTGGAGGGATGCCAGAAGGGCGTCCACCTCCGATTGGTTGAGAACCTCCTTGGGTTGTTCGGCTGGATCAGGCATGGGTGTGGAGGGTTGGAGCTAGACGACCATTTCGTTTTTGCCGCCGCCGCCGCTGACGATGATTTCCCCTTCGGCTTCCAGTTTGCGCATGGCTTCGATGATGCGCTCCTGGGCGGCCTCGATGTCGCGCAGCCGGACGGGGCCCATGAACTTGATCTCGTCCTTGATGCTGTCCGCAGCGCGTTTGGGCAGGGCGGTGTAGATGGCTTGTTGCAGGGCTTCGCTGGCGGTCTTGAGCGAAAGGGAAAGATCGCGGCTTTCCACTTCGCGCAGAATTTTTTGAAGCGAAAGTTTGTCCAGTTTCTTGAGATCCTCGAAGCTGAAGAGAAGCTTTTTGATGGAATTGGCCAACTCGGGGTTTTTTTCGTCCAGGGATGAAAGCAGGGACCGGCTGACGGCGTTGTCCATGTTGTTGATGACCTCGGCGATCGTCTTCATGCCGCCTGTTTTGCTGGAAAGGGAGCGCTCGGCGCCCACTTTTTTCTTCAGTGTGCCGAGAATGCGTCCGAGAACTTCCATGGAGACCGGTTCCATGCCCGCAATGCGGGAAACCACATCGGCCCGCAGGTCGGAATTGAGAAGGGCGAGAACCTCGCCGCATTTCATGGAATCAAGATAAGTCAGGATCAGCGCAATGGTTTGAGGGTCTTCGCTCTTGAGCAGGCTGACCAACTGCTGGGCGTCGAAAGCCTGGAGAAACCTGGTGTCGATGCTGCCAAGTTGTTTGCTGGCCACATCCTGGAGAAGTTCGCTGGCCTGGAAGGATCCCACGGATTTTTCCAGCACCTCCTTGGTGTACTGGGAACCGCCGCGCATGGAGGTGGCCGCTTCGATGGCGATGGCCGAAAATTCGTCGAGAATCGTCTGCTGGCTTTTGAAATCAATCATCTCGATCTTGGCCATGTGTCCGCTGATTTCCTTGATATCCTTGGAATCGAAGGTTTTCATCAGTTCGGAAGCCATTTCGGGCCCGATCATGATCAGAAACGATGCCAGCTTCTTGAGCTTGGACTCACGATCTTCGCCGGATCCCTTTTTTCCCTCCGGATTGGCGTTTGCGGCTGCGGCTTCTTCGGCCATGTGAATTTATTGGTTGATCCAGCGTTTGATGTTTTTGCCAACGTTGGAAGAGTTGCGTTTGATTAATCTCCGAATCGATAAAACCGAATGGGTCTGGCGGGCTTTGCTGTCAAGATGCTGCCGGTCAACATGCATGATATGACCGTGAAAAAGAAGGGTTAGTCGTTCGGCTGTGGTGAGCCCCTGGGGATATTCCATGGCGGCAACCACCCCTTCGCCAACGCCGGGAAAGGGCTTCATCGGAGAGGATGGATGTGTTTTGATCGCTATTTTCATCGGGTGAGGAAATTGTTTGCGCTGCCCCGCCACTCCAACCAGAAAATGCCAAAACGCATGGATGATGTCAAAAATGCGATGTATCGCAATCCGTTTGGTCGGTAAGAAAGCGGTGCGGTTCGGCTGGGTAAATAGTTCATCTTTGAGCTATTTAGCAACTCATGTGCCATTTTTATAAAATAGGGTGATGACTATGTCAAGATTTTAAGTTTTTAAACTGTTAGACTGTAGTTTGTTAGGAAAGTCAGTGTTGAAAAAGGCAAGATTATTTTTTTTCGACAATTTGGTGGTGTGAAGTTTTGGATTAAATCTAAAAATCTTGACATTCACAACTCCATTTAAGGGAAAATATTGCCTGATTGTTTAAAAAATAATTGACACTGCACAATGCTGCTCAGCCGGAGATAGACGCAATCCCCTCGCTGTCTACAGCTCGTAGTCTGAAAGCCTTACTTAAACAGCCCTTTGGCTGCTTCAAGCGATGGATCAAGGGTCAAATCGCTTGTTTCGCTGAATCCCTTGAGGGCGCCGGTTGACTGTTCATTGCCCACGATTCGAGTTCGGATGTTAAACTCCTGACATTTCTGCATGGTGCCAATGATGATCTTGACCAGCGATACATCCACTTCCACCACTTTGCTGAGATCGATGATGAGTTTGGTCATGCCGGCATTGACCATTTCCTCGATCTTGGGTTGGAGGAATCGCTCGATATCCCCTGTGGTGTGGGTCGAAATTTTTGCCGGGAGCATCACCAGTTGCACATCTCCGTCGGTGGCAAAATAACGGGTGGAAATGTCGATGTTCAATGCCTTGATCAACTTGATCTGAACCATCTCCATGTCGATGGGTTTGTTGACCACGCCGGTGAAACCTGCCTGTTCCGCCCGGGTTTGGGTGGCGGCGTCGGACTTCAGGCACATGCCGAAAACGGGTATTGGCTTGGTCAGCGGATTGGATCTCAGTTGCTGAAAAAGGTTCATGCCTTCGTCATTGGGCAGCGTCAAACTTGTGAAAACTGCGTCAAACTTGCTGGTCTTGATTTCCGCCACGGATGAGGCGAGGTCCTGTTTCCCGATGACCTTCCACGGGGTCGAGGCAAGCCCTTCCGAGATTTGCTGGATGATGGCGGGTTTGTCGTCAACAACCAGAATGAGCAGGGGATCGTTGAGGGTGCGGACGGTGCCCTTGCCCGCCTCCTTGGGTTGCAGGTTGACGACGCGGGTGACTTTTTCGAGCAACTGTTCTTCCTTGAACGGTTTGACCAGGTAATCCCGAACCCCCATCTTGGCGATTTTCAGCACATTCTCGCGTCCGGATTCGGCGGTGAGCATGATCACCGGGATGTTTTTGAGCGCCGCGTCACTTTTCAATTTGCTGAGCATTTCCACGCCGTCCATCACTGGCATGGTGATGTCGAGAACGATCAAGTCCGGCATGACCCTGGCTGCTGCGGCCAGTCCCTCCACGCCGTTGGCGGCTTCCGAAACCTCGCAATCGAAGGGTTTGAACGCCTTGGCTACGATGAGTCGTATGGTCTTGCTGTCGTCAACGCTGAGAATCTTGGTAGGCATAGCTCTATGGATTTTTATTCACCGGGCTTCATCCTCAGGTCCACCGCCACAAAGTGGTCCTGATACTTGAAAACAAATCTTTCATGGGAGGTTCCCTCGATGCTTTCGATCTGGAACTTGATGCCTCGGGTGATCGAGGGAATGGAAAGGGCGCAGGTCAGGCCGGCGTCACAGAGATGGGATTTGAGATTGCCTCCCACCATGTTGCTCATTTCGCCAATCACATCGTTCACCTCGGTCCCGGCCAGCAGATCCTTGGGATCCATCCCCAGCATGGTGCCCGCAATTTGGGCGGCAAAGGCGCATGTCAGATTGATATTGATCACACCCATCACCTTCCCGGCAAAACCGACGGACCCCACCATTTTCTCCCCTTCAAAGGTTACCGTTGTGGTTGGATCAAGGACTTCCACTTTCATGGAGAGCATGGTGGAAAAAACGTCCTTGACGCCGTTGGTGACGTAGTCCCGTACAGAAATGTCAGCAAGATTAACCATGAGTCGGCTCATTATTGCGGGTGCCGGGAGGCCGATCAAGATAAAAAGCGGGGCATTGTTTAAAACGGCAAAAAACACGGGAAAAATCATTTTCTTGCAAAACCAGCGGCAATTTTCTATTTGAGATGGTGTCCAATGAAGAGTGCCCTGTCCATATCATGTTGTCTGGCACAAGACGCATTTTGGCGTCGAAAGGGATTCTTTGAAATTTAACCTCTATTCATTATGGCCAAGAAAACAAAACAGAAAACAACGGCGGTAAAAAACAACCCGGCGGCGGTTCCGGCGGCGAAAGCGAGTTCCACATGCTTTCGATTGAGCATTGCAACAGCCAAGCAGGTGGGATTGGCGGGCGATTTCAATGGTTGGAAGCCTCAGCCCATGAAAAAAAGCGACCCCAAACGTGGTTCCTGGGAAATTGTCGTGAGTCTGAAACCCGGCGTTTACCAGTACAAGTTTGTGGTGGATGGCGAGTGGAGGCATGATCCCGCCTGCGCGGAGAATGTTCACAACTCGATGGGTACGCTCAATAGCGTGGTTCGTGTGAAGTGAACCGGATGGGCTCCTGTTGGCAGCGGGGCAGTTTGCCCATGCTGCAAAAAACGTTTGAAAAACACGGCGGTGCGGGAGCCCCGCTTGCGTGGCCAAAGCCACTTCCGCCTTCGCACGAGCGCTTCGGCGAGACAGGCCAGCGAGGCGACGGCCCGCCCTCCATCGTCTGCAGTGATGAAATAATGGAGGGCGGGGCTCCTGCACCGCTGTCGTTTATGTTCAGGAATGGATTGGCGCCTCGAAAATCCCTGACAGCCTTCAGCCTAAAAACCTAATTCATGAGCGCGGCCTATTTCATTCTTCTCCACCACCGGTTTGAACAGGCGGTGCGAATGGTGGAGGCGCTGTGGCATCCGGACAATGTTTACCTGATTCATGTGGATCAAAAAGCCGATGACGCCTTTGCCGGCAGTCTGGCGGAACGATTTTCCAAGCTGTCCAATGTGAGGTTTTTGCCGCGGCGCCGCGTGGTCTGGGGGGGCTACAGCCTGGTCCAGGTTCATCTGGATGCCATGAGCGTTTTGCTGGAATGGGATTCCCGGTGGACGCATTTTGTCAATCTGAGCGGGCAGGATTATCCGGTTCGCCCCCAGTCGAAGATCATGGAATTTCTGGCGTCCAATGCGCCCATGAATTTCATCGAGGCGCGTCCGGTGGATGACGGGGTGGCGCAGTTGTTGACGGGGTATCTTTGGGAGGAGGATCCGCAGAAGGGCACGGTGGTCAACCGGGGGAAACGCCAGCCTTTGAGCGGACTGGACTGCCCGCTGTTTTCGGGATCCGGCTGGCATATGCTGTCGCGGGATTTCTGCCGTCATGTGTGTTTTGACCGGACCATGAACCGGTTTGTGAAATTTTTCCGGCGGGTGGTGGCGTCGGACGAGGCGTTTTTTCAAACGGCTCTTCTCAATGGCGAATTCCGCGATACGCATGTGAACCATCCCTTTCGGTTCATCGAATTGCAGGCGCCGGATGCCGCCTATGGGGGGGGAATCCTTGCCGACATCCGGGAGACGGATGAGGGAATGGAACTGAAACCGAACCAGCGGAACCATCCCCGCACCATTGTGTCGGATGACTTGGAGCGCCTGAAGGGGTATCCCGCGTTTTTCGCGCGCAAGTTTGATCCCGAAGTGGACGCCCGGATACTTGATTTGATTGATGGGGAGTTGTTGGACTTAAAGGCGCCGGGGAATTGAACTCAAGGGGGGGTGGATCAAGGGATTGTTTTTATGGCGATCCTGCCGTTTTTATCAAGGGCTTTGATGGTATAGCGGCCACTGGACTGGATGCGCAGGTCTTTTGAAAACTCTTTTGTTCCCTTGGGGAGTTTGCCTGAGTTAAAAAACGTGAGCCCTTTTTCATCATCCATAATCACTTGGAGAAGTTCGGAGCCTCTGATCCGCATTGAAATGGGGGTAAACGCTTCAGTCAGCTCAATTTCATCAATCCAAGCTTCTCCCGCTGTATAAGAAAGACCTGCGCTCAACTGGGATGCCTTGGCCCATTTGGGACATTCAAATGGGGCGCCGGCGATTTTGACCCATTTTTCTCCGGTTGAACCGGTTTTGGCGTTTGATTGGATCGATTCTTTCCAAGTTGAATTCCAGATTCCAAGAGCAACGCCGGCCCCCCAGTAAATGCCGCCAATGTCACTTGCTTTTTTCCCAGCCTTGACCCAACAACTGAGCAAATATTGGGCGCCCGCATTCATTTTTCCTGAGGCGATCAAACAGGAGAGATCCTTCCATATGTTTCTTGTTTCGCATTGTTCTCCGGGATCGATGCGCACATGCAGGGAATGTTTTCCCTGAAATGCGTCATCGGAAAGGCTGATCATCAAATTTCCGTCCTTTTCCGTTTGATTTGGGGATCCATGCCAGCCCGTCAAACCATCCTCGAAACCTCCGTTGATGATGAGATTTTCCAATGGGGAGGTTGAGTTGATGGTGACGTCGATGATGGGTTCGCCGGCGGCCAGGAGGGAACAGCTTGCGACAAGAAAAAAAAAGCCTTTCCAACCGGATGAAGGGAAACCAAACATATCTATGCCCGTATGGAGGTCAATCGTTCAAGGTGAAATGGTAGATATGGACATCGTAGGCGGCAAAATGATCGGAAATGACATTGTTCGAAACAGCCGCTTTTCTTGATTCAAACCGGACTTCCAAATCCTTGGGAAGCGACAGGTTTTTCAAAGTGATGTTGCCGCGCACTTCCTTTTCCTTGGAGTTGCATGCTATGATGAACACCTCGTTTCTGTATTTTTTTACAGCGATGTCCAACTGGTCCGAATCGCAGGAGGCCACCTTCATGTCTCTGCCCAAGAGATAGGGAAGGGACATGTCCCGTGTCTGGGCATTCAGTTCCTTCATGTAACTCCAAAGTTCCTCGCTCAAAAACTTTTCGCCGTCCTTTTTGCGGCTGATTTCCGGATGATAGGTGAAATATCCGAGACCCTTGGCGCCGTGGTTTAACGCGAGAAAGGTCATGCATCGTTCCTCCCTTGGAGTCGGACATCGGGGCCAGCCTTCGCGGGGGGAACCGAACATTTGCAGGACGAGCCACGGGGTTTGTCTTGGATTTGAGCCGATGACTTTCTGGAGCACATCCGCATGGTTGGGCACCTGCATGATGGAACATTTTCCGATCGGATAGGGATCGGTGGACAGAATGTCCGCGGCGTCCCTGTTGGATGCGACGGCATGGATGAGGTTGAGAAACACCGGGTGGCGCGGGTCCAGTTCCTTGCACAATTTGCATGTCTGGTTGTTCAATTCCGTCCACCCGTCGGTTTCGTCATTGGAATGCCAAGCAAGGATGGCCGGATGTTCCCGGTACTTCAGGACCATTTTGCCTGCCGCTCCGATTTGACGGTCGTTCAATTCCTTGGCCCGCCAGAACTGGATGAAACTGATGACTTTCAGATTGTTTTTGTGCGCCGCATCCAGAACCTCTTGAAAACTGAGGCTGGATTCCTTGATGAATTTGATGGCGCTGGGATCGTTCTGTTCCGACCAGATTTTTTCGTTCTCAAGAATTTCCTGTTTGAGAAATTGCCAGCTTGGCAGCAGAGCTGTAAAGCCTTTTGCGGCGGCGTCATCGACATCTTTCAGGGTCATGTCCTTGAAATGCCCCCAGCGGGATCCAAAATATAAAAAGATTGGCAATTCGGGCCGGTCATTGAGATGGAGAACGCCATCCTTGATCTCCACGCGATCCTTGGGGAGGGGCGGTGTCTTGACCCGGTAAAAAGACTTTGAACTTTCCGAAAGAGTCCTGTCGCCATCTGTGAACGAAACCGACAATTCATAATCCCCTTCGGGCAGGCTGGAGATGTCGATTTGTTCCTGGTTGAGCAGAAGAATGGGTTGGATTTCCTTTTGCAGCCGGATTTTTTTATCCTTGTCGAGAACGGCGACGTTCAGGCGTTTTCCCTTCAGTGATTGGTCGGTGTTTAGTTTGATGTCAACCCTCATCCTGGTTGTGGCGCTGTAGAATGTCTGGTCGGTTGAGATGGATATGAGAGACTTGGGTTTGCTTGATGACTCCTGCTGGGCGAGATAACAGGCCTTTGCGTCCACCTTGATGTTGTTCAGATTCCCGAATCGGATGGGGTTGTGGAATCCCCCCAAGGTTGGAGACCAACAACTGTACTCCTTGAGACGGGGGTTTCCCCGGCAGAAATTGACGCCCCATACAGGTTTTATTTCCCCGGGTTTGGGCCAGTTCAAATCGCGGAAAGGGATCATGATCTCAGCCTGCCACCGGTTTTCGTACAGTTTGCCAATGGCTCTCGCATTGTTCTTGCGATCCCCAAACTGCCACGCAAAATACACTTTTCCATTCGGATTGATCCCGATATGCGTGTAAGAGCAGGTGCGTCCAGGGTCCAGAAACAACTCCACCGAATCGCCATCGAAAATTTTTCCCCCGGCCTTGATGTTTTTTATGTCGGAATCATGACAAACAAATCCCACATAAAGATTGTCCTTGTCCTGGAGAAGAAGGGCGTTGCTTTGTTCGCGGACTTTTTTTTCCCCGTCAACGAGGGTGAAACTTCCTGTCGATGGCGCATCCTTCCATGCGTCTTCGCTCAAGTCCCCATCGATTAGAACTCCTGAGGTGGTGAATTTTGCGTGGATGGTTGGAAGTTCCTGGGCGAATGGGCGGCATGCGGAGGACAGGAACAGAATTGAGCAAAAGAAATGGATGATAAGGGGAATGGCTGATTTTTTTTGATGTTGCATGGGATTGATGGATGACATGGGGTTGTTTTGTGACGATATTCCCGGAAAAGGACTTGGTTGTTATTTGAGCCACATGTTGGTGGCCAGTTGGGATGACATGAGAAATTGGACGTGTCCATCGATGAAACAATAGGAGGCGCCGCCGTTATGAAGGGTGAATTGTTCGCTGGATGGAACCCATACCTCTATTTGACTGGTTTTGCCGTACCATCCTGCCGCATCCCAGGCCGCTTCATTATAGAGAAAGGTTTGTGATGGATTGGAAAACTCCGAGAGTTTCAGCCCCCCGTGCTGCCAGCCGGCGGCGCTGGCGTTGATGGAATAGGTGAAAGAGTAGCCGTGATTGCGATCCGCGGTTGGACAGACCCATACCGAAGAACGATTGTTTTTCCATACGCCTGAGTTCCAACTCCCGCTCATGCGGGGTCCCAGGTAATTTGTTAAACAGTCCGGATAGGACCAGATATCGGGAATGCAGTCGGCATTGTCGCCCGCGTATTGGGTCGTTGCCATCCCGAATTGCCTCAAATTGGTCATGCATATGATTTGCCGGGCGTTTTCCCTTGCTGTGCGCAGGACTGGCGAGAGCAACCCCATAAGCACCATCAATATGGCCAATACAACCAACAATTCCACCAGAGTGAATGCCGGAGAAACCCTTGTTTTGGGACAGGTATTTTTCATCCGAAGGGAGGATTCCCGGACAATCAGATCGCAAGGAATGGTTGTGGTGATCGGAGGATCGGTTTTTTTGCGGGGGGTCAGGAGGGATTGCACCGCTTTTTGTCCCAATTCCTCCCAAGGGATATGAATTGATGAAAGGGTGGGATGACTGGAGAGGACGACATCTTCGATGTCATCGAAACCGACAATGCCCACCTCATCCGGGACTTGGATATGGTTTTCTTGAAGAAAATCAATGGCGCCTCTGGCCGTGAAATCGCTGGCGGCAAAAATTCCGAATGGGGGCTTGATATTGCGGAGAAACTGTTTGACGCCCTCGCGACCGCAGGGGGCCAGAAAATCCCCCTCGAAAATCAAATCCTTTCGAATGCTTTGGTTCCGTTTTAGCAAGGCAAGTTGGTATCCTTCAAACCGGGCTTGCGCGGAGGGGAACGACAAAGGGCCTGTAATGGTGGCGACTTGAGGGTACCCTTGTTCAAAAAGATGGTTGGTGGCTTGCAGGGCGCATTTCTGGGCATCGAATAGAACGGCCGCAATATCCAGTGATTTATCTTCGTAATCAATCACAACCAATGGGATCGAAAAGGACTTCATCCACAGAATGGCTTCTTTCATGGCCAGAGTGGTCCCGCAAATGACAATGGCGCCATCAACGGCTTTTTCCTCCAGCATTTTTGATCTCCATGAAGCGTCCGGATTGAAATCCAGCTTTTCGATCAGCAAATGGAGCCGGTTTTTTGGGGCTTCATTTTCGATGCCCAAGAGAAGCCGGTAAGCATAGGAATTTCGGGAAATACTGCATTTTGTGCCGGGAATGAAAACTCCAATGGCTTCCTTTTTGGATGTGGAGTTTTTTCGCAAGGCGCGCGCGTTGGGATTGGGGTGGTAGTTTAATTCCTTGATCGCCGCCAAAACACTCTGCCGGGTTTTTTCTTTGACCGATGGACGATTGTTGATGACAAAGGATGCAGTAGTCAGGGAGACGCCGGCTTTATCTGCGATTTGTTGGAGTGTTGCCATGGCTGTCTTTTATTTAAAATGTTTTATTAAAACGTTTTTAATTTAATCCAAAAGGCCATCTTGTCAAGTGTCGCAAATGACAAAAATCAAGTTTTTCAAGAGGGGTTAAATCACTGTTTTAGGGGATGAGCGGATATTTTGCCCCATGTGGAGTAACGGTGACTTCCAGTGGGAGTAAAATAATGAAAAATCAGGGAGAAGGATCTGATTATTGTCAAGATAAAAAAGATTGCTGTTTTTCCTCCAGTCCAGTAAGCTGTGAAGTCATGAAACAAGAGAATTCATTGCGTGGCGTGATTTTTGACATGGACGGGGTGTTGTGCGATTCGGAGCCGTTCATTGCCGAGGCGGCCTGCCGGATGTTTGATGAATTATATCAGGTGAAGGCGTTTCCTTCGGATTTTAAACCGTTTATTGGGACGGGGGAGGATCGTTTTATCGGCGGTGTGGCGGAGAAGTATGGGGTCAGGATCGATCTGGTTGCCGCCAAAGCGCGGGTTTATGCGCTTTATTTGGAAATTATCAGAGGACAGTTGCAGCCGTTGGCTGGGGCCGGCGAATTTATGGTTGCCTGTCGGAAACGGGGATTGAAGATGGCGGTGGCGACGAGTGCGGACCAGATCAAGTTGGAGGGCAACCTCGCGCAAATCCGGATCCCTCCGTCCAGTTTTGATGTCATCGTGACGGGGGATGCCATCAAGCGGAAGAAGCCCGATCCGGAGGTGTTTTTGGTGGCGGCGGCGAAACTGGGGCTGCCGGCGGAGTCGTGTCTGGTGGTGGAGGATGCCGAGAATGGCATCATGGCGGGCAGGGCGGCCGGGGCCAGATGTCTGGGGATCACGACGACCTATGAGGAGGAGAGGTTGAAGGCTTGCGGGGCGGAGTGGACGGCGCCGGATCTGGCGCATGTGCCATCGCACATCCCGGGCGTGACATCAGATGCTTGACGCGTTTGCCCTGATGGGTTTGACTTCAGACGGTTTTTTGGGAATCCTTTGCCTTATCCCTTCCCCCTTACACCTTACCCCTTTAAACTTGTGAGCATTGATCCAACCAAAAAACTGTCCGGCCTTTTGACGCCGGTTTTCGCGTTGCGTTCCCAAAATGATCTTGGCATTGGCGACACGGAGGCGGTCTGCCAGATGATCGACTGGTGCGCGGCGCATCGGTTTGACGTGTTGCAGGTGTTGCCCATCAACGAGACCGGGGATGACAACAGTCCTTACAATGCCATCAGTTCGATGGCCATTGATCCCACGACCATCACCCTTTCGCCGAAGTGGCTTCCGGATTTGCCGTCCGACGCGCTGGCGCGGCTGGTGCCTCCGGACTTGCTGGAGGAATTGCGCCGTGGGCCGGTCAAATATCGCAAGGTCAAACCGCTCAAGATGGCGTTGTTAAGGGAGGCTTGCGCATGTTTCATCCGGGAGCATTGGATGAAGGAAACGCCCCGGGCCGCCGCGTTTCGCGCCTTTTTGACCGAAAATCAGGATTGGGTGGCGGATTACGCCTTGTTCCGGACGCTTATGACGCGCCACGGGAACCTGCCGGTTTGGGAGGATTGGCCGGTGGAACATCAGACTTCCTCGCGCGCCCGGAGTTGGGTGATGGCATTGCCGGAGTCCGAACGGCGGCAGGTGGAGGACAGCCAGTTCTTTTTCGCCTATGCGCAATGGATTGCCCGGGAGCAATGGGTTGCGGTGAAGAAACATGCCGGCGAGCGCAAGGTTTTTCTGATGGGGGATATTCCCTATGGGGTGGGCCGGTACAGCGCCGATGTGTGGGGGCAACGGGCTTTCTTCGATCTGCGCTGGTCCTGCGGCGCGCCGCCCGAGACGTTTTTCAAGCCCGACGTTTTCACCGAGAAGTGGGGGCAGAACTGGGGCATTCCCCTTTACCGTTGGGATTGGATGAGGGAGGATGGCTGTTCGTGGTGGCGATCGCGGGTGCGCGGCGCGGCGGCGGCCTTTCATTATTTCCGGATCGATCATGTGCTGGGTTTCTATCGCATCTACGCATTTCCGTGGAAACCCCAGGACAACTGGATTTACACTGAACTGAGCAAGGACCAGGCCAAGGCCAGGACGGGGGGGTATCTGCCTCGATTTTGGTTGAGGGATGACGATACGCCGGAGCACAAGAAATCCAATTGCATTCACGGTGAGGAATTGTTGCGCATGGTGTTGAATGCGGCGGGGGATACGGGAGTGGTGGCGGAGGATCTGGGCATGGTGCCCGATTATGTCCGGCCGTCCCTGCTGCAAATGGGCATCCCGGGATTCAAGATTCCGATATTCGAGCGCGAGAAGGATGGTTCTTACCGGAACTCGGAAAAATACGCGCCTCTTTCAGTGGCCACGCTGGGAACGCATGATCACGAGCCGGTCGCGGCATTGTGGAAACGATGGAGCGATCCGAAATGTCAGGAGGGCGCAAAGGAAAAACAGCATTTGCTGCAATGGGCGGACTGGAAGGCCGGGCAGGCATCCTCCGAACTCGACCCGGCGTTGCACGCCGCCATTTGCGGAAAATTGTTCGCCAGTTCCTCGTGGCTGGCGGTGTTGATGATCACGGACCTTTTTGCCGAAACCACCCGTTTCAACGTGCCCGGGCCGATGAGCGACAGCAATTGGGCCGAGCGCCTGCCGTTGGCGGTGACGGATTTCGACTCCGATCCCACCTATCGCGCCAGGGTGCAGGCTGTGGAAAAATTTTTGCCGAGGACCCCAGCGACAGGACGGTGATTCCCTCGGCGACTCATTAGAGGCTCTTGCAAAACGACGATGCTTGGCGCGATGAACCGCTTGGGCCAAATCCAAGCCATTCGACAGGCTCAGGCTTGTCCCGAGTGAAATCGAGGGGACAAGGCGATGAGGCAGGAAAATCCCCGAAGCGGGCTTTGATCCGCCTTCGGCGGGACAGGCTGCCGACTTGTTCCGAGCAAAGTCGAGGAAGTCAACGCTGGAGTTGGCCAAAGCGGTTGTCGCCCAAAGGGTTGAGCGTCTTTGTTTTCGCTGGCGGCGTTGTGTCGCTTGGGCAAGCCCGCCTGCGTGGCCGAAGCCACTCCGTCGAGGCGAAGGCCCGTTACAGGGATTACCCAAGCTCCACGCCTTCCCAGCGAAAAAAATCCGCTGCAACGCCAAGTATCGTAGTTTTGTTGCGTCAGGATAAATCCAGAAAGAAGGGAAACCATCAACAAAGGAGGATAGAAAGAGAAGAGAAATCCTTTAGCGGAACCCAGTGGGGAACGGATACCCACCGGACAAGGGTTAGCCACCCACCGAAGCGAGTCTTGCGTCGTCGTCAGCAATGGCGGCACGAAGCGTAGACAGCGGATGCAAAAGCCGTGGGA
>JAQUAF010000077.1 GCA_028687435.1 Verrucomicrobiia bacterium | reverse complement strand
AAATGGCATTCTGAACTCATTCCCAGTGCAAAATAGTCTGCCCAACAAATTTTCAGACGTTGGAGACCCAATCGCCATGCCAAAATCCTGCCTTGTCACACCCTGAAAACTCGGTACTCTCAAGAATGGAGTTCATGAAAAAAATTTCCGCCATTTTTTTGTGCCAATGAGGTGTTTCATGCCTTCAGCCTTTCTTTTTGCGCTGCTGTTGATTCTGGCGCCGCATGTGGCGAGGGGGCAGTCGCCGCATGTGAGCATGTCATTTCCCATCGACGACGCCCTGTGCCGGGCCACCATTCCCGTGTTCGGTTCGGCGACGGTGATCGGCGGCAAGGACGCGGATTTCAAGGAATGGCGGCTGGAATATGGCGAGGGACGCCATCCGGCAAAGTGGAACCGGATTGCGGGCGGCGACAAACCGGTCAAGAGGGATCCATGGGTTCGGGGCGAGGTGGTTTGGAATCCCAACTGGGGGGCGCATGGGAATCTGGCGGATTGGAATACGGGGCTGGTGGGATACGCCTACGGGGAATGGCAGACCAATTTCAATGGAATTTACACCATCCGGCTGACGGCGGAATTGCATAACGGGAGAAAGGCGGAACGGCGGCTGACGGTCATCATTGGCGAGGCGATCATTCTGCTCAATGGGGGGACGACGATCAGCGTGGATGGTTTCTGCCGCTACAGCGTGCCGCCTTTTTCATTCGACAATCAAAACGGTTTTGTGGCCGCGGCGGTGCGCGTGGAGCCTCCCGGGCAGGAGGGAAAATTTCCAACGGCGGAGATGGGGGAGGATGCCAGACGCATTTACGAAACCGTGGCGCAGGGAATGCCCCTGCTGAGCGCCATTTATCAATTGTATCCGATCGGTTTTGCCGCCGATCCTCCGTGCCAGTTGCAGATCGACCTGCCGGCGGGCGGGGCGCCTTCGTCGCGATCCGTCATTTGCGTGTACAGTCCCGCGCGCAAGAAGTGGCTGCCTTTGCGAACCCAATGGGCCGGCAGGATGGCCATCGCAAGAATATCCCGGCTGCCTGCGCCCCAGGCGTATTATGCGATCATGAGCGCCAACATGCCGCCGGATGAACCGAGGGTGGAATGGGAGGCGGCGACCGCTCTGACCGGTTTTTGGAAAGGAGAAGCCGAGCCCGGGGGAAAATTGCGTCTTAACGACGGGCGTTGCGTTCGTGAATACGAACTGGATGAGGAGGGAGGATTCCGGATTCCCTTTGCCGTGCAACCCAGGACCTGCGTTTATGAATTTTCCGTGGCGCGCGCCAATGGAGAGGTTTCAAAACCGGCCAGGATATCGCAGACTCCCGAAACGCGCCAGCCAGGACCCCAGGCGAATTTGCGAGTGGTGGGCAAAGGAGAATTGTCGGGGACGGATCCGTTGTATGTCGAATGCGAGGATCCATCCGTCTCAAAGGGCAGGGAGAGGGTTCATGTGATGGGGGTGGTGATTCAGAGGGACAATCTGGAGACGGTGGCTGTGGTGGAATTGAACCAACTTGCCGGGGACAGCCCGAAATTTGGCGGGGTGATCAAGGCCGGATCTGGCGCGGGAGAGGTGCAAACGGAAAAACTCAGGCACAACGAAAATTTGTCGGCGGTTCTCGCCAACGGCAATGCCGCGCGCCTGGTTTACCGGGATGCCGTCCCGCCGGTGGTTTCACGGCTGGACAGCACGACTCATCCGGCTGTGTTTTGGAGCAATCCGGGCGATCCTTCCACGCCCCAGCTGGCACCTTTGAACGAGCAAAGCGGCGTGCGGATCACGCATGAAGGCAACGCGTTGCGCCTGGCCGGAACCCGTCGCGACACCACGCGGCTGGTCCATTGGCCGGTGGACGGTTTTTCGGTCGATGCGGGACCGGTGCTGACGTTTGATTACCGTTGTTCCGATCCGGGGCCCTGGCAGATTTTGCTGCGCCGCGACATCAAAACGTTTGTTCTGCCCTTGGGGAACGGACAACAGTATTTTCCCGTCTTGTTCCCAACCCCGCCGTTGACCGGCGATGGCAAGTGGCACACGTTCGAGGTCAATCTGAAGCAGGGGGGAGAGATCAAACTGGACCGGGTGGACCAGGTTCTCATGGGGTCGTGGCTCAAGTCGGACATTTACCTGACGGTGGAGCCGGGATTTAAAAGCGCCAGCAGCCAGGTGTTGCAGATAAAGAATCTTTGGATTGGCAGGCCGTCAGTTGAAACCGCGGCCGTGATGCAGTGGCAGGTGGATGATCCTTCCGGGGTGCGCAAATGCGAGTGGTGGGTGGATGATGATTCGGACGCGGAATCGCCGGCGCCCAACGCCTTGAAGGGGGAGGTGGCTAATTTTTCCCAGACTTCGATCCAGAAGGCCGGTGTGCGTCTGAATTTGCCTGGGGCCGGCCGTTGGTTTTTTCATGTGCTGGCGGAGGATAACGCGGGCAACCGCGGCAAGCCGGTGTGTTTTCCGCTGCGGGTGACGCCCAATGCGCTCGAACGGCGCCAGTCAGCGGTTGTCGCAGCGATTTCCAAGGCTGATGAAGAGACGGTCTGGCAGCAACCGGATGGAAAATTTTCGCTCAAACTGCCGGGGTTGGCGGACTCATTTGACCCGTCCAAGACTGAGTTGATGGTGGACGGCGAGGCATTTGCCGCTCCAAAGGTGACATGGGATTCCATGGGGGAAACCATGACTTTTGACAAGCAGTCCTTCAAACGAATGGCGCCGTTGGGGGGCGATGGGGAGATCATGGCCATGGACGTGTCGCTGGCGGATGCCAATGGCCGGCGGCTGCCGCAGCGGCCCGCATTCAAGGTGACCATCCATTCGCCTTTTGTCTGGCGGCAGGAGGGGGATGAATTCCGGCTGGAGTGGAAGGAGTCCAAATGCGGGGGCAAATGGCTTGCGCGTTGGGCCAGCCCAAGCCCTCCGTGGGCGGAATGGTTTCCCGGCGCAGTGAACAATGTGTTGTTACTCTCCCAACCCCAGACACGCGAGGCGGTGAAAAAAAAGGAGCCCCTGTTGGTTTGGGGGAAGCCGGTCAGAATCCGTCCGGCGGGCCTCAAGCCGGTGATGTGGCAGGAAACATGGCAGGGGCCCGGCGTGGAAATGGCGGATGAAAAAACGGCGGCGATGCTGCAGAATCCCAATCGTCCGGGAAACAAGACTTTGCATTGGGTCTGGCGCCAGGATGGCGGCGACTCGTTTGAGCCGGACCGGGTGAGGGTGGTGTATCTGGCCGGCGAAACCCAGTTTGACCAGAGGGTGGTCAGTCTGGCGCAGGCGGCGGAATTGCTGAACCGCCAGCCTCCCAACAGCAAAATACGGCTGGATGGCTGGTTGCATCCGGAACATGCCCCATGGTTCTATCTGAAGATCGAGGGAAAGCGGCGGCTTGTTTTTTCCTCCGACGTTGCGACTTCGAGCCGATGGGTGGATGCGCGCGGGGAGGATGTCCGCTTGCGCGCGAGGGAGGATTGGACGCGGTTTGCCGTGCTCATTGAAACCAACCGCCGTTACGCCGAACAGCACGGTTGCGGAATTCACGGGGGGAGTTATTGGTGATGTGTCTAGGCTGAAGGTATGAAAGCGCCTCAATGGCATCAGGGAAATGGCAGGGGATTTTGTTGTGAATCCCGCCTCGGCGGGATGAAAAGTTGGATTGGCGTCCATTGAATCGTTGCGATTTATTTTTTGTCCAGGTTTGGATTCTGCGTTAGAAGCTCCATCCGTTCCCGCGAGATTTGCCGGGTCAGGGCGTTGCAGGTTCCCTCACAATGGCTTGATGCGGCGCGCGGATCGTCCAACGCGGCCAGCATGAATTCAAACCGCTTGATTTGGCCCGTGGTTTTGGCCACCGAACGCGCAAAGGCCGCGGCGTAGCGTTGCAGTTCGGGATCGACCGCCGAGCGCCACGCTTCCATCGCCGCCGATTCAATCGTTTCGGGCTCGCCGGCGTTCGTCAAAGTCTTGAGAATTCTTTCGGCAACGGCATTTTTGTTTTCCATCCATGCCGGTTTTTTTTCGATGAATTCCAATGCCTGTTCCAGGGTTTCCGTGGAACACAGGGAGTGTCCCATGCCCGGAATGTCGAATAACCCGGCCATGAAGCGGTTCTTGACAAATCCGTCCTCGTAGAGGTCGAGGATGGGATTGTGGCGAAAATCGCCGGGACCGGTGATCAGGGCAAAACGTGTGCGGCAACGGGCCATGACCGCCGAAATGGGGTCAACCGGAAAAAGTCCGTAGTTGTCCTTGGGGGGGCCGCGCTTCCATTGAATGGGGGCGATGTAATCCGCGCCGCAACAGGACACGACGCCGGAAATCCATTCCGGATGCAGGAAAGCCATTCGTATCGCCGTGCGCCCCCCGCCGGAGAGCCCCGCGGCGAAAACCCTTTCGCGGTCAATGGCGTACTTTTCCATCAATTTCAAAACGCCGATGAGAGGCAGCCCCAAACGACGGCCTCCCGCTTGCGAGTTGCCGGCTTTCTGGGGCGCCATGAAAATCAGTTTGCGGGAGGCCAGAATCCGATCCCAACCTTCCGGCAGTTCCATGGAATCGCCCGAATGGATGAAAATCAAAACTCCGAAGGGGGTGGATGGCGAATGGTTTTTCGGGACATGAATGAAGAATTCCTCCTTGGAAAGGTCAAAGGAGTATTGGACCCCGGCGTTTTTTCTCACGATTGAGGGATTGATGCCGTCAAATGAAAGACGGAAACTCCCGGTCTGGAGGGCGCCGTCAGCCCGCATCCCGCAGATAACCATGGCAAGCAATGTCAGTTTGAGGGGGTTCAAGGTGAAAATGAGGATTTCCTTCGCGTTCTTTGCGGTCATGCCGGGGAACAATCCTGATCTTGCCCAAATTCCGGATTGCTCCGGGGAAACGAGACGCCTAAAGTGCCATGCTATACATATGAAGGCAACCCTATTATCTTTTTTTGCCCTTTTGTTTGTTTTGTCAACCCCATTGCCCGCCCAGTTGACGTGGGATGCCCGGGAATTGGAATTTCATCCGGCGGTTTTGGACACCAACATTGTGGCCCGTTTTGTTTTCCGCAACGAGGGAACCCGGCCGGTGAAGATCGTGTCCATCAAGTCCACGTGCGATTGCAGCATCCCGGAACTCAAAAAAAAGGTGTATGCGCCGGGTGAAAAGGGGGAGGTGTCGGCTATTTATCCAATCGAGGAACACAGCGGTTTGCAGGAAAAGACCGTCAATTTGCGCACCGACGACAGTCTCGTCCCATTGACCCAGCTCAAGTTCAAGGTTTATGTGCCGGACCTGATCAAAACCATGCCGCGGGTTTTGCGATGGCAGATTGATGAGGCTTTGTCGCCAAAAGTGATGACCGTCGCGGTTGCCAGGGAGGCTGGCGCGAAATTGTGCCAGGTGAAGGCGGCTGACGCAAAGTTCAAGGGGGAATTGGGGACGATCAAGGACGGCGAAGAATACACTTTGACTGTGACGCCCTTGAACACCAGCCAGCCGGGATTGACCGTGCTGAAATTGAGGGCGGAGATTCCCGGCCAGCCTGCCCGCACCTGTTTTGCTTATGCCATGGTGAAGTAGATGGGGGGTAAAAGGTAACAGCTTAGAAAACATGAAGGTTGCGAAGAATGCTGGGACAAGACTTGAAAAAGGCTGTGCAGCATTTTCCGGCCTTGATCCTTACGGAGGCTCAATTTGGGATTGGGTTGATACCCCAGTTTTTTGATGGCTTTCAGGGTTCGTTGCCGGATGGGCTTGGCTCATTTTGATTGAAACATTTCTGAAATATTTCACAAAATGGGCGTTTGGCAAATCCCCGGATGTTTTTTAACAATAGCGCTGGCGGTATTTGAGAGGCGAAAGGCCGGTTTCCTTCTTGAAGGCTCGGCTGAAGGCGAAAACCGAGTTGAATCCGCAGGTGGCGGCGATCTCGGTGATGTTTTGTCGCGCATCGCGCAAAAGAGTGCAGGCTTGGTTGATGCGGACCTGGCGCGCGAAACGCCCGAGGCTGAGGTTCAGGGTTTGACGGCAGATGCGGCGCAGGTGGCTGATGGAAACGCCGGATGCCTGGGCAATGTCAGTCAGGGGAACGGAATGATGGGAATGGCGGGCGAGAAATTGGGTCATTTTTTGGAGGATGGTTTGCGTGCGGGTGGGCGGATATGCCGGCGGCTCGGCGCGGCGGCGGGCGGCCCGTTGCAGGGAAACAAGAAGAAGACTGAGCCAAAGACCGGGCGTCTGGCCGCCCGGCGCCGTCTTGGGCGCGTCGAGAAATGAGTTCACAATGTGTCCGGTCATGGCCAGATGCTCGTTATCCAACCGGAAAGAACGGTTGTGCAGGGATGGCAGGGCATCTGGATTGGCAAATTCAAAGGTGATAAACAGCCAGACAACCTTTTCCTTCCTGAATCGCGCGTAATAGTGCCGTTGAAAAGGAAAAATCAGGATGCCTTGGTGAGGTCCCAATTGATGAAATTTTTCGTCCACAATGACCTCGCCGCGCCCCTGCAATGAGAGGATCATGACGAATCGGTGATGAAGTCCGGGCTTGGATTGGTTGGCCAATTCCTGCCCCCGGGAAAACAGCAGGACTTTTTGGGGAATGCCGGGCCAGTGGAGGGAAACGCCCTGGAAATAATCCCTGGGTTTGGGAAGGGTTTGAACCAGATGCTCAAGGGAGGCGGGGGGATTCAAGTCTGACATGGATAAACCGCCGGGATCACGCCTTCGTATGCTCATTTTGGTTAAAAATTTGATTGCTTATGTCATTTATTAACAAGAAGAATCAACTATATTCGTGATTGTCAGGCTCGTGCTTCATCGCGAAGGCACTGCTTCGTGGGGTGGCATGGAAGGCTGAAGGCCTGAAGACTGAAGGAAAAACGGCAGATGATTTCACAACCTGCATTTTCTTCAGCCTTCGGTCGTCAGGCCATCCGCCTGGGAACTGCAAAACTCAACCTTTAATTTTGGATATATGAAATACCAGATTGGCGTGATCGTGTCATTGCGTGAAAAAGGGCCCTTCTTCAAGGAACTCAAGGAACAGGGGCTTTCCTGCTGCCAGCTTTGTTCCTGGACGCCGGAAATGTGGACCAAGGCGTTGGCGGAAGAAGTGGCGGCCGAGGCAAAAAAACAAAAAATCAACATCACCTCCTTTTGGACGGGATATTCAGGGCCGAGCGCATGGAATTTTACCGAGGGGCCGTTGACTTTGGGATTGACGCCTGCGGCTTACCGGTCGATGCGGGTGGAGGAACTCAAGAAGGGCGCCACCTTTGCCAAGTGGATGGGAGTGAAGGCGATCATCACGCATTTGGGATTCATTCCGGAAAACGCATTTGATCCTCTGTTCCATGAGGTGGTGGTGGCGGTGCGGCAGGTGGCGGCGCATTGTCAGAAATTGGGGGTGGAGTTTTGGTTCGAAACCGGACAGGAAACGCCGGTCACCCTGTTGCGGTTGATCCAGCAGGTTGGGACGCCAAACCTCGGGATCAACCTTGATCCCGCGAATCTCATCCTTTACGGCAAGGCCAACCCGGTCGATGCTCTGGATGTGTTTGGGCAGTATGTCAAAAATATCCATGCCAAGGACGGAATGTATCCGACCGATCCGATGAAGCTGGGGCATGAGGTGAAGGTGGGCGACGGGAAGGTTCGGTTCCCTGAATTCGTGAAACGCCTTCACGAGATCGGTTTCAAGGGCGAATACATCATCGAGCGCGAGATATCGGGCGAACAGCAGCGCAAGGATATTGCGGCCACGGTGGCGTATCTCGAGGGATTGTTCAAAAAACTTTAACCATCAGCGCGAAAAAATATGTTGAAAACGGCATTCATTGGAGTCGGCGGCATTTCGGGGGTTCACCTGAATCATCTGAAAACCCGCAAGGATGTGAAGATCGCGGCGCTCTGTGACATGAACGAGCAGAACCTGGACAAGCGGCAGAAGGAATTCGGCGGCGAACGTTACACGGATTTCCGTCTTATGTTGGACGAGGTGAAGCCCGATGCCGTGTGGCTCTGCACGCCTCCCTTGGTGAGGGGCGGGCCCTTGATCGAGTGCGCCAGGCGGCGGATCCCGGTTTTTTGCGAGAAACCCGTGGAACGCGACGTGGTCCGGGCGCGCAAGATCGCCTCGACGCTCGCCAGACTCAAGGCCCGGGTGCAGATCGGTTATGTGTTCCGGACGCAAGCCATGGTGCAACTCTTCAAAAAGGCGTCGGCCGACGACAAAATCCATGTGTTGCAGTCCTTTTACGGCTGCGGAGTGAGCCTGAACATGGCGCTGCCCGCATGGTTTTATGAAAAGGAAAAATCGGGCGGCGCATTGGTGGACCAGGCCACGCATAATCTTGATCTGCTGCGATATCTGTTTGGCGAGGTGAGGGAAATCCTGGGCGCCGCGGAAAATCCGGTTCACAAGAAGAAAAAGGGCTACACCGTGGACGAGGCGCTTTCGATGACCCTGCGGTTCGAGGATGGCGCGGTGGGTTCGCATCTGCACACCTGGGTGGGGGATGCATGGCGCAATGAGATCATGTTGAGCGGCGAAAAACGGCTCTACCGGCTGCTTCTCGGAAAACGCCGGCTGGTCGTGGAAGGGCCGGACGCAGCCTTGAAGCCGATCAAGAAAATGTTCCGCGGGCCGCGAGGTCCCAACGGGGAACTGGTCTTTGAGGACAAGGGGAATTTCTATGGTTATGAAAACGACATCTTTCTGGATCAGGTCAAATCGGGCAAGTGGGGCGAAAATCCTTCCGATTATGCCGACGGCTTGAAATCGCTGGAACTGACCGTCGCCTGCGATAAGGCGGTGACCAAGGGGAGGGCGGTGCTGTGAGGCGACTTAGGCTGTTAGACTGTGGACTGTTAGGGAATTGAGTCCAACCAGACTGCGAGATGTTAAAAAGAGGACACGCCGGCGGAGTTGTTGCCGCCGGCGCGTTTCGTTTCAACGACAGATGATCAAGCGGCCAGCTTTTTGAACTGGGGCAGGTATTTCCTGTTCTTGGCCAGCATTTCGTTGGTCATTTTCCGGATTTCAGCCAGCGAAAGCACGGCGGCTGACAGCGGATCGAAGCAGATGGAGTGAAAGACCAGGGTGGGATCGCCGGTGAGGGCGGCTTCCACGGCCATTTCCTCCACGGATACGCTCACGTTGTTCATGGCCGCGCATTGAGGCGGCAGCGGTCCGACATGGAGGGGATTGAAGCCCTTTCGATTGGCGATCACGGGAACCTCCACGCAGGCTTGCTGGGGAAGATTGGGAATCAGTCCGGTGTTGGGGACGTTGCCGTTGAATTCGAACGGATTGCCGCCCATGTAGGCGTTGATGATCGAGGCGGCGTATTCATGGCCCCGTTTGAGATCGAGAGCCTTCTTGTCCGCAAACCATTTGGCGGTTTCCCTTTTCCAGGTTCTTTCCTGCCGCAGATAATGCTTGAGAATGAAGGCGTGCTCGCCCGGATTCCAACTGGTGCCCCGCAGGCAATACTTCTTGATCAGGTCGGGCCGTTTGCGGAACCACCAATTGTACTCCGAATTGTGTCCGCTGGACTCGGTGACGTAGTAGCCGAGGTGCAGGAACATTTCGTTGCGGACCACCTCTTCTTCATAAACCTTCTTGTTGCGGGTGACGGCCTGGTGGATGAGTGGGTAGGCGTCCTTGCCCTTCCAGTCAAATCGCAGATACCAAGCCTGGTGGTTGATGCCTGCTGCGGTGTAGACCACCTCTTCGTTTTTGGCGCCGATCCACCGGGCCAGCATTTCCGCCGTTCCCTGCACGCTGTGGCAAAGGCCGGTGACCTTGATCTTGCTGGTCCGTTGCATGGCGCGGCAGAGCATGGCCATCGGATTGGTGTAGTTCAACAGGATGGCGTTGGGGCAGAGTTCCTCCATGTCGCGGCAGATGCCGAGCATGACGGGAATCGTGCGTAGAGCGCGGAAAACGCCGGCGACGCTGCGGGTGTCGCCCACATTCATGTCCACGCCGTATTTTTTGGGAATCTCGATGTCGTGGCGCCAGATGTCCACGGCCCCAGCCAGGATCGTGACCAGGACCGCATCGGCGCCCTTGAGCGCCTCCCTGCGGTTAAGGGTGGCAACCACCTTGGCCGGATAATGGCCCTCGGCGATGATCCTCTCCGCCGCGCGTTTGGCGAAATCCAGGCGTTCGGGGTCGATATCCATCAAGGTGAGGGTGGAATTTTCCAGCAGGGGGAAGGTGAGAATGTCGCGGATCAGGCTGCGGGTGAAACCGAAGCTGCCGGCGCCGATGAAAACAATTTTAGCCATGGGATGATTGGGGTTGAAGGTGAAGATGAAAAGCCAGGCTCCCAGGCTGAAGACTGAAGGCTGAAGATATTTTGCCTGAAATTCTTCGCAAATTTATCTCTCAGCGCCTTGTTCTCCCAGTGCCTGGCGCCTGACCAACGACTCAACTTGCAGCAGAAAACCCGCCGGCGCAAGTTCAAGAATGTGATTAAAAAGGTTGATTTTGTGATATTTTTTGATAATGAACCTTCTTTGATTTGAGTTTATACGGCGATTTTGAGATTAAAAGGCGGAAAGGAATCCATGTGATTGGACGCTGAATCTCCTTTTGCCGGACGGGGCAACGGCCTGTTTTTTCTTCACCCCTCCTCCTTTTGTCGCTATGCGGTGGGAATGGACGAGAGCAAACAAGAAGCGATTGGCAATCCGGCGGAACTGTCGAGGGAACGTCTTGCCAACGGCAAGGCGCTTTGTTTTGAGAGGATTCAATGGCGGGACGAACGGGGAAGGGAGCGGTTTTGGGAAACGGTTGAGCGGGTGTCACGGCGTCCGGCGGTTTTGTTGATTCCATGGCTCAGGCCTTCCAACCGCCTCGTTCTGGTCCGTCAATATCGTCCCCCCGCCGGCGGAAAAGTGATTGAGTTTCCGGCGGGACTGGCTGATGAGGGGGAGGAACCTGGACAATCCGGCTTGCGGGAACTTTACGAGGAAACCGGGTATCGGGGCCGGATTGTTTCCCTGTGGCCGGGCAGTTTCAACAGCCCGGGCTTGAGCGGCGAACAGGTGCGGGTGATCCATGTGGAGATTGATGAAATGGAACCTCAAAATGCGCGGCCCGAGCCGCATCCCGACGCGGGGGAATGCATCGAGGTCCTGCGGATACCGGACGGGGAACTGCCGGATTTTTTTGAGAGGGAGTCCAAGGCCGGCGTTTTGTTTGACAGCAAGGTGGCGGCCTATGTGGCGGGATTTGTCCAGAGCATGAGACTGAAACCTGAATGCTGAAGGAACCTCGTGTTGCATTTTGCAGGGAGCCGGATTAGTTTCAGGCATGTCAACTTTTCGCCTGAAGCGGGTCAATGAGATGATGAAACACGAACTGAGCGAACTGATACGTTCGCGGTTGCGGGTGTCGGATTATGGAGTCATCACGGTGACGGATGTGGAGGTGGCCAAGGATCTCAAGACCGCGCAGGTTTATATCAGCGCAGTCGGGGTCGAGGGGCAGACCCGGGTGGACCGCCTGTTGGCGGCATTGGAGGCGATCCGGCCTGAATTGCAACACGAGATGTCCCGAAAAGTGATCCTGAAATACACGCCGCACCTTCAGTTTTGTTTCGACGAAGGGATGGCCCGGGGCCAGCAGGTGTTGAAAATCCTGGATGAATTGGAACGGGGAGACAAACCGTCCGCAGATTTGCAGGGCGAAAAAGCTTGAGTCCGGCTTTCTTTTCATGGAGGCTCTTGCAAAACTGCGATGCTGGGCGCGATAAATTCCCTTGGCCAAACCCGTTGACAGGGATTGGCCGGGTTTCACGCCTTGCCAGCAAAAAATATCCGTTGCAACGCCAGGCATCGTGGTTTTGCAAGAGCCTCCTTGGTCATTTGGAGGGTGGGATGCCGTCCCGGACGATCCGCGGGCGGCGTTCAAAACCTTGGGTGACCAGACAACCCCTCATTTACGATGAAAATCTATATTGACGGCAAATATTTTTCCGAAAACAACGCGAAGATTTCGGTCTTTGACCATGGTCTTCTTTATGGGGACGGTGTGTTTGAAGGCATCCGGGCGTACAACGGGCGCGTTTTCAAGCTGGAGGAGCACATTGACCGTTTGTTCGACTCGGCCAAGGCCATCATGCTGAAAATTCCTATGAGCAAGGAAGCCTTGATGAAAGCCACAGCTGATGCGTGCTGGCGGAACAGGATCCGCAACGGATACATCCGTCTGGTGGTGACCCGAGGGAAGGGGGATTTGGGATTGAGTCCCACCAATTGCAAGAAGGCGACGGTGATCATCATCGCGGCGGGGATCAAGCTTTATCCCGAGAAGATGTACCGGCGCGGGTTGGAAATGATCACGGTGCCGACCATGCGGATGCCGGCGGCTGCGCTCAACCCGGCGATCAAGTCGCTGAATTATTTGAACAACATCCTGGCCAAGATCGAGGCGCAGCAGTGCGGGGTGCTGGAGGCCATCATGCTGAACAGCGAAGGTTATGTGGCCGAGTGTACCGGGGACAATGTTTTCGCCATTCGCGGCGGACGGATCCGGACTCCGCCGGTTTACGCCGGCGCGCTGGGGGGAATCACACGCCAGGTGGTTTTCCAATTGGCGCGGGAGCATTTGGGCGTGGAGGTGGAGGAGGTGAACATGAACCGTTATGACCTTTACACTGCGGATGAATGTTTTGTGACCGGCACCGCGGCTGAAATCATTCCGTTTGTGAAGCTTGACGGTCGTGTGGTGGGCAATGGCAAACCGGGTGAGATGACCCGGCGCTTGATCCAGGCTTTCCGCGAATTGACCCAGGAGGAGGGGTATCCCATCCGTCCATGAAATGCGACATCTGCAAGGAAACCGAGGCAAAGGTTCATCTCACCCAGGTGATCAACGGGGTGATGCAGAAGGTGGACCTTTGCGAATCCTGCGCGAAGGCCAAGGGGTTGGCTGATCCCACGGCTTTTTCCCTTGCGGACTTGTTGCTCGACACACCCCATGCCGGCGGGCAAACCAAGGGGATGGCGCCGGCAGAAACTCGATGCGCAAATTGCGGCATGACGCAGACGGATTTCAAAAAAACCGGGCGATTGGGATGTTCCCGCTGTTACGAGACTTTTGCCGAGGCCCTGGCTCCTTTGTTGAAAGGCATGCACAAGGGGGTTCAGCATGTGGGCAAGCAATTGCCCGGCGCATCCTTGCGTCTGGCGGCGGCGGATGAAATCAAGACCCTGCGCCGCGATCTGGAAAAAGCGGTGAAGGAGGAAAATTACGAGTTCGCGGCCGAAATCCGGAACAAAATACGGCGGCTGGAAACGTCCGGAGAGGCCAGGGAATAAAGGCTTTTGAAAGGCATGAAAAACGGAACTGAGACGCACGAAACAGTCCCATTGCCGGGACGGATTGTTGTTTCCAGCCGGGTTCGACTGGCCAGAAACCTCGACGGCCAGCCCTTCCCGGGATGGGCCAAAAAATCCGAAAGAGTGGCGATTCTGGAATCGATCCAGGCGGCGGTCAGGGATTTGCCTCAGATGAAGGATGGAATCTGCCAGACCATGGACACCCTTTCGCAAATTGAGAAACAGGTGTTGGTCGAAAAACATCTCATCAGCCGCGAACACGCCGGGCGCAACATCGGCAGCGGCGTGGCCATCGACAAAAAGGCGGCCATCTCCGTGATGATCAACGAGGAGGATCACATTCGCATGCAGGCCATCCTGCCGGGATTCAAGCTCCCCGATGTGTATGGGGCGATTGATCAGGTGGACAGCGCCCTGGCTCGCAAGCTGATCTTTGCCTTCTCTCCCGCGCTGGGTTTTCTGACCGCTTGTCCGACCAATGTCGGCACGGGCATGAGGGCTTCGGCGATGTTGCATCTGCCTGCCCTGCGGCTCAATGATCACATCGGCAAGATCATTCAGGCGGTCAACAAACTGGGGTTGACCGTGCGCGGGTTGTATGGCGAGGGAACGGAGGCGCTCGGGGATCTTTTCCAGATTTCAAACCAGACGTCCCTGGGTGAAAAGGAGGCCGACATCCTGCACCGGTTGGGAAAGGTGATCGGCGAAATCGTCCGTCACGAACAGAATGCCCGCCTCACCCTGCTTGAAAAGACGCCCCGCCTGATGTACGATCATATTGGCCGGGCCTATGGTATTTTGACAACCGCCCGCACCATCACATCCAAGGAGACCATGAATCAGCTTTCCATGATCAATCTGGGGGTGGACCTTGGTTTTTTCAAGGGGTTGGATCTTGCCATGACCGGGGAATTGTTTGAGGTGACCCAGCCGGCCCATTTGCAGCAGAATCACAGCAATCAACGCATGAGCGCCGAGGATCGGGATGGGTTGCGCGCGGATTTTATCCGCGGCAAACTCGAGAAGATTCCGGGACCGGTTTTTCCGGCGATCCCGCCGCCTCGTGCAGGAAAAAACGATGAATAATCTTACTCCGCGCGCCCAACAGGTTTTGGTCCTTGCCCGCAAGGAGGCCGACCGGTTCAATCACAATTATGTCGGCACCGAGCATCTGCTGCTCGGCATCATCAAGCTCGGACAAGGGGTGGCTGTCAATGTCCTGCAACGACTGGGGGTGGAGATCGAGGCGGTGAGGATGGAGGTGGAAAAACAGGTGGGAACCGGGCCGGAGCAGAAAATGGTGGGCAACATTCCTTTCACGCCGCGGGTGAAAAAGGTCCTGGCCTTGGCTGGCAAGGAAGCCAAGGCGTTGAACCACAGTTATGTCGGCACCGAGCACATCCTCCTGGGATTGTTGCGCGAGGGTGAAGGGGTGGCGGCCCGGGTGCTCAAGACCCTGGAGGTGGACATCGAAAAGGCAAGGCAGGAAATCCTGCGCGAATTGGGCGCCGAGGCCCCGCCTCCCGGCGAATCGGAGGCGGTGACCGCAGGCGGAACCGCGGAGAAAAAGGGCGAGACGAAAACTCCGGCCCTCAAGGCTTTTGGAAGGGACCTTAACGAACTGGCCCGGCAGGGAAAACTCGATCCCATCATCGGACGGCGGGGGGAGATCGAACGGGTGATGCAGATTCTTTGCCGGCGGACCAAGAACAATCCCGTGCTGATCGGCGAGGCCGGAGTGGGCAAGACGGCGATTGTCGAGGGACTGGCCCAGGAGATCGTGGCCGGCAATGTGCCGGAGATTTTGCTGGATAAGAAGGTTATCACCCTGGATCTGGCCCTCATGGTGGCGGGCACCAAATACCGGGGGCAATTCGAGGAACGGATCAAGGCGGTCATGGAGGAAATCCGCAAGACCAAAAATGTCATTTTGTTCATCGACGAATTGCACACCCTGGTGGGCGCCGGATCAGCCGAGGGCACCATGGATGCCTCCAATATCATCAAACCGGCCCTCTCCCGCGGCGAGTTGCAGTGCGTGGGCGCCACGACCATGAACGAGTACCGGAAGTACATCGAGAAGGATGCCGCGCTCGAACGGCGTTTTCAGCAGGTGCGGGTGGAGGCGCCTTCGGTTGACGATACCATCGAAATATTGCGCGGTTTGCGTCCCAAGTACGAGGAACATCACCGGGCCAGGATGACGGACAAATCCCTGGCGGCTGCAGCCAAGCTGTCGGATCGTTATCTGACGGGGCGTTTTCTGCCTGACAAGGCGATTGACGTGCTGGACGAAGCCGGCGCCAGGGCGCGGCTGAACACCATGACCCGTCCGCCCCAGGTCAAGGACCTGGAGAAGGAAATTGACAAAACCAAGCAGGAAAAGGAATCGGCCATCAAAGCCCAGAATTTTGAACAGGCCGCATCCTTGCGCGATCGCGAAAAACAGACGCGCGAGAAAATTGAGAAAATTCTCCAGGAATGGAAATCCAAGCGGGAGAGCAAGGAGATTGTGGTGGACGAGGAGGATATCGTCCAGGTGCTGGCGAAAATGACGGGAATTCCCCTTGCCCGCATGCAGCAGAGCGATGCCGACCGGCTGCTCAAGCTGGAAGGCGAGATGCGGGAGCAGGTGGTCGGCCAGGAGGAGGGGGTCGGCGCCATTGCCAAGGCCCTGCGCAGGTCCCGGGCGGATTTGAAGGATCCCAAACGTCCCATCGGGTGTTTCATGTTTCTCGGACCGACGGGCGTCGGCAAAACCCTGCTGGCCAAGGTGCTGGCGGAGATCATGTTTGGAAACCGCGATGCCCTGATCCAGTTCGACATGTCCGAATACATGGAGAAGTTCAATGTCTCGCGCCTGGTGGGTTCGCCTCCCGGTTATGTGGGGTACGAGGAGGGAGGCCAGTTGACCGAACAGGTGCGTCGCCGGCCTTATTCGGTGGTTTTATTTGACGAGATTGAGAAGGCCCATCCTGACATTGCCCATGTCCTCTTGCAGTTGTTCGAGGAGGGCAAGGTGACCGATTCCCTGGGACGAAAGGTGGATTTCCGCAATACCATCGTGATTCTCACCACCAATGTGGGCGCGGATTTGCTGCGCAAACAGACAAGCATGGGGTTTGGCGCCGTCAGCAACGACAGTTCCTACGAAAAAATGAAGGAACGCATCCTTGAGGAGGCGAAAAAGCTTTTCAAACCGGAGTTTGTCAACCGGTTGGACGACCTGATTGTTTTCCGGGCGTTGAACAAGGAAGACATGATCAAGATCGTGGAGATCGAGGTTAAACGGTTCCAGGACCGTCTCAAGCAGCAGCGGAATTTCATCCTGGAATTGTCCGCCGAGGCGAAAAATTTCCTGGTTGAAAAGGGGTTTGAGCCCGCTTTGGGCGCCCGTCCATTGAGAAGAGCCATCGAACGTTATCTGGAGGATCCGCTGGCGGAGGAGATCCTGAAGGGGACATTGCATGCCGGCGAATCTGTGGTGGCCAGCCTGGACAAGGACAAGTTGGTGTTCAAACAGGCGGCGGCATCCCCGGCTGAATCCGTCGGCGTTTGAAATCCGCCTTCCTGTTTTTGCAAACCTTGCTGAATCTCAAAAACCAACTCCTGCCCCCCTGTCTTCAGCGG
This sequence comes from Verrucomicrobiia bacterium, assembly GCA_028687435.1. GTDB lineage: Bacteria > Verrucomicrobiota > Verrucomicrobiia > JABWAM01 > JABWAM01 > JAQUAF01. The sequence continues at coordinate 10,786 of JAQUAF010000077.1, read as the reverse complement.
CTTTGCTGCGCGCTGATGATCCTGGTTTTCGTTTTGACCGCCGGACAGGCGGCCTCTTTTTCATCGGACAATGAAAGACAGACGGCAAAGGAGCTGATCGGCCAGTTGTCGGAGGAAATTGTTGTTTTTCAGCTGGTTGCAAAATTGCAGTTGAGCCGGGATCAGGCGCAGAAACTTCTGCCCTTGGTTGCGCAGGCCAGGTCGCTGGGGGAAAAATATCACCGTGAACAACAGCCGCTTCTTGGGGCGCAGTTGAATGTTTTTGGGGCTTTTCTGGCGGAAGACATGAGGGATGCCGGCTTTTCACCCGGAATGGAAAAGAAGGTTTGGGAGCTGGAGAGACGGGGTCTGGAAGACGGCAAGCGTTTCGCGGAATTGTTGAACATCCTCGAGCTCAAGACAAGTGAGGTTTTGAAGGGACAACAGGAGCAATGGCTTGAGGCCGCAAGGCAGCCGGCGGACCTCCGGTTGTTTTTCGCCACGGGCCATGCCGTCGGGGAACCCGGCGGCGCGGGCAGGCCGTCGCGCGACCAGGCGGAACAGGTCAGGGCCGAATTGGCGGAAATTTACCGGGAGAAATATGGTTCCATTGGGACCACCGGCCATTTTTTGCTGGCGCCAGGACTGACGGCATGCCTCGAAAGGCAGGTGGGGATGAAAAGGGACGGGGTGGTTTTCCTGGAACAAAAAAACCTCTGGCATGCCAATGCCGGCATCCTGAAAAAAGTCCGCGATTTGCGTTCGGATATCAACCTGGTGAATCTGATCAATGGATTGCATCTGACGCGGGAACAAATGAAGACGATTGCCGTTGCTGCCAGATCTTACGGACGCCTGTGCGGAGATGATCCGGCGGCGGTTGATCCCGCGAAGGCGGAAGAATATGTCGCGCTCTTGAAAAAGGTCTGGGAACTGGTTTTCGAAAGGCGTCCTGTTCCCCCGAGCGTTTTGAGGCAGGGTGGACGCCTTGAACAGGAATGCGGGGGGCGGCGGAGATGTCCCGGTCCCGCCGCCGAGGAGGCGGGGCGTTCCTTGATTGCCAGGGTGGAGGGGATTCTGAGCGATGCGCAAAAAAAAGTGATGGAGGACTACAAAACATGCCTGATTCCGCCAAGGGATTTGCGCGATCCTGTGCGCACCGGACAGGTGGATGACGCGAGCGGCGAAGAAGCCTGGTTGGATGAGGCGAAACGCATTCCAGAGAACCAGTCGCAAAATGCGGTTGAGGCGTTTGCGGAAAAAATCCTTTCCAGGGTGGAGCGCCATTATGGCAGGTTTGACGGGGTGGAACGGGAGGCCAGAAAGAAATGGCTGGTGGATTTTCTGGGACAGGTGAGGAGAATGTCCGAGGTTGATTTCCAACTGAACAAGGCGGAATGGGCCGCAAAATTGAAAACCTTGCGCAAAAATGAGAGTTTGCGCGAGCGTCTGGTGACATTGACGGGAGGCAGGGAGAACGAACTGAGGAAAAAAATCAAAAGGCATTTGCTGAATCCCAGACTGGCGCCCTTGATCGAAACCCGGTTGAAGGGTGGAAAAGGAAAAACGGCGCCCTAGCGGGAGTTGTGCCAGGTGCTGGATGGGTTTGCCGCGCACGCCGTTGCCGGCGCTGGAACGATGCAGGGAGATCGGTTTCGAGGAAGGCCTGCGGTTTGTTTACCTGTCGAATGTCGCCCCCCACGACGGGGGCAACACTTATTGTCCCCAATGAGGCTCTTGCAAAACTACGATATGCGGCGCGATAAATCACTTTGGCCAAATCCAAGCCATTCGACAGGCTCAGGCTTGTCCCGAGTGAAATCGAGGGGACAAGGCGCCGAGGGCTGAGAATCCCAGCGGGCTTTGATCCGCCTTCGCCCGAGCGCTTCGGCGAGACAAGCTGCCGACTTGTTCCGAGCGAAGTCGAGGAAGTCAACGCCGGAGTTGGTCAAAGTGATTGTCGCCCAAGGGGTTGCGCGTCTATGGATTGCTGGCGGCGTTGTGTCGTCTGGCCAAGCCCGCTGGGGGGATTGACCAGACTCCACGCCTTGCCAGCCAATCCATACCCGCTGCAACGCCGTGCATCGTAGTTTTGCAAGAGCCTCCAATGCAAAACGACGCTGATCAAGCGGCTGGGATTCAAGGTGCTGGAAAACAAGGTCGTGATGGGCGCCTGCCCAAAGTGCCGGCAGACCCTCCCGGGTGTGTGGGGGTGAGGGGCAAAGCGGCAACGGCGTCCCGCCCAATGCCGCTAACATTTGCCCAATCCGGGATCATTCCGTTCCGATGGGGCGGTGCGGGAGCCCCGCCCTCCATTTATTTCGCGACAAATGGAGGGCGGGGCTCCCGCACCGCTTATCTCCAGTTGAAAAGTTGGTGACATTGGGCGTCCCACCGCTTCAAGGAAGACTTTCAAGGTGGCGCTGGCGCCACTGATTGGGGGTGCAGCCGGCCTGTTTTTTGAACAGACGGTAGAAATAGCCGGCGTTGTTGAAGCCGGCCTCATAACAAAGGGACAATACTTTGTCGCGGGAGACGCACAATTCCCGCTGGAGATGACGGATGCGCGACTGATTGATCATCTCGCTTGGCGAGCATTTGAAATGGCGGCGGCAGCACCGGGCGAGATGTTCGGGGGAACATCCGGCCAGTTTTTGAAAATGCCTGATGCCCTGACGGAAGTGGCCGGGATCGTCGAGAAGCATGACGGCATTGCGAAGCCAGTCCGGCGCCGGCGGGGTTTTGGGTTGGGACGAACCGAACAACATCAACGCATGGGTGGCCGCCTTCAGCAGCCATAAGGATTGTTCGGACGGTTGGGCGGTCATCAAATGCAGGAGATCCCGTTCAAAGCCAGCCCTCAGACCGGGTTCCACCGTCATGTGGCGCAGGTCGAATGGAAGTGATTCGATGGGATGTTCCGTCGGATTGAGGGATAACAACTGCCGGAACAACTTCCACCATCGGGATGCAAAGGCCACATTGGTGAACGCCAGTTCGTCCGGCGGATTCACACGGAAAGAGTGAACATCTTTTTCCGTCACGAAAACCAGCGACCCGGTTCGCAAGGCAAAGGTCGCGCCGTTTGCCTCATGAATCCCTTTTCCGCGATGAACGTAGAAAAATTCAGTGTAGTCCTCATGTCGATGGAGTGGAAAAAACGGCGACCGCCGGTCCATGACTTTGGTGTAAACCGCGCAACAGGGGGAAATCTTGCCGGATGGGAGAAAATGGTTGGCAAAACTCAGTTTTTTCATATCAATAGAGTGTATCTTTATATCAATGGATTGCAAGACATGCGGGTGGGGTTGGGGTAAGCTCATTCAACATGCGGTGAAGACCTTTTTCGACGAAGCGGCGGTGAGGGAGCCCCTCGCCAAAGTCGCAAATTGACGGAGGGCGGGGCTCCCGTTCCGCCGCTTTCAAGGAAAAATTGGAGCTGGCATTTGCCTTGTTTGTTTCAAATCAACCTTTGGAGACCATCATGAATCTGGGAGTTCAGTATTATCGTCCGCCTTTTCCGAACACGCAATTTTGGGATGGGGATTTTGCCAAAATCAGGGAATCCGGCCTCAATGCGGTGCAGTTATGGGTGGATTGGGCTTGGGTTGAACCCAAGCCGGGAAAATTCATTTTTGATGATTATGACCGGCTGGTGGAACTGGCGGGAAAACACAGGCTTGGCGTTGTTTTGAGCACCATTGCGGAAACCCACCCGCTCTGGATTCACCGGGAGGTTCCGGGCAGCGAGATGATCGATCATATGGGAAACAAGGTTGTATCGTCCAATCGTTGCGAAATGCATTTTGGCCTGACACCCGGCGGATGTTTTGATCACCCAGGCGTATGGAGCCACATGAAAAATTTCCTTTCCCAGGTGGCGTCGCGTTACCAGGGGGCGCCGCATCTGCGCGGGTGGGATGTCTGGAATGAATTGCGCTGGAATGTCCAGGCGGATGGCCTGGTGTGCTATTGTCCGAACACGATCAATTTGTTCCATCAATGGCTCGACAAACGGTATGGCGGGCTTGATGGCCTGAATGAGGCGTGGAAAAGACGTTATGGCGAGTGGAGCGAGGTGCAGCCTGGAAAACTGCCGGATCGTCCCTACACCGAGATGATGATGTTCCAGCATTTCCTGACCTGGCGCGCAAACGAACATGCCAAAGCCCGTTATGAAGTGGTCAAGGGCATTGATCCAAAACGGCCGGTGACGGTTCATGGAGGCGCGCCATCCGCTTTTTATTCGGGTGACGTAAAAGGGTTTGTCCAGGCGCTGGACCGCGGAAACGATTGGTTTTTTGCGGATAGCCTGGACGGGGTGGGTTGTTCGAGCTTTCCCAAATGGGGGGGGATTGGCGACGCGGATTTCGGCATGCGCATTGAGTTTGTGAAATCGGCGGCCCGCGGGAAGGCCGTGTGGCTCAGCGAACTGCAGGGCGGCCGGGCTGCGATCGGGTTCAATGTGTACGCGCCCGTGGATGCGCTTTCGCAGCAGCGCTGGATCTGGAACGGCATGGCTTGCGGGGCCGACACCATTCTCTTCTGGTGCTGGCGCGACGAGGTGTTTGGCCGCGAATCCGCCGGCTTTGGGCTTGCCGGCCATGACGGCCTGGCTGAGGAACGGCTTGCTGCCATGAAAAAAACCGGCGGGGTTCTCGAAAAATATGAGGATTTTTTCCGGACTTACCAGCCGGTGAAGCCGCGTGTGGGCGTCCTGTTCAGCCCCCAAACCTATTATTTGCATTGGTCCCAGGACGGCAAGGCCGAACTGGCCATGGAGGCATTGTGCGGGTATTGCCGCGCCCTGGTTCGAAAATCAATCCCCTATCTGGTGGTGGAGGAGGAGCATCTGGATGCATTGGAAGGATTGAAGGTTTTGTTCCTGCCCCGCCTTTTGGTGAGTGAACCGGCCCTTGAGGAGCGATTGATGCGTTTTGTGCGCAATGGCGGCACGCTGGTGTGCGAGTCCGAATGCGGCGCGTTTGATGCCAAGGGATTTTATCGCTATCCAGCGGAACGTTTTCTGGCCCGCGAAACCGGAATTTGCGAAAAAGGACGCCGCAATCTCAAGGTGCAGACAACCACAGTCCGGATCGGCGGACAGGATCGGGAATTGGATTTGATGCAGTGGACCACTCCATATGAAGGAGACGGAAAAATCCTTGGGGATGGCGTCGAGGGACCGTTGGTGGTTGAGAAGACCGTGGAAAAAGGAAGGGTGGTCTTTCTCGGCAGTTATCTGGGAGGCGCTTATTACCGGAACGGCGCGGACGGGTTCGAGGAATTTATTGCCTGGATCGCGGCTTCCTCCGGGCATGAGGTTGACGCCGGAGTGATCGAACCGAAACCGGCAAAGGATTCCTTCCTCTATGTCAAAACCGGTGAATCGCAGGGACGAAAGGTGGTCTTTGTCTTTTTCCAGGAAAACCATCGCGAAGCGGTGATCCGGTTCCGCGACGGATTCCTCAATCAAAACCAGCTGACCGACATTCTTACGGGACAAAAATTCCAGGCGGTTACCTCATCGGGCGGAAAAGAACTGCGAATGACCGCGCCGGAATGGCGTTTTGCCGTACTGGTGGAAGGCTGATGAGTTTTGGAGGAGGCAGGTCTCAATGGCAACCGGCTATTTTTCCAGGCTGAGCCACGCGTATTCTTCCAGCAGATGATAATTGGCAACGCTCAACCGGGGGGTTGCGCTCAACTCGGTCCGGGGCAGGTATCGTGAGTAGTTGTAACGCGACACCAGGATGCGCCATGCCGCGCCGGGACCGAATTTTACGCCCCGTTCGGTGAGCAATTTGATCGGTACCGCCATTTCGGCCGACCAGCTTCTGTCGCGGTCAAGCCAGTTGTTGAGGGTCCCATCCACGGTCGCGGCAACCTTCATTTCCGCACAGGGCGTGGAGGCGCATTCCGGAAAAATGCCCCGTCCGCGGCTGGGAAAGAAATAGCAGGTCTTTTTGTTGTGAGGTGTGGCGTAGAGTTCCCAATACCAGGTTTCATTTTCAGGTTTGAGAAAAACCTCAACCAGATCGCCAAGGGCGAAATGTTTGTCTTGATCATCCTTGCCTGTGGCCACCACATCCGAATCTTCAAACCGGATGCCGACATAAAAAAAATTGTCATCCCATGTTGCCCGGGCCTCGCCGCCTTCGCGCAGTTTGTTGCCGATGGCTTTGACATAGGATTCAGGCATCGTGCCGAAGTTGTTGACGGGCAGGCTGAGGCGGCAAGCCTTGGCTTTTTTCCATGCGTCATCATTCAGAATGCCATCCATGATGATGGGAGAATGGGTGTAAAGGGCTGTCATTTTGCGCCCGGTGGATGCGCCGACGTCCGCCTTTTTGGGCGAAACCGTTTCACCACCCAAAAGCAGAATCACACTGCCCGCAAGCAGTCCGCATATCGATCCGGCAAGATGAAGTTTCATGAATTTTCCTTCTTAGGGCTTGCGCAAAAATAAATTCACATTTTGCTGGGAGAACTATACCCTTTTGGCAAGGCGCAAGCGGCGAGCATATCCCAAGTGGATCTGTAAGCCGCGAGCAACACAGCCAAAAGGGTATAGAGCCCCAGCTCATAGGGGCTCGGCGGCGTGCAGGCATCTGCGGCGTTGCTCGTCGGTCGAAGATCCACAAGGGATATTCTCCCTCCTCGCGCCTGGCATCTGCCTGCACGGCGCCTTTGCCAAAATGTGAAGTTATTTTTGCTCAAGCCCTTGGTTTTTCAAATCACCCGCAACCGTATCGCCTTCAGTTTCTTGGTCAAGACAACTTGATTGTGATATGTAAAAACCTTTTAAATATTGACATTTGCTTCGTCTGACTCCTGCACTCCTTGTTGATGCAAGGACGGTTGTGGATCAGAATTTTGCCTTTGGCGACTTGCGCAGAGAGCCCGGAGAGGTGATATTCATGAGGATGGTTAATGGAATAAGTGGAGGGGGCGTCACCACCGGTTATTTGGAACTGGCGGGCAGTCGTGGTGTAGCCATGGGGTCTGGCGGGGATGCAGCCGTAAATTCCCGGGATGGAGTGGAGGCCAAACAAACCGGGACCGGCGTCCAAGGGCAACAGGAATCCGATCAAAAAAAGGATAAGCCGGTTTCAAAGACGGGGGATCAAGCCCAGGAATCATTGGATTCTTCCCAGAAAAAGCAGGTTCAAGAACTCAAAAGAAGGGATGTGGAAGTGAGGGCTCATGAGGCGGCCCATGTGGCGGCGGGCGGATCCTATGTCAGGGGAGGGGCGAGATTCACTTACCAGATGGGACCGGATGGGCGGAATTATGCGATTGGCGGGGAGGTGTCGTTTGATTCAGGCAAGGAATCCGATCCCCAAAAGACCATTGCCAAGGCTCAGACGATCCGGAATGCGGCCATGGCGCCAGTCAATCCCTCAAGCCAGGATTTTTCCGTGGCGGCCTCCATGACAGCCTTGGAAGTGGACGCCCGAAAGGATTTGCAGGAGGAAAAAAAACTGGCTGGAAAGGAAGGAGATGGCCAGCCCCCACGGACAGAAGGCGCCAGCGAAATTCAATCCGGCAAGGAGACATCATCCTCCCGGACCTTTGGGACGGGGTCGCAATCCGGGGATGACGAAGGGGCGTATCGGAAAGCGTCGGATGTCTATCAGCGCCAGAGCCGGAATGTTGCCGGCGTCATGGGTGGTTTCAACATGTTGGGCTGAGCTGGCATGCGGGGATGGTCCATGGAAAATGCCATGCCCCGATGAAGGATACGGGTTGCATCGGACGGGGAAAGGGGGTAACTTTTTTCCGTTCAAAATGAAAATGGCGGTTAAAATATTTGTTTTTTTGGGATTGTCACTGGCTCTTTTTGCGGCGCAAAAAGAATCGTCCAAACCGGCCGGAAAAAATGTGAAGGCGCCTGTCCCATCCGCTCCGGACGCAAAAACCGGGCCGGTGCTGTTGGAAAAGAGCCTTTACCAGGAGGTGTTGCAGGTTTTGATGGAAAAGTACGCCGAACCATCCGCCATTGGAATCAACAGATTGAATGAAACGGCGTTGGATGGGTTGTTGAATTCCCTTCAGGGAACGGTTCGGATGCTTGAATCCGAATCAAAGGGGGGCAGGCTTTCCGGTTCAACCAACCTGGTGGACAGTGTTGCTGTGATCGATCCCTTTGTGGGGTACATGAGAGTGCATGGCGTGGAGGAGGGGACCGCCCGGCAGGTCGAGGATGCCTTGCGCAAGATGGAACAGGAACAACGTGTGAGCAGCCAGGTGCTGGATTTGCGCGGCGCTGGCGGCGCCAGCCTCGCTGCCGCGGCGCGGGTGGCTTCCCTCTTTTTTTCCGACACCCGTGAGTTGTTCACCCTCCAAAACGGCGCCGGACCGCAGGTGTTTTATGCGACCCCCTCAAGTTGCAATTTTGAAAAATTGTTGATGATCCTGGTCAATCAGGAAACACGGGAAGCTGCGGAATTGTTGGCGGGGGTGTTGCAGGAACAGTCGCGGGCCGTGGTGCTGGGACAGGCTCCCACTGCCGGACGCATCTTTGAGATGTCCGAGACAAAATTGTCGAATGGCAAAACGCTTCGCTATGCCACAATCAAGGCGTTGCTTCCCATGCGCGGGGATCTGTTTATGAAGCGCGTGCAACCTGACATCCTCGTGAGCTTTGACTCCGGACAGGAAATGGAGATCATCAGCAAAGCCTTTCAGCCGCCGGTGGTGAAGTCCGAACCGCGCTATTACAGCGAGGCCATCCTGACCGGACGGGAACTGGCGCCTTTTATGACCGGAGGGGTGGAGGACAAGAAAAAGGAGGATGCCGAGCCTTTGAGCAACAGGGATTTGGTTTTGCAGCGGGCTTTGGATCTTATCAAGGGAATTGTCGCCCTGCGGTTGCCGGGATATTGATATCAGGCTGGGGGCGGCGCGCTTCCCGGGGTGGCGCCGGGAATGCCGGCTTTATTCAAGCCTTTTTGGCTGACTTTCGGTTCGACTTGTGCTTGCGTGGTTGTCCGATGGGTGAAGGTGAAATTTCAATGTTTGATTTGCAACAGAACATTTGAGAGATTGAAGAATGAAAGTTTTCACTCTGCAGGAGGAGTGGCTGAGCGGTTTAAGGCACTCGACTTGAAATCGAGCGATGGGGCAACCCACCCGTGAGTTCGAATCTCACCTCCTCCGCCATTCGACTCTCCCGCTAAAACGCGGGATCGCTCATGGCCAGCCATTTTTGCGAGTCGAATGTCCCGAGCTTGTCGAGGGGCGGCGCACAAAACCGCCAAAGTGTAACAGAGGGTGTAACAAGGTTTTCCATGCTTGAAGAGTTTTAACCATGGAGGGTTGGCCGCGTGGAACGCGGTAAACCTCCCGGACAACCGCCTGTCTCTCAATGATGTCTTCCGACCGCATGGGGAAAAGGTCAACAGGGATTTTGCAGTTGTCACGGTCTTTTCCATTAAGGGATAGGGCTTGTCCTGACACAACATTTCTGCGCCATCTGCCGATTCGCCTGTCTGCCTCCCAATCACCCATGGATTTGTCTGCATGAATGACCTTGTTACCAGTGGAGATTTCAGGAAGACTGAAAAAAATGCTTACGACTGAAAATGTTTTGAAAAAAGTGGACAAGGACATCAAACGCAAGCGCGAGGAAGTGAACCGGTTGCATGGCGAGCTTGATGATTTGATGGACTATCTGGATGTGGTTTCCGCGCGTCAACGCGCCCTTGGAAAACGTGCCTATACCCAGGAAGAGATGGAAAAGCGTTACGGCGTCAAATAATGTCTTTTTGCGGCAGTGTGTTTCCATGAAAAAAGCCACTGTATGCCCCAGCGACGTTGACCTTAAATTGAACGGCATTGAAGCCCTGAACAAATCCTTGGGACCCAGCGGCGCCATGCGTTTTCTTTCGCTGCTTCAGCGCGAACCCACCGACTACGTGGCCATCTCCCGGCGTCTTTATCGAAATCAAACCGTGGATGGGATTTTTTCAAGGGCGCGATCCGGTGTGAAAAAATAACCTCCGGCATTTTTGGGTTGCCATCCCTGTTCTCGACAAAGGACAGGCTGTGATCCATGCCGGAACAACAAGCCACCTTCAGCTTCTACACCGCCACCCTGCCACACAAGGATGTTGGCGGCAAAGTCCGGGAATCGGCCGGTTGTTCAATCCGTGAACTTCCTTTCCATGACCAGCCTCGCGAACGGCTGGAACGGTTGGGGGCAACCAGCCTGACCGACGCTGAACTGTTGGCTGTTCTGTTGGGTGGCGGCAACTCCCGTCCGGCCTTGGATATGGCCCATGACCTCCTCAAATATTGGGGCGGCTTGGAACAACTGGCGCGCCAGAGCGTGGCGGAAATCGCCAAAATCAGCGGCATTGGAAGGTGCAAGGCCATGATTTTAAAGGCTGCTTTCTCGCTTCAGGAACGGCTCCAACGCCCTGATTCTGGCCGCTGTTTGCTGAACCACCCTGCCTCGATTTATGAGTTGATGAAAGGCCGAATGGCATTGCTTGAGGTGGAAGTTCTCTATGGTCTGGCCTTGGACGCCAAACTGCGGTTGATTCGCGCCTATCCAATCAGCACAGGGCTGGTCAACCAAACCTTGGTTCACGCAAGGGAAGCCTATCGTGAAGCCATTTCCGTCAGCGCGTCTCACCTTGCCCTTGTCCACAACCACCCCAGCGGCGACTGCTCCCTATTCTAACTGCCAGATCGTGAGCACTTGAGAAGTGGGAAAAGGGTTGACACTCCGAAAGACGAAAAGGAGTGTCAGATGGAAGAGCAAGCAGAAGTCCAACAGGCGAGGAACCGGAAGGTTCCG
>JAQUAF010000137.1 GCA_028687435.1 Verrucomicrobiia bacterium | reverse complement strand
TGACGATCTGGTCATGGAGGTCGCCTGCGGGTTGCATAACTTTAGAATGGATGCCAGACATGCTCATGCCTGAGTAAGTGAAAAGTGAAACTTCATGCTCAAATTCCTATTCCAAATAAACTCTAATATATCCCGGGGCATGGAACCAAAGCGCAGTGGCCCGGTCCATTTCCAGTCGCCGATGGATTGTGTTTCGAGAGGATTGGTCGAGAAAGACTGGATTTAAAAACAGATACAACCGGTGGGGATGAAAGTTTGCGTGGCCAAGATCCTTGACATGGTAAACGCCAAAGGGCGCCCCGATGTGGCCGATTTCAATCAATTGATTGGCCAGGCTTTGGATCATCCTGGGATCGTAACCTTGATAATAAAATGACCGTTCATCCACCACCACGGCGATTTGTTCCGTTGAACTCCGGTCTGATGTCAGGACATCGTTTGCGATTTCTTGCAGGCTTTTGATTTGATCAAGCATTTTGGGGTGATCATACCAGCCGCCAGTCATATCGAACCACCAGGATGCCATGGAATTGGAAAGGACATGACCGATTTGGCGTTGCTGCATCAGGAGGCTTTTTTCAAGGGTGTCTGTCCAACCGAGATTCACTTGCGCCTTGAGATCGTTGGAGTCGCCAACCCATTTGAGCATGGAAGTCCGGATGTCGTTTTCATCGAACCATAATTTTCCGTGCAATTGGACGGAGCTCCAGGGGGTTTGCGGCAGGGCAAAACCAGCGCCCAGCGAGCGATTGGTGTAGGCGGTTGGACTGCTGAAAAAATCGATGTTTGGATCATCCAAGAGTTTGTTCATGGCCAAATGTCCGGACTCCTGTTCGCCGCCGTAGGCTGTGAAAGCGAACAAATATCCATAAAAAGTTCCAACAATGGCCCGTTGATGGCAGGCTTCCTTGATGATCTTGGAATAATAGGCGATGGCTTCGGTGACTGTTTCGGAGGCGCAAGCCAGGTAATCGATGGTTTGCATGGATGTCGCCGGATCGCGAAACCAAAGATGATCCGAGTCTTCCCTTTGCGCGCGCGATGGGATTTTGGCGGTTTTAAAATCCACGGCGCGATCGGCCCATGCCTTTCTCAGCAAGGAAACATTGGATTTATATTTTTTAACGAGCCACAAGTGGAAGGCGTTGATCATCGGTTTGCTGAAATCAACACAGCCTCTCTCATGCCACCAGACGACCCATTCTCCGCATCCCCCATCGGCGACATGGTAGCCGATGATATGTTTGGAATAGTCTGAGCTTTCAACATGTTCGATGTATTTTTTCAGACAATAAGCCCCGCCTTCCCTGCGCCATTTTTCCGAAGCAAAGGAGGGAAAGCTGTTTTTGCCATGGCGTGCTGAAAAGCGGTTTTGTCCGGATTCGTCAGTGATGAGCTCTTCCGGATGTTTCCCGTCCCACCATGGCGGCGAGAAAACATGAACTCGCGGAATGATCAACGCATCCGGGTCGGCCTTTAGAATCAGCGAAATTTCCTTGTCCAAAGTGGAAAAATCGAATTCTCCATTGGATTTCCATATATCCACCTGCCGGCCGACGTCATAAGCGCAATAGGACATGAAAGAATGCAAATGAACGCCGGCATGCGCAAATTGGGCGATATGTTTTGGATTGACTAATTTTCCCTTGTACCCAAGGCCGGAACAATGGGTGAGACCGGGATGAGGCTGTCCGTTGATGAATAGAGCGGGCATGCCGTTGAATTTTTTGACTTCAGCGGTTTTGATCAAAGGTTTTGGAGTTTGTGGATGATGTGTTTTCATTTTGCGATAAAGGACGGTTTGTTGGGCGTTGAACACTGTCTTTAATGTTAAAGGAATTCAATGTTTGCCGCGATCCGCCATTGCAGGCCAAGACGGATTATGGGGGACAGGAACGGGAATGGAATGGACAATCAAAAATTCACATGTTTTTTGCGGGAGTTCCATGGGCAGGGGCGGACGGAAGGCTGAACAAGTTTTCCCCAATGCCGGACGATGTGCTGTTAATGCGGCCCCCACGGCTCGTCGCCTGGAATGGATGGGGGAAGTGTTTGCCGCCATTCCACGTGGCCGTCGACATAGCAGATCTGCAATCCGCCATTGTGACGGTAGCCGGGGTTGTTAGCGTAACCATGATAAGCACCAGCGCCATCGTAAAAAAGAATGATGTTGGCATGGTTGGACATTTCGGAAAGTTTCAGAGAACGGTATGGGGCGGAATCAATGGCGCATTTGCTGATGTTATAGTTGATGCAGTAGCTGGTGAGCGGATATCCTGGATCGAATCTAAAAGGAGCTGGGTCGGCTGGGCAGAAATAACAGGGACTGTAACCTCCCTTTTGGTAATCCAAATAGGTGCCGCTTTTGCCAAGATAACAGTTGAGCGATCCCGTCCAGATTCCCTTTTGGCCATTGACCCCGTCATATCTTGGAACGATGTATTCATCGTGTTCCTGCGCATAGTTCATGACGGCCAGGTGAAGTTGTCTCAAATTGTTTGTGCAGGAGAGTTGTTTGCTTTTGTCCCGAGCCTGTTTGAGGACGGGAGACAACAGGGCGACCAACATGGACAGGATGCAGATGACGGTCAATAATTCGACCAGCGTGAACCCCGGCGGGAAAAAAACGCATTTTCTGGATGTTTGGGATGTTTTCATGATTGGCAAGGAAGGCATAAAGTGTGGGATGCCTTCTTTTATTTTTCAATCATCTTGTGTTTTGCGTCAATTGGCCGGTCATGGATGAGGGTGGCGGCGATGCCGATGGATAGGGCGTGTTCAATGTACGAGACGGCTCGCATGGGGGTTCCATCCGGCATGTAGTATTCCGGAACGCCTCTCTCATGAACGATCATGTCAACCAGTTTTGACTCCAGGGTTTGGCTCCATTTTTTTTCACCGAGTCGGCGCAGGGCTGCGACGAGAGTGGCCCCACAACGACCGCACATGGTGGCTCGTCCGAAATCCCATGATGTGCAGTCGTCCAGCATGTCGTTTTGGGGTTCGCGCCAGTTTCCCATGAGAAGATAAGGGGCGGGCGGAACCTTGGCGGGAAGGGGATGTTCGCGCAGGGTTTGCAGGATTTTTTTCATCTGCCAGGGCTCGGGAACATCGAAAAGAATGGCCAGGGCATGAGTGTCGAGGCGGTAATGCGGATGCAGCCCCCCCTTGGGATCGCGCCAGTCCACATAACCGTTTCCATTCCAAAGGCCGCCTTGTTGGATGGATTGGTTTAATCGGTTGCGCAGACGCTGTCCTGCGCCGCGATAGCGATCCGCCAGTTCATGGTGGCGGGCAGCCCGCAGCATGGCTTCCGTGACCTGAAACGCCCGGACGGCCAGCACATTGATCAGCGAACTGTGCCAGCCGTTTTGCAAAAGATCGGCCCATTCGCAGCCCCGCATTTTTGATTCAGCGGCCACCAATCCATCGGGAGTCATGTAATGCAGGTAAAAATCGCATGCCCTGATGATCTTGTCGGTTTCCGGCAACCGGCCTGTTTCAAGCCAGACCCGGTAAACCATGTCGAGCCAGAGCGCGTTGCCGTCAAAAAACAATCCGCATTTTTCCGAGATCCAAAGATGATAATAGGGTTTGCCCGAGGGCACACCTCCCCAGGGAATGCAGCCATCGGCGCGGATGTGGCTGCCCAGCCATTCCAAATGGGATTCCAAGTAGGACCGGCGCAGGTCGGAAATATAGGGATAAGCGCCGAGAAATTGAAAATAAGTGTCGGGAATGCCGTCAAGTCCATAGCCGGAATTGGTGTTGGGTTTTTGGAAGACCGTGGCGCTTCCCATGGCGCCGCGAGTGCCTCCAAAGAAATCAAGCAGCCCGCGGATCATGGCATGGCGGAGGGGGTCTTTTGTGAACGGAATATTGCGAAACGGAAAAGGATGAATCTTCCAATCCGGTTCGTGTCCCTGGTAGGAGCGCAGACTCAACTTGTCCGAGTCAATCGTCAGGCAGATTCTTCCCCCGGCCCGGGCCAACTGCCATGCGCCGTTGGGAGAGGGATCGATCACGATGCCTTGATTCAATCCGTTGAGCGTCACGTCAAAACAACTGAGCGGGCCTGTTCCCCGGAAGGATTCGTCCTTGTGCAGCGCGCCAGCCAGGGGAAAGCCGTCGGCGGAGAGCTTTTCATCATTGTAGAAATAAAGGAGGGAAGGGTTGAGTAGAAAACAGGATGAGGATCCTTTTCCCATGATCAGTTGGAATCCGTTTTTCTTTTTCAGGATTTTGCGGTTTTTTGGCAATTCCAGTGAAGCCAGGAGCGGAGCGGAATGGGCACGGCTTTTTAGAGTGATAAGAGTTTGCATGGATTGAGTGACGGGTTAAATTCACATCGATAGACAGGATGGACAGGATCAAATCCGAACCCGCCCCTATGGAATTTATCCTGTCAAAACAAGTTGTTTGGTAAGAGGCTTAATTGGTTTTGGTTTTTTTGGAGATGAATTCCGCGATCCAGCGTTGAGAGGCTTCGGTGAATTCCTTGCTGGAGACATGTCCCAAACGCGGAGTGACCACCAGTTGTTTGGGGCCTTGCATGACATTGAAGGCGGAGTACACCGTCATGGGCGGACAGGTGGTGTCGATCAAGCCCACGGATAAAATGGCCGGACAACGGATGCGGCGCGCGAAATTCACGGCGTCAAAATAAGCGGAAACCCTGGCGACATTTTCATTGCCGTCGGGAACGAGTTGGGGCCAGCCAGAGGGTCTTTCGGAAAATTTTCCCGCGTGTTCGCATAAGGCCGGAACATTGGCCGCAATGGCGGTCACCCGCGGATCAAGGCCGGCAGTCACCACGGTCAGGCCTCCGCCTTGACTCGAACCCTGAACGATCATGTTTTTTTTGTCCCAATCCGGACGCGAAGTGATGTAGTCAATCGCGCGGACGCATCCGAGATAGGCGCGCAGGTAATAACAGGTTTCCCGATTCTCCCTTCCAACCGTGGGATATCCCGCAACCTGCGGAAGCTTGGCGTAGGCTTCCGGGGGAAGGTCCGGTTCGCAATCATGGATGGTGATGCCCATGGCGAGGCATCCCTTCCTGGCGTAACCGACCCAGCCTCCGTCCGGATTGCCGTCGATGGGATAAACGCCCGCCCAAGGCAGGGTCAGGACGGCGGGAAAAGGACCGTTCCCCGCCGGAACTCCCAGCCATCCATAAACATGCGCGCCATTGATGCTGGCCAGGCGGATTTTATAAACCGTGACATCCGGCTTGGAGTATTTGTCTGATTTTTCCAGCAACGGTTCCACCGGGATTTTTGACAATTCCGCTTTTTTGGCGTTCCAGAAACTCCCGAAATCCTCCGGTTCCTTTATTGAAGGCTGTATTTTTTCGGGATCAAAAGCGGCGGCCGCCAGGGCTGAGACGGTGGTTTGTCCATCCTTGTGGGTGATCACGCAGCGGACCACTCCAGGAGTGGCGAGGGAGAAGGGGATGACGGCGGGAGTTGCGCCAAGGGTGACTTTTCCATCGCCGAGTTTTTTTCCGCCATCAAGCGTCAATAAATAATCCGCGATTCCGGCAAAGGCTTCGCCGTTGATTTTCTTTGCCGAAATCTGGAATTCCGCTTTTTCGCCGATTTTATAGACGCCGTCCTGGCGCGCGAGTGTGACGCTCAGGGTTGGGGGATAGGCCTCCGCGGAAAGCGTTTTTCCATAAATTTTCACCTCGTCGATCCATCCATGCATCGGCGAACTGTTGCGTTGGTAGCCGCCAATATGGATATCGCCCTCGCCAAAGGTGTAGTCCTGAGGCAGGGGCCCCTCGCCGACTTTCACGTCGTCGCGGTAGTGCTGCATTTTCAAATCCTTGACGCTGACGGTTGTCTTCACCTTGTACCAGCGTTCCTTTTCCCATGGCAAAGAACTGGAATACGTTCCTTTCACTCCATTCCAATCCTGCCGTGTTCCCATCCAGCCGCACCATTTATTCAGGGTGTTCAGGTTTTTTTGATGAAATCCTGGAAAAAGCCACAAGGCCGGATATTTGGTGTAATCGCCGCGATTGAGGAATGTTGGATAATTATCGTGACCGCCCTCAAGGGCAAACAGGCTGGCGTATTTAACCCACTTGAGAGTACCGAATTCTGGACTACTCCTTCAGTGATTTTTTAGCTTCCTCAACTTCCAGTCTGGAGAGCGTCAGGGCGAGGTCGATCCATTTTTGGGTCAACATTTTGAATCGTTTGAAGT
>JAQUAF010000076.1 GCA_028687435.1 Verrucomicrobiia bacterium | reverse complement strand
TTAAGAATCTCCTCGGAAAATATTCGTCCGTTAATGGAATGCATGCGGCCAGATTACGTGAACAGAAAAATGGTGTCCAGAATAATCTGCGGGCAATCCTCAGCTTGACAAGGAGGGGTTGGGGAGGCCGGCACGACTTGTCCCCTCCTTCCACCTCAAAAAACAACAACCCCATCCGGCTGTTGGCAACCGGATGGGGTCGCTTTAAACAAGTCTCGTCGCCGATTAGGCCTTGACGTGCTTGTTGACCAGCTTGGTCATTTCAAACATGGTCACTTTGCTCTTGCCGCCGAACACAGCCTTGAGGGCGTTGTCAGCATTGATCTGCGTGCGAACTTTCTTGTCCTGCAGACCGTTCTTCTTGATGTAAACCCACAACTTCTTGGTGAGTTCGGTGCGAGGCAGGGGCTTGCTGCCCACAACCGCGGCCAGTTTGTCATCCGGTTGAACGGGTGCCATGAATTTTGCATTTGGTTTGCGCTTGGTAGCCATACTAGTACTTCCTCCTTTGATTGTGATTTAACCGGGACGCCAATCCACGGTTAATTTTCATCTCTTCTCTGCCAGATTGTTTCGAGTCTGGCAACTATTTCTTCTCTAAAAATTGCTTTTTTTCAGAGGAGGGACAAAGTCTGAATAATTCGCAATTCCCGCAATCCGGACGTCGTGCATTGCAACGGCGGCGGCCATGCCAGATGAGCCATGTCGATATTTTGCCCCACTTGTTCCGTTTGAAAAGCTTCATCAAATCCCGCTCAACTCCCTCGGGATCAGACGCTTGCGAAAAACCAAGCCTCCCCGACAACCGCAACACATGCGTATCCACGCACACCCCCTCGTTCCGTCCAAAAACCGTGTCCAAAAGCACATTGGCAGTCTTCCTCCCCACCCCCGCCAGGGAAATCAGCTCGTCCATGGTTCCGGGCAATTTTCCGCCAAAACGTTCCACCAGCGCCCGGCAGCAGGCCTGGATGTTCCTGGCTTTGCTGCGAAAAAATCCCGTGCTGCGAATGGCCTCCTCCAATTCGCCCGGCGCCGCTGAAGCAAAAGCCCTGGCGTCCGGATACTTCCTGAACAACTCCGGCGTGACCATGTTCACACGCTTGTCCGTGCACTGCGCAGACAAAATCACCGCCACCAATAATTGCACCGGCGTCTTGTAATCCAATTCGCAACGGGCATTGGGATAGGCCGCCGCCAGAATCTTCATCACCTTGTCCGGATAATCCGCCGTCATTGTTTTTAAATCATCCTCCGTCAGTCTTACCCCTTCATCCTTCAGCCTAATAGAGCGACACATTCTTCTCCACCGCCAGCACGGTCGATGTCTCGTCCGGCTTGAATTCCATCCGGACTTTCACCACCTGCCCTTTTTGAACCGGTTTTTGGAAACTGGCATAAGGCACTTTGAACCGGCATGTCAAATCCCTGATTTTAAAAAACGCCCCCATGGATTCCCAATGAAAATTGGTCGCTCCAAGGGAAAAACTGTTGTCATAGTAATAATGCTTCATCTGGATTCCCGTCCCGGCATTCCCCATCTTCATTGAAATGTCCCGGTAAACCTGCACTTTCAACACCCCGCCCCAGGCCACCTGGTTGGTTGCGGAATCCGCCAGGCAAAAATAAAAATGCAACGCCTTGTCCTTGCTGTAAGGCACAAACTTGATCACCCGCTCCGGCGGCTTCTTTGATCCCGCCTCCGCCGGGGGACGGGAAAAATTGCAGGAAACCAACAGCCCGGCAACCGCCAGCGCCATGGACATCCCCATGGAAAAACAGCAATGAAGGGATTTGTCGCTCATCTCAAGCTTGCCTTGTGACATGTGCTGTGGCCATAGTCAATACTATGAATCTTGTACGAATTGGTTTGGCCGGTTTTGGCAACATTGGCAGCTCGGTTTTTGAAAACCTGAAGCGCAACGCTTCCCTCATCGAATCCCGATCCGGTTTGAATCTGGCCATCACAGCCATCGCCGAAAAAGACATCCGCCGCAAGCGGCGGGTCGCCCTGCCAAAATCGCTCCACGTGCCAAACCTCGAAGCCCTGATCCAGCGCTCCGACATCGTCATCGAACTCATGGGCGGCTGCGGCGCGGCAGCCGAACTGGCTCTGGGCGCGCTGCGCGCGGGCAAGCCGGTCGTCACCGCCAATAAGGCCATGCTGGCTGTGCGCGGACGCGAAATCTTCTCCGCCTCCGCCCTCCACCAGACCCCCATTTTCTTCGAGGCCAGCGTCGCCGGCGGCATCCCCGTGCTGCGCGCCATCCGTGAAAGCCTCATGGTCAACCGCTTCAGCCATATCTACGGCATCGTCAACGGCACCTGCAATTATATCCTCACCCAGATGGCCGAACGGGGCGTGGCTTTTGCCGACGCCCTCAAGGAAGCCCAGGAACTCGGCTACGCCGAACCCGATCCCACTTTCGACATCGAAGGATTCGACAGCGCCCACA
Organism: Verrucomicrobiia bacterium; assembly: GCA_028687435.1. Classification (GTDB taxonomy): domain Bacteria; phylum Verrucomicrobiota; class Verrucomicrobiia; order JABWAM01; family JABWAM01; genus JAQUAF01. Next base: position 25,614 of record JAQUAF010000076.1, on the reverse strand, counting down.
AGGCCACTGTCCTGGCCACCCTCGCCTATAACCGCTGCGTCGATTTCAAACAGGTCTATGTCGAGGGCATCACCCGGATCTCCGCGGAAGACATGCGCTGCGCCCGCCAACTCGGCTACGCCATCAAACTCCTCGCCATCGTGCGGCGGGTGGACGATCGCGAAGTCGAGGTGCGCGTGCATCCCACTCTCATCCCCCAACACAACCGCCTGGTTTCCATCCGGGGGGTCACCAACGCCGTCTCCATTCGCGGCCACGTGGTGGGCGACCTCGAATTCTCCGGCCCGGGCGCCGGCGGCAACGCCACCTCCAGCGCCGTCATCGGCGACCTCATCGAGGCCGCGCGCTATCATCTCTCGCGCCGCGGCTGCAACCAGCCCCCCTTCAACGCAATCATTCACCCGGACGGCCCGCGCGTCAAAAAAATGGGCGATGTGGTCTCCCGCTTCTACCTGCGCCTCGCCGTGGAGGATTCGCCCGGCGTGCTCGCCCAGATCTCCTCGCTGCTGGGCAAGGCCAAAATCGGCATCGCCTCCGTCATCCAGACCGAGGCCCGGGCGGGCAAAACCGTCCCCTTGATCCTCATGACCCACGAGGCCCGCAACCTGTCCATGCAAAACGCGCTCAAGAAAATCTCGCGCCTCAAATGCGTCAAGGCCAAACCCGTCACCTTCCGGGTCGAAACCTTCGAAAACTGATATTTGACGCAAAACAATGGAGGGCGGCGCTCCCGCGCCGCCTCTTCTATTAACCAAAAATCATGATCCGCCCCCCGCTCCCCCTTCTCCTCCTCGCCTGCTCAACCCTCCTCGCCGCCGACCCCCAGCCGGCCGCCGCCCCCTCCCTCTCGGAACGGCTGGCCAGCCTCGAAAAACAACTGGCCGAGGTCTCCCCGGAAAAAAACGCCAGGGGCTCCGGCATCAAAATCAGCGGCTACCTGGATGTCAGCTACATCGCCAACCTCGCCAACCGCGACAACACCGGCCCCGTCGCCGGTTCCTCCCTGCAAAACAACGGACGGGTTTACGATCTCCAATACAACTCCTTCAATCTTGACGCCCTGCAAATCTCCATCCAGAAGGACAAGGACGACAGCAAATTCCCCGCCGGCTTCCAGATGGATGGCGTGATGGGCGACAAAGCCAATGTCCTCGACAACTCGGCCAGCCTGAACGACAGCAAATTCTATCTTCAACAGGCTTTCATCGACATTGATCTTCCGATCACCCAGGGACTCAGCCTGCAGGCGGGAAAATTCATCACCCTCCTGGGATATGAATCAGCCGACCGGTATCAAAACTGGTCCATGTCCTATACCGAAGCCGCCCGCATTTTCCCGGGAAGCCAGACCGGCATCCGGTTCGTCCACAAACCCAACGACCATTTGAAAACCAGCGTGGGCTGCGTGAACGGCTGGGACTACATCCAACCCCAGGCCGGCGCATTGAATTTCAACACCGATTTTTCGTTCGAAGGCCGCGTGGACGTCATCGAGGTCGAATCCGCCTGCGGCACCTGGTCGCCGGCCATTGTCGGATACTACGGCAACGACGACATCGGTTCTCCAACCCTCAACAGCCACACCATCCAGGAAATCGACGCCATTGTTCTTTTGACCAAGGCCGGCGGCTGCGAGCCGCTTTCCCTGGCCGCCGAATACGCCCATCGCAGAGACGAAATGACCGTCGCTTCCGGCCCATCCCCCCTGGAAGCCGACACATTCAGCCTCTTCAGCAAGTGGGATTGGAACACATGGCTCTCCACCTCCGGATTTGTCAGCTATTCATGGTACCAGAACAGCAGCAACAGCACCCTCAGCCCCTTGGTCCCCCATTCCAACTCCACCCAGCCGGGCGCATCGGAAAACTACGCCTTCACCCTCACCCAAACCTTCAAGGTCTGGAAGGATGCCATGCTCCGCTTTGAATGGCGCCATGATTGGACCCATTCCCCAAGCGTCGGCTTCGGCACGACCAACCCCAACGGCGCCCCCGACGACATCCGCCAGGACCAGGACACTCTCGCCGTCAATCTGGTCGTGTGGTTTTAGCCCGAAGAGTGGCTTGGACACGGTTTCAGGCATCGATTCCATCACCACCAGCGCCGCCGGGGCATTTCCCTATGAACACTTACGACAATACTGTTTACGATGCGTTCATCAGTTATCGTCGCGATGGGGGAACCGAAACCGCCCGCTCAATCAAGGAAAGTCTGGAAAAACGCGGCCTGAAAGTATTCCTGGATTTTGACGAGCTGAAAACCGGGCGGTTTGACGAGAGCCTGCTCCGGGTCATTGAACACAGCCCCAACTTTATTGTCATCCTCACCAAAGGGGCTTTGGATCGATGCCTCATTGGCGGGGATTGGGTGACCCAGGAAATTGCCCTGGCCCTGAAAACCAAGAAGAATATTGTGCCGATTTTCAAGGATGGATTCACCTTCCCCTCGCCGGAGTCCCTGCCGGAAACAATCAAGGATCTCCCCCATTATAACGGCCTTAAATACGACGATAATTATTACAATGCGTTCATCGACGAATTGGTGGAACGGATGCCCGGCTGCCATGCCGCCAAACACCTGGCGATCGGCGCCACGAGAAAAGACCGGCAAAAAGCCAGCCAACTGACGATTCTCGGCAAGCGCATGTTCCGGCAGGGGCTGATTGATGACGCCATCCGGTGCTACAATGAAGCGCTGGCGCTCGATCCCGACTCCAGCGAAGCCCATTTGGGTTTGGGATTTATCGCGCTGGCAAAACTCAAGAGTCCCGGGGAAATATTCACCGCCTTTCAGACGGCCGCGGCGCTGAATACCGGCTCCAGCGGCATCAAATACATCTTCAGCCGGGTCGCGGGATTCCTGGGGTATTTCAAGACATCCGAAGCCGCCTTGAAAGACGCGCTCCGGATCGATCCCAGCAATCAAAGCTATCGGAATGAATTGCTGCAGTTTTCCAGGATCGCCGAACACCGGACCGATCAGCCAATTTCCTTCGAGGATCTGTCGGCCAAATCCGGCGAAGCCAGAACGTTGGCGGACACCCTCCTGACCGAGGAGGAGGACGTCATTGTCAACATGCGCTGGTGGATATCCTTGCTTCCTCCCTGGCGCTGGATTCATCAATCTCCACACTTGGGACCCGCGCTCATGGCTTCGGGCATCTTCGGCATCCTGCTCCTCTTCAACTGGCGCAGTCTGGACACCTTGCGCGCGCTGCAATATCTCACCATTTCCAGCTTGTGCTTCCTGGGATTATGAGCCCCGCTGTTGTTCCCGGCATTCATCACCGATCTGTACGAACAATTGCGCCCGGTGGTCACCATTCCCCAAGCCGCTTTTCGCCGCTGGTTCCTCGCCGAATGCATTCCCTTTGTGGGATCTTTCCACCTGCTCCAACAGGAAGGCCGTTTTTCCTGGGGCGATTTTTGCCGGCGCGAGAAATTTCACCTGGTCGTGTTTTTGCTGGCATTTGCCGCCTTTCTTCCGTTTCAAACCGCCTGCGCCCTGGGCATGGACCAATTCACCTGCGCCCCTTCCTGTTGGGTCCGGTTCTTCTTTTATTACCTCGAAGTGTATCTCCTGGCATGGATCCCGGCCTTTGTCATCCGGGCGCTCCTTTTCATTTTTGGCTTCGTCAGGCTCCCGGTCCGCTACTTTATCGGGATGCCGGATTCGGTTTCCTTGAAACCTCTGGGAACCTTTTATCTGAAAATCGCCACCGTCGGTTTTTGCGCCTTCACCCTCTTTACCTTTCAGCATTACCTTTTCCAGACCTACGTGACGGTGACACTGGCCAGCATCGGCTACATCCTCATTGTTTACCTCTTGTTTTTCCTCATCATGCTTTTTTCACAGGCCTTGATCATGGTCAGCCTGGACCGGCACCGCCAGCGCGCGATTGTCGATTTCTCCTATCACATCGAGGACGCCTATAAAGTGTTCATCGAGAAACCGACTCCCGACAATTTCAACACGCTGGCCAATCACAAGCTGCACCTCGACTTTCTCAAACGCGAATTGAAAATCGGCGGACTGACCAAATACGGTTACCTCTGGTTTCTATCCCTGGCTCTGGCGGAAATCGCCATCATGATCCTGTATTTCATCCTGGTTAAAGGCAGCCATTGGATCCAATGATGGGAAACCTGAAACGCGTCCTCTGGATTCCTTGAAAAGGAAAATATGTTGTCAAAAAATCAAAATTTTGAACCGCCATGGCGCCAGATCATTTTTAATTTTTACTTTTGAATTGCGAGGCTTTGCCGCTTGTTGGTCTGAGGCAAAGCCTCGCTAGATTGAGATCCCGCTTATCTTTTTGGTTATGATCGAGGCGGTTTTGAAGCATGTCGTCACGCCCGGCATGCCAACCGTTGCGCAACCGCAGTGCAAATGATCCAGGGACAACCTGGGATACGCGCGATGCAAAACCCCGTCGGCGCTCAATCTTCTCCCGTACACATTCCCGTTTTCCGCCCCCAGCTTTTGATGAATATCCCATGGGGTTTCCACCATGGCATGGCTGATCTTCCCCCCAATGCCGGGGAACACGCGGGATTCCAAAATATTGATGATTCCATCCTGAATCCGGCGCTTCAATTTCAGATGGATTTCCGGCCCCTCAAGCCAGGCCTGCCGGGCTTGCTCGTAATTGCCGGGCGCGAAAACGGCCAATGACTGCGCCCTTTTCGATCCGCCACGCAAATCGCCCCCATGATCCCCGGGCGAACCCGCATAGATCATTCTTGGCCCGGCCCACATGTCCGGATGATTGAACTCGATCTCGCCCGCGCCATCCTGCCACCAGATATTTCTGCCGTTCAATCGCTCGTGGATCTCCGGATAATCCTTCGTCGTCATAAAGCAACCAACCAGCGAATTCGACGGCTCATAGGCGTATTGCTCCGGAAGATTTCCATCCAAAAGCAAACCGGTAAGGCGGGGCGAAAGATTGCTGATGACCACATCCCCCTCAAACCGCGTCCGGTCATCGCACACGACCCGCCGGATGCGCCGGTTCTCAACCTCCAGCTTCGCCGCCCTTTTCCCCAAATGAATCGACCCGCCATGGCCGGCAATCACCGCCGCCAGTTGGTCGATCAAATGCTTGAAACCCCGGACCGGAAAATAAGCGCCCGCATGATAACGCCCCGTTGCCGCCGCATACACGACCGCCGACACGCTGGATTCGTTTTCCGCGAATATCCCGCCATGAGCATACAGCACTCTCCGCGCCTCCGGCGGCAATCCGCAATGATCAAACAATTCCGCCAATGAACAGGCATGAAATTGCAGCAGCCGGATTTTATCGATCAGCGGCAACGACAGGCTGCCCAGGACGCGCATCATCCTGGCCGGCCCCGCTTCCAGGTAAAGCCCCCGATCTTCCAGAACGCACGAAACCCGGCAAAGGCTTTCAACGAGGCCAAAAAAGGTCTCAATCCCCTTTTGATGTCCGGGAAACTGAACCTGCATCACCTGGCAAAACTTGCTCAATCCCATCGGAATGGCCAGCCGGCGGCTGTTTCCCACCCATATGTCTTCAAACCCATCCGGATCCATTGGGCAAAAACGAACTTCGTCCCGCAACCCCAAATAGTCCAGCACCCGGGCGACAATCGTGCCCGGCCCGCAACCCCACACATATTGCGGGCCGGCGCAAATCCACTGGCCATCAAGACAGTAACTTCTGGCGTGGCCTCCCAAACATTCCGCATTCGCCTCCAGCACGACCACCTGGAATCCCTGCATTGATAAAATGGCCCCCGCGCACAGGCCGGTCAGGCCGGAACCAATGATGACGACCGTCTTTTTTTTCATATTGCCAACGCGGACGCTTTCACCCCCACCCGGTTCCGCAAACGGTTCAAAACCCGTACCCCCCAAAATTCGGAGTGAATTCGTCGGCGGCAAACTCGGGATTCACAACGACATGGGTAAACTCATATTGCTCAAACAGGCCCTGATCATCGCAAACGACAATCTTCAACGGAATGAACCGGAGTTTATCGATATAAACCGCCATTCGCTGCGCATACTCGTTCGGGATCTTGATCACCTGCCCGGCTTTCGCCTCGTCATATCCGCCAAAACCGTTTATTTCCTTGATCATGTAATCGCTCAACCCGCGAGCCTTCGCGATGGATGCCAGATTTTCGCCATCCTTGACCGTATAAGACACGCGGGCAAATTTCGGCAGGGTGTATGTCACATGGTGACACTCGATTCCATGAATGGCCTCGGTTCCCTTGACGACAATCACCGCGTTCAAGTCATGCTCATGCTGGCGCATGACATTGTAGTCCAACAACGAACAAAAATGGTTGTATCCCGCGTCGTACACGCTCAAATGCGTCCTTTGGCGAATGAAATTGCCATGCGGATTCAGGCTCAAATTGATGAAGGGAAAACCCGCCGGATTCACCATCGCCTTGTTATGATTCCATCCTTCGGCAAACAGCACCTCCATCCCTTTTTCCGGCAACGACTGCTTATGGTACACTTTGTACGGCTCGTAGTTCACCTTGTACAAGCCTGAGTGCATCTTCATTTGGGTTCCAAACCGCTCATGAGCCTCAAGATGAAATGTCAGCCGGCTGATCTGCCCGGCGCTTTTCAACATTCGCCGGGTGATATCAACCCCGTCCTGGGCATTCACCTGGTTAAAGAACAAAACCAGTGCCGCCAGCGGCGCAAAACGGCATGTCATGCGATTCATATTTTTATCAAGTGATTGCGCCTTGCGGTTTCGCCATGGTGCGCCGCCCTTTTCCCCGAGTGTTCCTGACGGCGGAGAACCAGATAAATCGGAAACACCCCAAACCCTTTCGGCAGGACCTTTTGGCCGGCGTAAAGGCAAACAAACTCGGAAACCCCTTGGGCGGAGGCAAGGGCGGCGAATTCCTGGCTGGCAAAAATCTGCCCTTCCTCGGTGATCGGCTCGATCCGCGCGGTCCGGTTCACGTGGTTGCCCGTAAAAGCCAGCTGGCGCAAAATGGGGTCGAAATAACGAAAGATCGGCCCCGCGTGCAACGCCGTCCGCACACTCAGCTGTTTGGGCAATCCTTTTGCCGTCCAATCGTTCGCGGCGATCATCTGCCGCATTTCGAGCGCAAAACTTCCGGCGTCTTGCACGCGGTCAAACACGAAATAAAGCGCATCCCCCCAACTGTTCTTGAAAATGGGCGGATGGGCCGCCTGTTTGACAAGCCCGGCGATCGACGCCAGAAAATGCTGGACGAAGGGAGGAATGGCGCCATCGGGCAGCTTGCTGTAACCCACGACGTCGGCAAAGAGAATGGCTTTGAGATGCTGTTGCGGAATCAGGGGGGCGCCCTTGGATTTCGAACGGGAGATCCGCCCCCTGGCAAAATGCCGCAATTTGCCATCCCACGATTGCAACGGTTTGAGGGTCACGGCGGACAGCGCGGCTTGAAGTTTTTTCCGGCGGGAGGCCCGGCCCCCTTTCCCCCCCGGTCTTGGCCGGTCAACAGCCGAAAGACACAGGACATCCGTGTCCAGCATCTGCCCCTTCAGCCGGGCAAAACCACAGGCCAGATACGAGGCATATTCAAACGTCGCATGAGGTTCCGCGCCCGTTTCGTCGCCAACATAAACAACAGAGCAAGCTTCCGCCAGAACACGGTTCAACCGGGCCGCCAATTTTGTCCCGCCGGCAAAACGTTCCCGCAGCTTATGGGGCGGACAGGGAACCACCAGGTGAATCTCCCCGCCCCGATCCAACAGGGCTTCGGCAAAAAGCAGATCCCTCCAGTCCCCCAAAAGCGAAAACCCCACGCTGACGCCGCCTTCTTTCAGTCTTGCCTGCAAGGCCTGGCGCATCGGCGAATGGAATCCGGCGGACTCGTTGCCCGGATGCCGGCGGCCGCCCAGAAAAACGACAATGCCGGGGATCCGGAAACAATGATCAAGGGCGTTCCGGGGTGCCCGCATGTTTTCCAGCAACAGGCGGGCTTGCCGGCGGGTGGAGCTGAGATCCGCCAGGCGTCCCTGGGCCAGTTCATCGGCCTTTCGGTAATGTCCTTCCGCCCCGGCCCAATCGCCAAGAATAAGCGCCGCTTCCGCAATCGTGGCCTCCAGCCAGTAGGCTTCCGAATCCCGCGGCTTGGACCCTCCAAGCTTCCCGAGAACAATGCCGCGGACGGCCTTTGCCAGCCGCCTGGCCGGCGATTGATCGCCCAGCAGGAGGGCCAGGCAGGCCGCATTGATGCCTGAATAATAACCATGGCTTCGCCGGAAGGCATGGACGTATCCCTTGTAGCTTGCCCGCCAATGCGCGGCCCGTTCGGCCGCATCGTTTGCCATCAGGCCAAGATCCTTGTGGGTGCGCGCCAGAAGCCCGTCCGTTTCCTCGTCCCGATGCCCGGCCCGGCGCATCTCTTCCAGAATCTGTTGAGCGCGAAGCGTGCAGCCGCTTCGAGCCAGGGCCAGGGCGCGGATTTGGAGCAATCGAACATCGTTCTTCCAATGCTCAAGCCCCTCGGCGGCGATGTCATGGGCGAGAAACGCCTCGCCCAACCGCACGGCCTGCCCGGCCAGCCCGCGATAAAGCCCTGGTTCGGTTCGCCAAATGAAACGCGAACGCCCCTCCCAGATCGCGCGCAACTGTTTCAACCGGATCAATTCGGGACGCGCCAACGATTCCAGAATGGACCGCACCTCTTTCCCGCCCTGAATCTTTTCCTTTTGCTCATTCGCATCCGGCCCCTGGATACGGTATCCCAGCGAAAGAATGACCCTGATCGTTTCCAGGGCGGTGTTCCGGTCGTATTGTTTTTCGGTTTCCGAAAGGTCCTCGTACGGAACCAGGCAAGGGTGTTCCTTGCGGACATCGCTGCGCCGCGTCCCGGATTTCCACCCCTCCAGGATGCGGGCGCGAGCCCAGACCTCATGGGTGTTCCTGGCCAGCAACTCCGTGAGCTTCAGCAGGTCATCACTCAGGCAAACGTGCGAGGTGTCTTTTGGGCGGGGTATGTAAGTCACGCGGGGTGGTTGAAAGGGAAGGCGCCATTCCGCGCCTTCCATGGGGGATCCGAAAGGTTCGTCTGTTCTCGAAAAACTCTCTCCCTAAAAAGGTCGGGAATCGAGTTAAAAAACCAAGGCGCCGAAAAAATCCTCGCGCCACCACTCCGACGCTCCTGTCAAACCCCATCTTTTGACTTTCGAAGATGGGGGTCAACTCTCAACTATTAACATTTTGAACAACAATAAAAACAGGCCGCTTTTCAAGACAAAAAAAGACCATCTCCGGCAAAGGTTAAGAGTTGAGAGTTGACCCCCATTTTTCACTACGCCTTCACCCTCACCCAAACCTTCAAGGTCTGGAAGGATGCCATGCTCCGCTTTGAATGGCGCCATGATTGGACCTATTCCCCAAGCGTCGGCTTCGGCACGACCAACCCCAACGGCGCCCCCGACGACATCCGCCAGGACCAGGACACTCTCGCCGTCAATCTGGTCGTGTGGTTTTGAGCCTGAATTTCCCTCCCTCTATAAGGTTGAAACCGCACCCCGGACAGCATAGATTCAAACCATGACAGCCATGGATGCCTTGGGATTGGTCAGCGGGGGGGAGGGCCGGGATTTTCAAGCCGTTTTGGAAATCTGCCGGCGGCATGGTTCCTTTTGTTTTATTGGCGGTTTGGCCGTGAACTCTTATGTGGAACCGGTTTACACCATGGATGCCGATATTGTCATGATTGCCCCCCAATGGGATGAATTGAAAAAAGAACTTCTCGAAAAGAAGTTCACGGTTTCCGACGAAAAACATTCCATCAACGCGAGATTGGGCAAAAGCCAGTTGAGCATTCAATTCACCAAAGATCCCCGATACCAGGCATTCCCATCCCGCGCTCAAGTGCGGGAAGTTTTGGGCCAACAATTGCCGGTTGCCGCGCTGCCCGATCTCGTCCAGGGAAAACTTTGGGCCTATCAGGACCCCGCCCGCCGTCTTTCAAAACGGGAAAAAGACCGCCTCGACCTGATCCGGATAGCCGAGAAATATCCGGAACACCGCAAGATTCTCCCCCCCGAACTTCAGCAACTTTTCGCCAAAGACTCATTCCATTCGATGGATGAATTGTCTGCACATTGCCATTAACCGAGATTCATTTTTTAACGGCTTTTCTTTCTCAAAGGAACGGCTTGTTTGGCGGCTGCCAATCGCTCCAGAAGCTTCGACGCCGGTTCGTCATGGGTATCCTGGGGAACCAGTTCGCCGCGGAAGGCTTTGGCAAGGAGGGATTGCGTCAGGCGATCCACCTGCGCCCGGGCCTTGGCGTATCGGGCTTCGATCCGGTCGGCCAGCGCAAACAATTCTTCCACCCGGCGGACGATTTTCTGCTGTTCGACGAAGGGAGGAAGTGGTATCTCTAAATCTTCGATGAAGCTTGTTGGAACACGAGCTTGACCGGCTGTGCCGGTAAAATTCTCTTTCGCGGCACGTCGAACCCTGGCCTGCGCAAGAAAACGGTAAATGTATTCGGGATTGATTCCCCCCATCGGACGAATCACGTGTAATTCAGTCGTGCCACACCCCAGTTTGTTCCGCAACCCGCGAGCAATCGCGCCTTTTCCGTTCTCCATGCAAGGCGTGATCTTGGCAAAGAGCACGTCATCCTCCGCAAAATGCGTGAACCCCTTGCGAACTTCACCGAGCGGGCGTTCTTGGGGAAAAAGAATTTCAGGCTTCGAATCACTTAGTCCAGCCATCGGCACAAAGGTCACCAACATATCGTCTTCAAGACCTTTCGGATGCCGGGGATTTATTTCGGCAATCTCGTTGAGCAACGGATTCACCCACCCCTTCGGAAGCCCCTCCTCCCTCGCTTCCCGCCCCACCCCTTTTGTCCGCCGCTCACTCATCGATGATTTTCCTTTTCGTTCCGCCGGGAAGCGTTTTCCCGGCGGTCAATGACAGGTAATTTTTGGATGTCACCACGCGTTTTCCGGTTTTTCGTTCCAGTTCCCTCCGGGCATTGCCCGCAACCGCGCCGCCGGCGCGGGCGGTCCGCTTGTTTTGACCCACCCCATGCGGATTCCGATGGCGGGTGATCTCCGTGGTGGCGGCTTCGCCCAGCATGGAAAAGATCAATTCCAGGTCGTTCATGTGATCCCGGAGATTCTCGCGCTCCAACCCCTTCAGCTTTTTGTAGTCGGAGGGAGTGATGCCAAAGGCCGCCTTGGAAATCTCAGCCGTCAGGATGGAGTAGTCCCGATCTTCCCGGACGCCCCGCTGTTTCCATTCATCCGTCAATTCCTCCCGGATGGCGATGCTCCGCATCCGTTTCTCGATCCAATCGGGCGGATACCCCTTGGCCTGGTAAAGCGCCCGGGTGCGTTTGGACGCCAGCTCGGGGTCTTCGATCTCCTGGATTCGCTCGTACCCCACCTTGGCCAGCCAGCGCTTGAAAGGCTCGGCCTTGGGACTGGGAATGGATTGGATGATGCGGAAAATCCCCTCGGTGTTGGCGCAAAGCATTTTTTGGGGGCCGCCAGGGGTCTGAATGGGAAGGGTATGTACAATTTGTACACACCCTTTCATCAATTCAGGGTCCCGCAGTTTCATCCTCTGGATATATTGTTTGGAATTGTGGGAATCCGTAAGCACCGACACGACATCTTCCACCACAAACCACCATTCATGATTGTGAATGGTCTTGCGGACTTCCTTGCCTCGAAAAACAACTATTTTAGTTTCCATTACCTTCCAATGGGTCAAAAAACTTTTTTTTCAAGGGAAAGCGTCCGGTTTCCGTCGGGAATTCCGTGACCGCATGGAATCGAAGGGAGAACAGATCCAGGTTTTCCGAAAAAGGCACAATCTTCCATGCCGGGCTGAGGGATTTCAGCCGCTGGTCAATGCGCTGCTTGCGCGTCTGCCATTCGGATTCGGGCATTGGATGGGGGATTTAACATCAACCCAATCGGTTTTTAAAGCCCGTAATGGAAATAAGGTTCAATGCCTGGCAAATCCGCCATCCTGAACCCGCTTCACCAACTCCTGCGCGGCGGCGGAATCCCGCCCTCGCAAAATAAAAACCAGTTCGGTTGCCGCCGGAATGTCCATCGGACACAGATCAAACCCCGAACTGGTGTAATCAACATGCCGGAGTTCCCCGCCAATCCTCACAAACCCCTTGATCCTGAAAACCTGTCCCCTCAACCGCTCCACCGCTTCCGCAAACCGGACGAAATCGAATTCACCGGGAACCGCCGCCACCAAGTCCATGTATTGAGGGTCCGCCTTTACCGCCGTTTCACCCGCCTTCGGCAAACCTGCCGGCAAAACAAAAACATCCGAGTCCGTCTCGCAACGGCATGTGCGCACGCTCACCAGCTTCGGATTGATCTTTTTCAGCGCCGTTTCCGTTTCAGCCATCCGTTCCGGCGAATAAAGATCCATCTTGTTGACCAAAGCCAGATCCGCCGCCTCCACCTGGGCCTTCACGCTTGGCAGGGTGTTCAAAAGCTTCAGAAAACTGCCGGGATCCACCACCACCACGGACGTGGCCACCGAAAACGTCCCACCAAGACCGGTTTCCTCAAGCATCCTCCCCGCCACCCGCGGATCAGCCATCCCGCTGGCCTCCACCACCACCCCGGTCACCGGGGCATCCGGCGTCCCAAACCGCAAAGGCAACTCCTTCAAATGCCGGATGAATTCCCCCGCCAGGCAGCGGCAGAAAATGCTCCCCCCCGGAATGGGGACAACATCCCGGCTCTCCTGTCCCATCAATACCCCGTCCACGTCCACATCGGCGTATTCGTTGACCAAAAAAACGATCTTCCGCCCACGATAGCGCCGGACCAGATGCTTGAGAAACGTCGTCTTGCCGCTGCCCAGGAAGCCGGTGATCAGGCTGAGGGGAATCATCAGGATTTCCGGCCAACGGCCTCCTCGATTTTCGCCAACAAAGTGTTCTGATCCGGAATGATGGACGAAAAAACCACCTTCCCATCAATGCAAATGCTCGGGATGCTGCTCACCGCTAGTTTGCCCATCACAGCGATCCCCTGATGCGTCGTGATCTTGTGTTCGCGCACCGTCACCGGCTTGGACGCCTTGGCCGCCGCCCGCTTCGCCGCGTCCACCATGTACTGGCACGGGGCGCAGGATGTTGAGTCCAGGGTCACGCAATCAATGATCACCCCCGGTTCCTTGGAATAATCCGGCAGATTTGCCTCCACCGCTGAACCGCTCTTGGGAACAATCGTGCGCCTGGCCACCTCGCGCTTGTAGGAATCGTGAACCATCTCGCCCACAGCCGCCAGATTCGCCTGCGGCGTCTTGTAAGGCAGATCGCAACCGGGCGCCAGGATGAAGCCGCAATTTCCACCGACTTCCAGACACCGGATGGCGTCCAGTTTGGAATCGTCCTCATCGCCCAGCAACAACACCGAAGTCAGCTTGAGATTGCCCCCAAGGGATTTGTGCCCCGCGCGCGTGTAATCGCGCAATTTCTCCAAAGGTATGTTTTCGTCAATCGAAAGATTGTCGCACCGGGTCCGGCACATGGCTTCCAGATTGCGCGTGGCGTCACCGCAGACAAACAGCGAGGACTTGCCCCCCTTTTGTCTCACCATGTCGAAAATCTGGTTCACCCCCGGCGCCACGTAATCGTCAAAATGCTCGGGCGAAACCTGGCTCGACATCGGATCCACCACCGCAATCACATCCGCCCCGTTCTCCAGATACGCCGCGGCAGCCCGCCGTCCCACCGAGGCGCAAAAACCCACCACCGCCTTCACATAGTCCGGACGGTCAAACATCTGCATGAAAATATCGTTGCCCAGCAGATGCAACGCCAGGGTGAAAGGCCCGCAAATCAAGCCGTAAAGCCCCACCTCGTCGCCCATCTCCTTCTTCAAGGCGGCCGTTGCCTCCAACGCTATCTTCATCCGCCCCTCCTCGGGATCGAAGGCCGGCAGATCGGCCAAGCTCTTCCCCTGCTCCAGCGGATGCGTGGTCACCGAAGGCGGAGTCTCGTCCGCCCAATGCAACTCACACCCCAGCATCTCCGCCTCGACCTGCAAATCGAAAACCACCGGCAACCCGTCCGGTTTGTAGAGTTCCCGGGCTTTTTTCAGTCCATCCACAATCAAATCCCTGGATTGGAGATAATCCCTGGCGCTCCGGCCAATCAGAAACCCGCCATGCACCCCCACAAACGGCGCCCATGCCGCGCGGGGAGTCACCTCGTTGTTCAAAGCCTTGAAAAGAATTTCCTTGGGTTTCATAAAGGTCAGTCTACCCCCATCCGCCCCGGAAGTATTGTAATCTCATGCCAAGTCTTGTTGTTTTGGTGCGCATCCATGGCCGGCGGGCGGTGGTTCAAGTGATGAAGGAGGCGCTGCAAGGCCAGGCTCATGCCTTGGCCATCAACCTTTCCCTGCTCAACACCGCCAAATGCCGCAAACCCGATTCCATCCCTTTGTTTAAGAAACTCTTGCTCAAAGGCCGCCAACTCGCCGCAAAAATCCTTTTCGCGACTCCTCGTGAGCAAAAACCCCTTCGCAATCCCCGATTTTGCTTTTGAATCAGGCATGAACCTTGCCCTCCATTCACGCAGACTTGGGCGGTCAAACAACCTGGCATATGCGGCATGACAACTCCGCCGTTCCCTGGCCAGGCGGGAAAGCAGGAGGCCATATCCTTTCAACAACAGGCCGTCGTCCGATCGTCTGCGCAATTTTTCCAGCCGTTTTCGCGCGAGAACGGCGAACTCCTCGCGATCGTGCATCTCCCCCAGGCAAGTCTGCAATCGTTTAAGAAACCGCTGGTTTCTCCGCAACCTGGGCACCCCCGCAAAGCCCAACATTTCCACCGCATACCGAAGCCGCTTGATCGTCATACGCAACCGATGCAAACGCTCCCCGTCGTCCTCACCTCGCACGGCCCGCCGGCGTTTCATCACCTCGCGAATCCTCTCATCCAAAATTTTCCTGGACATCTCAACCGCGGAACAAAACCGAATGCCTCCCACCCCCTTGCAGGGCGAGCGCACGGACTGTCCGATAGCGGCCAAAACCTTTCGCAACCGCAATTTCCGGAATGCTTTGCGGGTTTTGATTTTCCCCTCCTTTTGTCTTCGATCCAACCATCGGGTCAAATCCCTCAAAGCCAGTTTTTCAGCAACCGAACGGCTTTTTTCCAAGGTTTCAACCAGATAATCCCGGGCAATTCCCTCATCATTTGCCTGGCGCAGGCTCCGCGCAGCCGACCGGGCTTTCGAATAAAGACAGTCAAAATCACCGCTTGGAAGCCACGGTTTTAAAATCCGCAACGCTTCCCTCAAACGCCGGGAAGCCACCCGTGCATCGTGAAACAGCCGGTTGTTTCCGTTTTTTTCCGCCTTCCCCACATAACGGGCCAGACGGGCGGCGCGTCCCGCAGCCAGAATCCGCGCGCAAATCCGGAAATCCGTCTCTTTCCTCAAGAGCCCTGTTTGCATGAAGACAGCATAATCGTTTGGCGTCTGTTCGCCAAGCGCCAGTCTTTGTTCATCCAAACGGATCTCCGATTGCCCATTTTGGGCATTTCGTCCCGCCCGGCCTAAAATCAAGGATGCGGAGAATCGGCTTGAATAAGCCCCCGGCGGCTGGTCAAACTCCCCGGCTGATGAACATGGAATGCCAATCTGCATTTCCGCGCTGGATTTCGATGATTTTCCTCGCCTCCCTGAGCCTGTGCCTGTGCGGTTGCCATAAAATCAAGAATCCCCATCCGGAAGCCTCGGACACCCACAGCCTGTGTGTCTGCAACTACTGTGTTTACAACCCGGACAAACCACGGAAAACCAAGACCAAGGAAACCAAAATAACGCGGTATGAGGGTCTTGTCTTGCATGTGCTGACCTGGCCGAATTTTCTGCCCAAAAGCATTCTCAACCGGTTCACCGAGGAATATGGCGCAAAAATCATCTCAGGCACCGTTGAGACCAACCACGAACTTCGCAATCGCATCGCACAGGGCGAAAATTGGGATGTGATCCTGGGCACAGGATACACCGTCCAACGGATGTTGAACGAAAATCTTCTTGCGGAATTGAATTCCGACAACATCCCCAATCTTGCCAACATCGACCCGGAATTCCGCTCCGTGGCTTATGATCTGAAAAACAAACATTCGATTCCCTTCGCCTGGGGCACCTGCGGAATTGGCTTCAATTTCGGTCACTTGGACAAACCGCCCCGAAAATGGGAGGATCTGTTTTCCCCGGACACCCTGATTTACCCCGTCCTGAAAGGACAGCTTGCGCTCATGCCCTCATCCCGCCGCGCTTTTGCCGCGGCCTTGATCCGGCTGGGACTTTCGCCCAATTCCCAAAAGATGGAGGATTTGACGACCGCCGCAAAATTCCTTCAGGAACACATGTTCAGCCACCGTTACAAGATCGTCGGCACAACCATGGCCGAGGCGCTGGCCAACCGGGACATCATGATGAGCATGGCGATGGGCTTCGATGTGGCCAAGGCCCACAAGCTCAACCCCCGCATCCTTTTTTCCATCCCCGAGGACGGAACATGGATTTCGGTGGAAAATTTTGCGATTCCCAAAAACACCCCTCCACAGCAAAAGATTCTGGCCGAGGCGTTTCTAAACTATCTTCTGCATCCGACCATCGCCGCGGAGTTCACCAATTACTCTTACCACGCCTGCACCATGTCCTCCGCGCGAAGCTATATTCATGCCGAAATCAAAAACGGCCCCGCCTACATGCGCCCGCATGAACTTCCCCTGTTGCTCGCGGATTCCGAAATCAGCGTCTATCAGGAAACAACCTGGCAGAAGATCCTGGAAACGAGCCAGACCCAAAGGAAATAAACCGCCCCATTCATCCATCCATTCAAACCGCCCATCCCATGGATAACGCCCCAAAAAACCATTACGCCCCGGCCGGCGGGGAAAATCCCCCCGCACCCGGGGAACTTGAAAAACAAGCCCGCCTCAACCGCTTTAAAAAACGGTGCCGCAAAGGATCCATTTACATCATCATCGGCCTTTCCGTCATGGCCGCGCTGGCCACCCTCCTTTACAACTCCATTTTTTACACGGTCGAGGGCGGCCATGCCGGCGTGGTTTTTCGCCGTTTCCATGGGGGCACCGTTACCGATACAGTCCGGGTCGAAGGCATTCAAATCATCCCCCCTTGGGATACCCTCACCATCTATGACGTCCGCATCCAACAGGTCGAACACTCCTTCCCCGTCATCAGCAACAACGGTTTGGAAGTCATGGTCACCGTGTCCATCCGTTTCCAGCCCAAAGTTGAACTGCTGGGAACCTTGCACAAGGAAGTCGGCCCCGATTACGTCCGCAAAATCGTCATCCCGGAAGTCCAGTCGCTTACCCGTTCCGTTTTCGGCCAGTACTCGCCTGAGGAAATGTACACCACCAAACGATCGCTGATCGAACAAACCCTGCAGGGCGCCCTGGGCGAGGTGGGCGAAAAATACGTCGAATTGGACGATTTGCTCATCAAGGCCATCAAACTGCCTCCCACCATCCAGGCCGCCATCGAAGCCAGACTGGTGGAGGAACAACGCGCCTTGGAAATGAAATTCCGCATTGACCGGGAAAGGCAGGAAGCCTCGCGCAAAGAAATCGAGGCTGTCGGCGTGTCCAAATTCCAGCACGTCGTCGGACAGACCATCTCCGACCAGCTGCTCCAGTACAAAGGCATCGAGGCCGCCCTCAAACTGGCGGAATCGCCAAACACCAAGGTGATCGTGGTGGGCGGCAAAAACGGGCTGCCGGTCTTCCTGGACGCCGGCGGCAACGATTCCATCCGCCTGCCCTCCGGCGCCCGCCATTCCATCGCCCCTCCACCCGGCGCGGCGGCAATTGAAAAATCAAACAGGAAATAACATGGAATTCTTTCAACTGCTCCGGAAAGAATCCAAGGATTTTGACAGGCACCTGCTGGTGGCGGGCGCCTTCGCGGGCATTGTCAGCACCCTTCTCATTTTCATCCTGACCGACGCCGCGAACAAAATTGCCGCAAACAAGACCGCCTGGACCGAACTGATCTTTGTGGTCATCTGCATCGCCGCCTTCTGGTTCAGCAAAGGCTGCCTGCTTCGCCGCACCGCCGGCGCCGTGGAGGAAATGATTCTCAACATGCGGCTCCGCATCGCCGGAAAAATCCGCCAGACCGACCTGTCCTCGTTCGAGGGCATCAGCCGGGCCGCGATTTTCAACGCCGTTTCCACCCACACGATGACCATTTCCCGGGCTGCGCCGGCCATCGTGAGCGCCGGAACCTCCATGGTCCTCCTAGTCTGCGCCTTTCTGGTTCTCTATTTTCTGTCGCCCACCGCTTTTCTGATCCTGGCGGGCGCCCTGGCTTTCATCATCGCCGTGCTTTTTTCGAACCGCGGAAAAATCATGCAGGCGCTGGACGAAGTGACGGATTACGACAACCGGTTCGTCAAGGGATTTGGCGATCTGCTGGACGGATTCAAGGAACTGAAGATGAATTCAGCCATGAGCCGGGATTTTTTCGAATCACATCTTCAACCCGCCGCGGAAGCCTCCCGCGCCATTCGTGTTTACGGCAACCTGATTGTGAACCACAGCGTCCTGATGGCTTCATCCGCCCTGTTCATCCTCCTGGGAGCCGTGGTTTTTCTGACTCCTTTCTTCGCCCCCGCCGACGCGCCCAAACTGGTCCGCATTTCAACCCTGATTGTTTTCATCATCGGTCCGCTGGGCGAAGTGGTGCATGTTTATTCGCTTTTCACGGAGGCAACCGCCTCCATCCGGGAAATCTATCGCATCGAAGCGCAACTCGACAGTGTTTTTGAGGCCGGTTTTGGCGATTCGCTGCCCGCCGCCGGCGCTGACACCGCACTGACCTTCACCCGGATTCGCTGCGAAAAGATATCCTTCAGCTACCGGGACGAAAAAGGAGAGCCCTCCTTTTCGCTGGAACCGTTTGATTTTCATCTTGGCAGACCGGAACTGGTTTTCATCACCGGCGGCAATGGAAGCGGAAAATCCACCTTCCTGAAAATCCTGGCTGGCCTCTACCTGCCCGCCGAAGGCGCCATCTTTGCCGGCGACACCGTCATCGGCCCCCACAACCGGCAGGATTACCGGGATCTTTTCGCGCCCATTTTCTCCGATTTCCACCTTTTCGACCACCTTTACGGGCTGAAGGAAATCGACGACAACAAGCTGCAATCCCTGCTTCACACCACCGGGCTTCTCGGGAAGACCGATGTGGTGGAAAGGCGGATTTCCACCCTTAATCTTTCGACCGGCCAGAGAAAGCGTCTTGCCTTGGTGCTGGCAATCATGGAAGACAAACCCATTCTGCTGCTCGATGAATGGGCCGCTGAACAGGATCCCCAGTTCCGGAGGAAATTCTACCGCGAAATCCTGCCGGAGCTCAAGAAACAGGGCAAAACCGTGGTGGCTGTCACCCACGACGACGACCATTATGATGCCGCCGACCGGGTTCTCAAGATGCAATACGGAAAATTCCTTCCCGTCTGATTCCTGTTTTCAACCCCCGCCTTTCCCCAGCAAGGCGTTGAAATGCCCCAAAATCCTGTCCCCATCCAGTTCCGGGAACATCTCGAACATCTCCGTGCGGCTGAAAAAACCTCCGACATAATACTTGTCCTTGCGGGGATGATGCACAAATCTCCTTTTCACATCCTTTGCGCGTCCGACTCCCTCACGATCCTTGATCTTGTCCCGGTAATTGATGACGTAGAACCCCTGCCGGTCAACACAAAGAAAATTGCCCTCATGTTGATTTAACACTATCTCCGGGAACTGGTTTGGACTTATCTCATGTTTTCTCTCATGAATTTTCTTCAATCCCCGCCGGGCCAATTGCATTTTTCTTTCCAATTCTTCCATAAAATCGCGATCTCAAAATAATGGGTTCATTCTTCCGTCCGTTTTGGGGCGGGGCTTGACGAGGGAATCAATCCGGCCTTTCTGGAATTGGTCCCATAGGGGGGACATGGCACGGAGTTTGGCCGCCACTCCGGCCAGCGCGCGCGCCACCTCGTCCATTTCCTCCACGGTGTTCTCCCGGCCAAGGGTCATCATGATCGACCCCTGCGCCAGAGCCTCGTCCAATCCAATGCCTTTCAACACATGGGAGGCTTTCAGGGATTTGGAGACGCAACTGCCGCCGCTGGCCACGGCGATGCCCTGATGATCGAGCAGGAGCAACTGGCTTTCCCCCTCGATGAATTCCGCGGAAACCGAGACATTGACCGGCGAGCGACGGGGGCCCGCAGGCGGTCCATTCAAAATCAAATAAGGCACTTGCTCCAGCAAACCCTCGATCAGGCGTTTCTGCAAGACCCCCGCATGCGCGGCCCGTTCCGCCTGTTCCCTGCCCGCCAGTTCGCAGGCCAATCCCGCCCCGACAATGGCAGGCACATTTTCCGTTCCGGCACGTCGTCCGTTTTCCTGGCCTCCCCCATGAATGATGGGCTGCAACCGGGCCTTGCGGTTGCGATACAACACGCCCGAACCTTTGGGACCATAAAACCGGTGAGGGGTAAAACTCAGGAGCTGCGCCCCGATCTTCTGAATGTCAATGGGCAGCCATCCGGCCGCGGCATTCGCGTCGCAAAAAAACGGCGCCCCCTTTTCAGCCGCCACCCGCCCAATCTCCTCCACAGGCTGAATCACCCCGATGTCATGGTTGGCATAATGCGTGGCAATCAAAATCGTCTTGTCCGTCACGGCCGCCCGCACCTGCTCCGGATCGAGCCGTCCTTCGCGATCCACCGGCACTCTTGTGCAGACAAAACCCTGGGTTTCCAAAAACGCCGCGGCTTCCATGACGCTGGGATGCTCGATGGTGGAAATGATCAGGTGATTGCCATTGCGCTGGCTGGCGTAAGCCACCCCCTTGATGGCCAGATTGTTGGCCTCCGTGCCGCCGCTGGTGAAATAAATCTCGTCGGCGCGCCGGGCGCCGATGAAAGAAGCGGCTTGTTCCCGGGATTTTTGAAGGGCATCCCTGGCCATCAATCCCTCCTGATGCATGGCCGAGGGATTGCCATACCGCTCCATGAAAAAGGGTTTCATCGCCTCGAATACCCGCGGGTCCAACGGCGTGGAGGTGATGTGGTCCAGGTAGATTCGTTTCATGCGGGTTGTTGGATTCAGCAGTTCAAATGGTTCACGGTTCAGAGGTTCAATGGACAAATTGACATGCTTTTTTTCTAACAGTCTAACAGCCTGCAGCCTATCCACCTCGCTCAATGCTCCCCATGCCCCGTCTGGGCATTGGCTGCCTGCTCTTCCTCCTTGGATGGAACCACATAGCCTGCCGGAACAGCCTCCGGATGTTTGCGCAGGTAATCGTGCAGTGCGGCCTTCACCGAATCCTCGGCCAGCACGGAACAATGCATCTTGTAAGCGGGCAATCCGCCCAAGGCATCCACCACCTGGCGGTTGGTCATCTTGAGCGCCTCATCAATGGTCTTGCCCTTGAGCATTTCGGTGGCCATGGAACTCGAGGCGATGGCGGAACCGCAGCCAAAGGTCTTGAACTTGGCTTCGACAATCCGGTTGTCCTGGATTTTCAGGAAAACCTTCATGATATCCCCGCAAGCCGCGGATCCCACCGTCCCTTCGGCATCCGCATCGGGCATGTCTCCCATGTTCCGGGGATTCAGAAAATGATCCATCACGGTCTTGGTGTAAGGAGTCATCTGTTTGTCGTCGGCCATAAAAATCGGATAAGGTTGAGGTTGATCAAATCATGCACCCACAATAATGGAACTTTTGGAGGGCTCAAATTCAACTGGATTCCCTCTTTCGCGGGAATGACGAAAAACATGAATGCCAATCCCCTCAGGGGGATGACATGCCTTATCCTCTCCCGTCATTCCTGCGTTGTCCTCTCCCGTCATTCCCGCGAAAGCGGGAATCCAGAGACTGTCGCAAATTAAAATTCTTCGCAATTTCGTTTTCATCCAAAAAATTTCGTGAATCAATCATGAAGCACAACGGAAAAACCGCTGTCGCTTTCGATCTGCCGGGGCAACGGCTTGGCGGAAGCCATTTTCAATCGGTCATCGCGAATGGGTTCTTTCTTTTGTTCCTTGGCGGTCAAATCGGCCAAAGAGGTGTTGCGAAATACTTCTTTAACCTTCTCCTGGGCTTTATTCAAGATCGGCGAAACAACACAGGTTTTTGCCTTGGAACATCCGCAAGGCTCTTCCAGGCATTTTTGCAAAGCCATCCTGCCCTCAACCGCCTCGAGCACCTCCAAAATGTTGATTTGTTCCGCTGGACGGCTCAGACGAAAGCCACCCCTGTTGCCGCGCTGGGAAAGAACCAGCCCCGCGCGCGACAGGGATTGGAAAATTTTCGCCAGAAAACTCCGGGAAATCCCCTGTTTCTGGCGAATCTCCTCCACCATGACCCATGTGTCGGATCCCTTGAGCGCCAGATAACTGATTCCAAGAAGGGCATATTCGCCTGCTTTGGTGATTTGCATAAAAAGGATTAATTTAGTCCTATTAAGATTGCGGCAAAGTGGCTTCTTGTCAACTGCCAAAGTAAAAGGAGATGGATTCCCGCTTTCGCGCATTCACGTCAACCTAAGGAATCAATGAATCATATCTCTATTATGGGCGGTGCGGGAGCCCCGCCCTCCATTTTTTACCGTGCAGACAATGGAGGGCGGGGCTCCCGCACCGCCTACATCAGAACGAAATGGTCCCAGATTGGGCAAATGTTAGCGGCGTTGGGCAGGACGCCCTCGTTCCCAGAAAAGGAGCTCAATTAGGTTGACGCGTATGCGCAAAAGCGGGAATCCAGTCGACTTTGCGCCTGTCTGCAAAAGTTCCGTCATGGTGGAAACACGGTCCGATTTTGATGCGTTTGCACCTGCCTTTCGGATTGATTTATGGAACAGAAAAAGGTGTGCTTTCCAATCATGAAGAAGTTCTTCCTGACGTGGCTGGCCAACACTGTTGCCGTGCTGGCCGCTTCGCATATTGTCCCCGGCATCAACTATCATTCCTGGAGCGCCCTGCTCATTGCCGCCCTGCTATTGGGACTGCTCAATTCCTTTCTGCGTCCCCTGCTGATGCTGGTCAGCCTGCCTCTTCTGATTCTCACCTTGGGACTGTTCACGGTCTTCATCAACGGGCTTTGCCTCTGGATCGTGGGACACTTGGTTCATGGATTCGTGGTAAGAAGTTTCTGGAGCGCGGTTCTTGGCAGTCTGGTGATCAGTCTTGTCAATCTGATGTTCCGCATGTTCCAAAAACGCGAGCAAAAGGAACGTGTTTCCTTTCAAACGAAAACGTGGACAGAAACAGTCCCCAATCCGTCAAATGACCGTGGCAATCCCAACCAATCTTCCAGTGGAGGCGGACGGGTGATTGATGTCTGAGTCGGAACACACTGAAGCTCTTGAGTACTGAGCAAAGGCATTTTGAAGTGGATAAATATCATCCTATTTGCACTGATTCATGTCAAGATAAAATTTAATATATTATACGCACCGGAGCGCATCGGCTTGACGCTCGATGCACAAAGCACGACGCACCCCTCCTTAATTCCTCCTTCGTCCCGCTTTGCGGAACTTCCGACTGCGCCAAGGCTTTGTCGGACGAGCCGGCGGAACAAGCGCTCGACACAGAAGCAACTGGATTCCCGCTTTTGCGGGAATGACGATGGTGAAATGGGAATGCCGAAAAACCGGAATATTGAAAATGACAAGCCCCCTTCCGTCATTCCCGCAGAAGCGGGAATCCAGACACTGTCTCAATTTCGTTTTCATCTGAAAACGTTGATTTTCACAAACCCAACGCCACGGCATACTCAAAGGAATCCCCCGCCTTGCAGTCCCGCCATTTGGTTTAAAAATCTTATAGTCTTGTCTATAATAGTCTTGACTATAAGACCTTGAAAGGATTTGGGCGAATGCAAATGGGGATCCGCGCGCGCCGCAGAGCGGGAATTGGACGCCAAACTGCCGCTCTTTCCCAACCCCAAAAATTCATCTCTCGGCAAGTGGATTTTCACCCGCGATCCTGTCCCGGTTCATGCCGAAGGCTTCCATTATGTCTGCCTCAAAGATCTGGCATCTTTCCAGGAAGGTTGACTCTGTTCAGGTTGTTGCCATTGCCCCCCCTCATTAAAAATACGTTTTCCCGGCCAACTCTCTGCCCTTCGTCTTCCAATCCTCGGAACCCGCTGAAAAAGGAATCACGGCCACGGCATACTCAAAGGAATCCCCCGCCTTGTACCCCCGCCGCTTGATCTCCGGGCAAAAATACAGCTTGTTGTCCTTGGGACGGTCCCAGATGAAATTCTTCGAAGGCTTGGAGCATCCCTCGTAAACCTCCGGATAAACATAAACCACGCCCTTTTGAATTTCCGGCCCGTAAAAAACAATGGCCTTGATATCCTTCTTCAAGCTGTTGGCATTGTCGTCCTTCACCGCCTCGCCCTGCTCCTCCTTCCCCTCGCCAAGCAGGGCCAGCCAGTGCGTCAGCTTGTTGTTGTGGCAATGCATGAACGCATACAGATGATTAAAGCGTTCGCCCAAATCCTCCAACACCTTGTATTGATGACGCTCCACAAAATGATCCCCTGTTGCCGAAAAAAGGGTTTCCGACACCAGATCAAACGGTCCGATATTCGATTCCTTGCGGATCGCCACCGTCCCCCCCCGATATTCGGCGCCGGCCGCCAAGACCTGGTTGCTCTGATTGACCAACGCGGCAAACGACTTGATTTGTTCCAAGCCATGCCCTGTCCCAATCCATCCAGCTTTTTTTGCGCCCGCCTCCTTCAATCTGACATTCACCACCGTGCCCTGATAACCATGCTCCCCGACAATTTCACAATCCTGATACCGGATGTTGCAGATCGTCCAAGCCACCGGCTCCCCAAAATCCACCATCAAATCCTTATTTCTCACCTCCACCCTGTTCCCCTTCCCCTTGACCAGCGACTTCGCTGTCCAGCCCGGTGTTTCCGCCCCGGCGCCCGTTCCCCCGGCGCATGCCAAAAGAAAAACCCAAACAAGCATTAAATTAAGCCGGGCCCAAGGCCCGGCGGCTGCTCGACGCTCGATGGCCGATCCGCCTTCGTCTCGCTTGTGGCGGCACTTCGGCGAGACAAGTGCTTGACGCAGAAAACCGGCAAGGCGGTGCGGGAGCCCCGCCATCCATTCATTTCGCGACAAATGGAGGGCGGGGCTCCTGCACCGCTTTTTCCAGCAAACATTGAAATTCCTTAACATAAATTTAATCGCGGCTTTATTTTCACCCAAAATCCTGAATTGCCCAGACATAAAATTAAAAACATTGTGTATTTTGATATTCATGATTTTTTTGTTTTCGATTTACATCCCATCCATCCTGTTCATCCATGTTCAACCCAAGACCCCGCCTCAATTGTTCCGGAAGCGCGTGCGCAACGGGACTGAGTCAACAAACAATTCTTTCTAATCCCCTCCATCCACCTGTGCCGATTTTTAATTATGAGCACTTTTGAGGGTCAAAATGGGTTGACACTTCCTTGTTGTTGTTGAGGGTCACGCGGATCATGTCGTGGCATCCCCCTTCGCCAAAGGCTGCGGGGGACATGTC
>JAQUAF010000075.1 GCA_028687435.1 Verrucomicrobiia bacterium | reverse complement strand
CGAACCATGCCCTCACAAATTCCTCAAAAGGCCCGGTGGAGGCATGCCCGATTTTGGGCAGGCTCACCCACAGCCAGGGTTTGCCCAGAGCCCGTCCCTGTTTGAAATAGATCAGGGAAACCCCGTAACGGGAGGCGTCGTAATCCCCGCACCCCACAATCCCGGGCGGCGAGGCGGGATTTTTTTTCGGCTCATCCCACCAAGCGGCGGAATAGGCGCACCAAGCCCGGACCCGCTCCGGCTTCCATTCCTCAAACCGGCTGGTGAAATGCGCCCCGCCGGACACGCCATATAACAGGACCGGCAGATCTTTTCCATAAATCCTGTCGATGGCATCCAAAAGCGTCTGTCCTGAGCCTTGCGAAGCGTGGTAATAACCCCGTCCGGAATCGGCTGTATGGAATTTTGACGGCGAGGCAAAGGAGATTCCCATCAAACCCAATCGATTTTCCCTGGCAAACTTCTGCCAAACCGATGAACAAACCAACCTCTCCCCGCTGCCATTGCAGCCTGGACAAAGAACAAGGACGTTTTCAGGACTTTCGACGGTTCGAACGGCATAAACCTCCGCCCGATCCATGTCACGCGGCGCAGGGAACGAAAATTTTCTGACAACCGGAATTGAATCATCGGCCGCTCCCCAATCATGAACACCTGCCGAAAGAAGAAAAACCGCAAAAATGATGAAAGAATTCCTCATATCGGCATTCCCGGCATTCCAACAACCAATCCGTTTCGCGTTCGGCTTTGAGAACAGCGGCGGGACGTTATTTCGACTCGGAGGCTTTCTCTTCGGGCTTCGCGGCCTTGGGGGCTTTTGCGGCTTTGCCGGCAGCCGGCTTTTTGACCCTTTCGGCAAAAGCCCAGCCCAGCTTTCCGCCTTTTTCCAACGTCAAGTGGGCGGAAAAAGGCCGTTGCTTTGAGGAAATGAATTTCTCCAGCAAATCGGTCTTCTTGTCGCGCAGCAGTTTTTCGATCTGTTCCGCGGGAATAAGCCGTCCCTTGATGGTTTTTGAGATGCGAAACTCGCATTGGGGCTCCGCCATGGCCCGGCGTTCGCAATAATAGGCCATGTCAGCCTCCTTGACTGGCGATTTGCAAATGGGACAGTCGCCCAAAACCTTGTCGTTGACGAACTTGATCGGCTCGCTCTTGCCATCCGCGCCGGCTGCGCCATCCCACGTCATGTTGACCTTGCCATCATCCCCCAGGATCAACATCGCCGCAAAAGGGCGTCCCTGTTTGCTGCGGAATCCCTGAAGCGGTCCAATCTTGCGATCCTTGAGAAGGGTTTCCACTTCCTCGGCCGTCAGGCTCTTGCTGGCGATGGATTTCCAGATCTGGAAGTCGCATCCCTCCTTGGAACAGGAAAACCACTTGAAGGTCTCGCGGATCCGCCCCCCGCATTTGGGGCATGGGGTCTGGATCTGCGCTTTGGATTCAAAAGTCGTGTCGTCGTAACTCCGGGCCTTGTCCACAATCTGCCTGGTCAGCGCCACAATCTCCTTCATGAACTCGGCGCGGGAAAGCTGGTTCTGCTCCATCTTGCGCAATTTATATTCCCATTCGCCGGTCAGTTGGGGCGAACAAAGTTCGAGCACCGGGATCTGTCGCAACATCTGGATGAGGGACATCCCCTTGGAAGTGGGCACCAGGTCGCGCGCCTCGCGATGAATGTATTCCTGCGCCAGCAACTGTTCGATCACGGCGGCCCGGGTGGCGGGCGTTCCCAAACCGCGATCCTTCATGGCTTCACCCAGTTCCTCGTCGTCGAGCAACTTTCCGGCCCCTTCCATGGCGCTCAACAAGGTGGCTTCCGTGTAACGCGGAGGCGGCTTGGTTTCCAGGGCGGCAACCTCCGCCTTCTCGCAAAGCGGCTTCTCCCCCTCGTTCACCGGCGGAATGCGTCCCTCCTCGCTGATTTCCTTCCCGTAAACCTCCATCCAACCCGGCTCTTTCAACACCTTGCCCTCCGTCTTGAAAGGCTCCGCCTCAACCGTGGTGATCCGGGTGGTCACCTCAAAAACCGCCGCCGGATAAAACACCGCCAGAAACCGCTTGCAGATCATGTCGAAGACCTTCGCCTCGATATCCTCCAGCGGCTTGGGGGGGTCCGTGGTGGGAATGATGGCAAAATGGTCCGATACCTTGGCGTCGTTGAAAATCCTCTTGTTCAGCTTCACCCAGCCGGCTTCCAGAATGCGTCCGGCAAACGGGGCGTAAGGCGTTCCATGCAAATTCGTCAGCGTCTCCTTCACCGTGGGCAGATAGTTTTCCGGCAAAGCCCGCGAATCGGTTCGCGGATAGGTGATCATCTTCCGCCGCTCGTAAAGCGCTTGGGCAATCTGCAGCGTGCGTTTGGCGGACAATCCGAACCGGCTGTTGCATTCCCTCTGCAAACTGGTGAGGTCGAACAACTGGGCCGAAAGCTGGGTCGTTGTCTTTTTCTCCTCGCTTACCGTTCCCGTCTTTCCTCCCACCTTGGCGGCAATGGCCTCGGCCCGCTCCTTTTCCCAAATGCGCTCCGCCTTGCCCTCGGGATTCTGATCGCTCTTCTTGAACTTCAAATCCACCCACTTACCATGATATTCGCCCGCGGCGCATTTGAAAAACGCCATCACCTCCCAATAGGGCGCCTTCTTGAAATTCTGGATCACATTCTCCCGATCCACCACAATCGTCAGGGTTGGAGTCTGAACCCTCCCCACCGTGATGATCTGCCGCCCCGCCCCGCCGTAAATCTTGCAGGTGAAAGCCCGGGTTCCGTTCAACCCCACCAGCCAATCCGATTCGCTGCGGCATGTCGCGGCATCCGCCAGACCCCGCAATTCCTGCTCCGCGCGCAAGACCTTGAATCCTTCCCGGATCGCCCCGGCCGTCATGGACGACAGCCACAACCGCCTCGAAGGCTTGTCCGATCCCGCCAGCGCATAGATATAGCGAAAAATCAGTTCTCCCTCCCTCCCGGCGTCACAGGCATTGACGACTTCCGTGATATCCTTTCGTTTGAGCAACTTGACGACGAGATTGAACTGTTTCTTGGTGTCCTCGATCGGCTTGAGTTGGAATACCTCCGGGATCATGGGCAGATTGTCGAGCTTCCAATACCGCCACTCCTTGTTGACCTCATTGGGCATGAGCAATTCCACCAGATGCCCGATCGCATGGGAGATCACCATCTCGTCGTTTTCATAGAATCCATCACTCTTTTTAAATTTTCCAAGCGCCCGGGCAATATCACCCGCCACGCTGGGTTTTTCCGCGATGATCAAGGATTTCGACATGGAGCCTGCCTCTATCCCTTGATTTTGAACGATATGCAACAGAAAAGTTTCAAATAATTACAGATTGACAAAAAAACAACCCGCCACATCACAAAATTCAGCAACCTAACCCGCAAATTTCGTCAAAAAGCTGGAATTTGGAGGAAATCCGAAATTCGAATGAATTAAGCCTCGCCGGAGCGCGGCAGCTTGACGCTCGATCCGCCTTCGCTCTGCGAGCTTGCGCCTTCGCCAAAGCTTCGGCGCCACAAGCTGGCGGGACAAGCGCACGACGCAGAAAACCAGCAAGGCGGTGCGGGAGCCCCGCCCTCCATTCATTTCGCGACAAACGGAGGGCGGGGCTCCTGCACCGCCTTTTTCGCCAAACATTGAAATTCCTGAACAATAAAATAAGCAAGCACCGAAAGCAAAGGGCGTCTTCAAGTATGGGGACAAACGGTCCCGTGCTTTGTTTCGGATTTTGATCATCGGAGTTTCGAGTTATTCTGCCGCCTTCGTCCCGCCATGGCGGACTTCGGCGGGCCAAGTGGGATTTCGAGTTTCGACATTCGTATTTCCCGGATTTTGATGCAAAATCCGGGCTAATCCTTCACCCATAAAGAGGCTGGAGGGTGAACGTGTCATACTCCAGCCGCTCCATGTGATAAAAGGCGCGCCACGCCGAGAAAACCAATGCCACCGCCACGGACACCACATACCCCAACCCATAAAACTGTTCCCCGCTCCAAATCGAAAACAAGGTCACGCCCCCATTGACCACCAGAAACAGCGCGCAAGAGGCCAAGGCATCTCTTCTTTTGTCCAAATAAAACAGGACGGTAAGAAATGAGATGAACAAAAGGAGCAAAAAGGACCCCAGCACAATGATCTGGAACACCCCGGTCTGCAACGCGCCCAAACCCAACGACGGCATCACATGGTCGGCAAGGGCAATCAACAACAGGGAAATCCCTCCCTGCACCTTGACCAGCAGGGCCGCTTCCCTGGTCAAAGCTCTCACCATCCCCTCTTTTGTTTCCTTCAATTGCCCGAGCGTGGCCTTTTCCACCACCTGTTTGAAAAACTGTTCGTACTTGAGCGCAAATTCCGTTTCCAAACGCATCAAGAAAACCGCCATTCCAGGAACAATGCTCATAAATCCCAGATAAACCGCCTGGTCATGAACCGGCATGGCGTACAACAACCCGCCAACATGCTGGTTGTCGCGCGCAAACCACCAAAAAAGAAATTTATCAATCCAGATGGCGGCATTGTAAAACAATCCGCAAAGCGCAATGTCCCGGTACTTCCAATAGGTTCTTCGCAATTCCTTTTCCGGCAACTCATCGCCCCCTCCTTCCAGATAAACCGCCACAAACAACAAACCGAAAAGCAACGCATGTCCCAGCGCAAAACCGAGCATCAGCCAGGCCATGCCGAAATGCTTCACCAAAAGCCAGGACAGGATAAAACTGCTCCCATAACCAATTCCAAAGGCGGCCACAACCCGGTTGTAGTTTTTCATCGCCGTAAGATAGGAGGCGAGAAGCCAGATGCCCGACACCAAAACGCCAAGAAACACGCAGGCCAGCCGGAAAACCAGCGGCCCGGGCACAAAACCAACAAAAAAAACCATCCCAAGAACAGCCATGACCGGCGTCAACAACGCCATATTCGCCAGTAAAAACGAAAAAATCTTTCCATGCCGCTTCTCAAAATCGCAATCCGCCCCGTAACGCGACAACACAAGCTGGGATGGCCCCGTCAAAATCAGGGTGAAACTGTAAACATGCGTCACCGCGGCAAAAAACACCATGATCTGCCCGCCATGCCCCAACACCGTCAAAACCGCGCTCAACAATCCCAGGGAGAGGATGGACATGATCAACGGTCCGCTGCTGATCAGCGCGGCATAGGCATACGCCCTCACCAGATTCCCAAATGTGGGGTTTGCCAGAATCCTGCGAAGCCTGAAACCGATTCCCGCCATGGCGTTACTCCGCAAAGGGGGGCCGCGCCGCCGCCCGGTAAAAATTCCGATACCGATCCATGATATCCGCCTGCCGGTAAAAACGCTCCACCCGGGTCCGTCCGGCCATTCCCATTCTGTCCTGCAACCCACGATCGCTCAAAAGCTCCACGATGGCATCCGCCGTCTCAACAGGCGAGGAAATCCCCGTAAGCAACCCCGCCCGTCCCAAGGCTTTGTCTTCGGCATCCCGTCCATAAAGAAGTTCGCGGCATGCGCCGACATCCGTGGCCACCGCCGGCACATGGCTGGCAAACCCCTCGAGCAACACCAGGGGCAGCCCCTCACTGATGCTGGTAAGGACCAGGATGTCAATCTGCGGCATGATCTCCTCCACCGGCATGGATTTGACAAATTGCACGTAATTTTCCAACTCCAGCACAAGGACCATTTCCCGGCAGACGCGGAAGTACTCCGGATCCTCCTCAACAGGCCCAAAAAGCTTGAATAAAGCATTGGGCAACCGTCGGGCCACATGGCTGGCCGCCCGCAACAGGGTTTTGACATCCTTGATGGGCACAATGCGTCCCACAAACCCCGCCACCTGCCGTTGCGGCCCGGCTTCGCGGGCGGCGCGGCGCGCCGCCACCGCCCGGTCAAACTGTCCGGGAACCACCCCGTTGGGCGTCACCTCGAGTTTTTCAGGCGGCGCCCCGAATTCGATCTGCATGGGCATGTTGCCGCTGAACAGCGAAATCACCCTGTCGGCGGACCGGTAGGCCATCAGCCCCAGAAACTTGAACAATTCAATCCACAGTTCCTTGAATTTCCGCCAGCGGACCGAGTAATCGAAATAACGCGATTGGGGTTCGTAAATCCAATCGGCCTGGGTGATCTCCAGCATCCGTTCCTTGGTGTAAATGCCGTGTTCGGTGATCAAATACCCGGCGTTATGATGGCGGCTGGCCAGTGCGCCAAGGATTCCGGCATAGCCGGTGGAAACACTGTGATAAAGCCGGGCGGCGGGAACCTCTCGCTGGATGCGCAATACCCTCCAGATCGGCAGATGCATGAAACGGACCGTCCAAAAATAATCAATGAAGGAATGATTCGACATGGTCCGCTCATAAAATTCCACCATGATGTCCCATGCCTCCTTGTCGCGGCAAAGATTGCCATAGTTGATCTCATGCGAATGCCCGCCCACCCAGTCAAAAAGTTCCCATGCAAGAGACGCCGCCGCTTCGTGGTCCGGTGCGCGATAAAAATTTCTCACCCGGGAATAAAAATCCTCCCTCACGGATGCCGTGAGCGGTTTGGGCTCCATTTCGTCGGACGGCAACCGGTCAAAAAGAAACACCTCCTGTTGCGAAACCACATTGGGAGGCAATTGATAATACTTTTTCCGCGCCGTCTTGCGCTCGCTGCCGATGAAAAACAGGGCAAACCGGAATTCCGGCAGATTCTCGATCAATTGATGAACCCAGGTGGAAACCCCACCCCGCACATAGGGATAGGTTCCTTCCAGCAACAGGCAGACATCCGCCGGAATCTTCGGATTCACGACGCCTCCCTTGCCGCTGGCGGGCGCCAGAATTCATCGAGCGACTGGATGGCGCCGCTTGGGAAAGCCCGCGCCGCCTCATCCATCTCCCCGTAAAACTCACTCCAGTTCCTCTTCTCGTAAAGCGTTTCAAAATGCCACCATTCCAGGACGCTGGACCGGTAACCCAGCATGCTCAGTTGGGCGTGACAGCGTTCAGCCTCCTCCCAACGATTCAGACGCAGATAACATCTCATGGCCAGAAACAGGGCTTCCCCGTCCCGCGGCGACAACCGCATGCACTCCTCAAGAGACCTGACCACCTCCGCCAACACCATCCTTTCGTTCTCCGCGCTCGCCAATCCCATGTAAACCGTCTCGAACATCTGCTCCGCCAGGGCGAGAAGAATCCCCGGATTGCCCGGATTCTCCTCCGCCGTCTTCCGCAGATGGCGGGTTTCCGCCTCCATTCCCTCAATGAGTTTCTGGAGGCGGCTTTGCGCGTAACTGCGGACATGTTCGTCGCTGTCGCGGACCGCCTTGTTCAGCACATCGACCAACGACGGTTCCGAAATGGCGCGCAGGGCCATGATCGCATTGCGTCGCGCCGCCACGTCGGAACTGTTCAGGACTGAAATGATCGACCGATCCACTTTCTTCACATCGCCGGGAATATGCGGCACCCCGTCAAGCGGATCGCCGGCAAGAAAAGCCTCATCCTGACGCAGGCGCGGCTTGATTCGCCGGTCCAAAAGCAGCAATACCAGGACAATCATGGGACCGCAAACCGGCATGGACAAAGCGAATCCAAAAGCGAAAGCGCCGGCCACGGTCCTGTTCTCCCGGTAACGCCCGCCGGCCAGAGCGACAATCGAACAGGCAAACGCCGCGCTCCCAAGCCCGTGAAAAAGCAGCAGCCATTCCACCTCATCCACAATGAGAAACCACGCAGCCCCCGCCTCCGCAAACAGAGCCGCAGCCGCCAGTAAAATTCCGCTGTTCATGATTCCAAGGTCTGCCTCAGGGCAGCCATCAACCCGCCAACATCCCGGTAATTGGACAACAAAAACACCTCTCCCCGAAGCTCGGCCTGGCGTCCGGCCTGTTCCACAAATGCCTTCATCACCCGTTCGCGGCAAAGAGCGGCGCCTCTTTCCCCGGTCAGGGGCAGAAAAAGCAGCAAATGCGGAACCGGGCGGTCCAGCACCGTCGGCGTATCCTGGGCGCGCGTGGCCTGCATGAGCGTTTCCTCGACAAACTTTTGTTCGTTCGCGGGCAGCCCCGGGGCATAAAACAGCACCGCCGAGGAGGGCAATTGCAGATGACGCCACGTTTCAAAGGCCAGCTTGAGGGCTTGTTCGAAATGCGCCAATCCATAGATGCGGCGCGCCCCCAGCTTGCCCACAAACCGGAAATCCCCCTTGGCTTCGCGCCTTTCCGCCAGCAACCGGACGGACCATCGGCAGATCAGATTGATGGAATGAAGGGTTCGCTGATTAAGCGCGGTGAATGGCAGCCGGTTGACCACCACCATGGAAAAAAGATTTCCCTGGGGCGAAACCAGCGGCACGGCGATCAAATAATCATTCGGAACCGTAAAGCCCGGCTTCCACAACTGCGCCAAGCTCACCACCCGCCGCTGTTCAATGGCGTAATGGATCAGGGCGCTGCGATCTGTTGACATCTCTTCCGGAAAATCCAGCGCCGACCCGATGTACGCGTGCCGGACCAGCGCCTTCTCGCTCTTGAAGCCGTAAACCGCCGCCTGCTGCACCCGTCCCCACCGGCTCAGAAGACCCAGCAAATTGGGGTACAATTCCTCATTGGTGCACTGATAAAGCCGCCGGATCTCAAAATCCAGGGTGGAAACTTCGGCATCGATCGTCGCCAATGTTCGTTCCACCTCCTCCTTGGCCTCCCTGGCCAGGTGAATCTCTTCGTCAAGCTGCCGGAGACGCTGCCGGGAGTTGTCGAGCAGCAAATCCTGCTGGGTCAGGCGGAATGCAAACATCTCCTGAATCTCCCCGCATAATCCCCCGGCGAAAAAAAAGGAGAACAACAGATAAAAATGCCCCTTCACCATCTCGCCGGCCGCCTCCCCGCCAAAAAACGTCTGCAAAAAAAGGATCACCGCCGCCGCCCCGCCGCCGCCGCATACTCCCGCCATGAAACCATAACGGCACCCCAGCAACACCGGCATCAGAAAATAAGGCGACGGATGCAGAACGAACCAACCCAAATCCTCCTGATCAAAAAAAACATTTGCAGCCCCCAACACCAGCCCCAAAATGGCCCCGTCGGTCAAAATCCCGCTCCACACAACATCCGACGGCTGCGTCCACCGTCTTGTCTGATTGATGAAAAATTGCAATAAAGCGGGACATTTCACAAACAAACTCCTCAAAAATCAAAGAAAGGCCGTCATCCATTGAGCATCAACGCCGTCCGGGCGCCGCCGGCCATGGCATGCGCCGGACAATGTCCCCGACAACCTCCTGCGCGGCCGAGGTCAGGGAGGAAAAACCAACCCCGACATTGGACCCGCTCGCCTGCCAGACCGTCTTTTTGGAGGACACCTCCACAATCCGGATGGTCACCCCCACCGCCGGATCGCCATCCAAATCCGTCTTGTAACGATATTCATGCACGGCGCCGGCCACCAGATACACGGCTTTTTTCTCTTTGGCCAGATGCAAATAATCCACCGCCGCCCCGGGGTCCTCGCTTGCCGTTTTTGACAACTGGATCAATTCCACCCCCCTTTCCATCATGGCCGTTCCAAACAATTCGGTGAAAGCCCTGCCTGCATGCTCGTCATCCGTGGCATTTTCAAAAGGCGCCAGACAGACCCTTCCCTGCAAGTCCGCAATTTCCTTTCTGCCGCCATATTCAACAGTGGAAGCACAACCGCACAAAACCATCAACAAACCGGATAACAACAGGCGTTTCATATATGCCTTTCTATCAGAAGTAACTCTTGACAGCAAGACCCAGCTCCTTGACCGCCGAGGCGTTGTTGCTCTGGCTGCCGCTGCTGAGATAAGCGGCATGAAGGCGGATCTCCAAGCTTTTGCGCACCATCACGCCGGTTGCCAGCGAAAAACCGTAATCCATCATCTCCTGAACAAAGGAATACCCCGTCAGGGCGCCCGCTTCGCAGGACCATTGGGGCAGGATATGGCATCGGGCGGTCAACGAAAGCCCCTCGCGATGGATGCGGGTGTCGATCAAACCGCCCGCAGTTGAGGTGAGAGTGGTGTTGGGATCATCCATCTGCACAATGCGCCAGGGTTCGGGTATGTTTTCGGATAAAGCCGAATAGGCCATGTACTGCCCTTGATAGCCCAACGCCAGCTCAATGGGCTTGCGCATCAGGATTTCCTCCACCCCCCAGTCAAAACCATAGCTTTCACCAATCCGTTCGCTCTCCACGCGCGCCTGCCGGACATTGCCCACCCAGTTGAAAAGCGTGGTCGGGGTCAGGGCATGCTTGATCTCCGCGGACATCTGATCCTGCCGCCCATCGAGACACTCCATGGTCAGGCTGTCCGTCGCGCGCTCGTTATAGTCGATTGACATCATGAGTTCACACCCCGGTTCATAATCCCAGCGAATCTTTCCGGTTGCCACAGCGCCGGAATTGCTTCCGCCCGCGGCCGCCCCGGCATGCCATCCATCCCCCAAAAACAAATCCAGCCCGGCCAGCCCTTCGTGCCGTTCGCGCTGATAATCCACGGAGGCGTCTCTCTGATGCTGGCTGGCGACATCCATATGCCAGTTGACCACCAGTCGCTTCCATTCATCCAGCATCTGCCCGTAGTCCGCCTCGCTGCGCACAATGCTGCCCGAGTTCAGGCTGAGCCAGTCCGTTTTCGTCTCCAACCGCGGATTGTATTCCCGATACAATTCATCAAGATTGGCGCGCGCCTCATGTCTCAAACTCTCTCCATCCTGTCCCCTTTCCAACAACTCCCGATAGGAGCGGATGGCCTCCCGCCAATCGCCCGCCTCCTTGGCGGCGGCGGCAAGATCGGTCAAATATGGATATCGACCTGGAATCTGCCGCCGCAGCCGTTTCAGGATCGCCTCCGCCTCGGCATGACGGCCGGCATGGGAAAAAGCCGACGCCACATAATACCAGCCTTCGACATCGGATGGATCCATCCGGAGAACCTCCCTTGCCCACAGTTCAGTCCGCGCCGCATCCCGGCGTTCCAGATACATGCCGGCCATCACCAGACACGCCTCGCGATTCAACGCCTTCATCGCCCTCAAATCACGAACCATGGCTTCGGCCAGCCGGGGACGGTTCAACCGCGCGGCAAGATAAAGAATCTGCTGTTTGGTTTCCGCCGGCAAATCGGGCAGGTACTGGTAAATCTCCTGTTCCTTGATTCCCGCGGCGGCATCTCCCGCGAGAAGATTCCCGCCGGCCGCCAGCCGGATCAGGCCCGTCCACAAGACCATTCCCATCAAAACCCGGATTGAAAAAGTCCCTCTCATGGCGCCGGAAGCTCCTTCAAAACCTGTTTCAAGGCTCGTCCATACGCGTCCCTGGCTGTCCGCGCACCCCCCCGCCGCCAGCCGGGCATCCCCCAAATATCTCCAAACCATGGAATCGGGTTCCTTCACATGCCGACAATATCGTTCCCATTTCCGGACGGCATCGCGCGGTCTTTCCATCTCCATGTAAAATTGGGCCATCAACTGAAGATCCTCAGGACGCTCCGACCCCGCCAGTCCCGCAAGCGCGGCATCCGCTTCCGCCCGATACCCCCGATGAGCAAGCGTCCGGGCGTATCCCATCAGCCAGTCCACAGACTCCGGCTCGCACTTCCGCCAATGCCGGTAAACCTCCCACGCCCGTCCCCAATCCCCGCAGTTCTCAAAAAGCCCCGCAGCCACCGCTGCCAGATCGCGGCTCCGCCGCAAGGTTTCCCGCGGCAATTGTCTGGCAAGATTCAAAGCCTCCTTCTGGCGCCCGCAGGCGTCCAAAACCTCGAAATACACCGCAATCAAGTCATCCGGCGAATCCTGAAAGACCTTTCCCTCCAGCAACTCCAACGCCCGCGCCCTGTTTCCACCCTGCAAAGTCTGGCGTGCCGCCTCCGTCCGCAGTCTGGGGTCATTTCCCATGCGGGCCATCCCGGTTTCAAGTGTCCGAACGGCCCCCTCCTTGTCCCCGGTCAAATTCTGATAATACGCCAGTTGAAGGTAATCAAACACCCCGGGAGTCTTGTTTCTTTGGGTGAACAATTCCAGCGCTTTCACCATTTCATCAAAACGCCCCAGGTGCAAGGCCGACGCGACATACTGCGACAACACGTCCATGTCCGCGCTGTCGCGGGCAAGGACTCGCAGTTTTTCAAATGCCTTTTCGTAATCGCCCAACAGATAGGTCAATTCCGCCAGGCTCTTTCGGGCCGGGAAATGATCCGGCCGGACTTCCAGAATCTTCTGGCAGGCGTCCCTCGCCTCCTCCAAACGGTCGAATTCCCGGCAAATCACCGCCACCAGCCACCATGCCTGCGTGTCACCAGGCTCCTCCTTCAAATGCCGCCGCAGCAAAGCCTCCGCCTCGGCATACATCCCCTGCCGGACCAATAAATCCGCCAGTGTCTGCAGACGTCTGCCCGAACCTTTGGCTGGAATGCATCGGCGCAAAATCTCGATCGTCTCCCGGTCGCGGAATAATCCCTGATTCAATTGGATCAAGCGGTCAAGAGCCGCCTCGTTTCCCTTTGCCGCCATGCGGGCATAAATGGCAAAAGCCTCCCCGGGTTGGCCATTCCATTCATAAATCTGCGCCAGCCATTTCTCATAACGTTCATCATCCGGACGCAATCTCATCAACTGGCGGTAGGTCTGAATGGCCTGTTTGAAATGCCTGGCCCCGGCATAAAGCCCCGCCAGTATTTCCAGATCCTCCACATCGTCGGGATGCTCATCCACCCATTGACGATAAGCCGGTATCGCTTCCGCCGAACGTCCGGCCTGGGTGGCCGTCAAGGCCAGATAATCAAGCACCTTGTGACGCGACAGTCTTTTTTCGAGCGTTTGCTGGTTTCGGAGAATGAAATCGAATGCCTCGCTGTTGCAATTCTGTTCGCGCAACAGGGCAATCCTCTGCTCGGCAACCAACAACAGCCGTTTTTCGGCGCCGTCCCCTCCCTCGTTCACATAACGGTCCAAATCCTTCACCGCTTCCGCGGGAAACCCGCCTCCGCGCCAGCCGCTGACCAGTTCGGAAACCCGGTTCAATGTCAAAGGTTCATCCTTCCATAAAATCCTTCGGACAGCCGCCAATGCGGCTGGATTGTTGGTTTCCAGGGATTCTCTTTGAAACGCCTGTAAAAAATGTTTCAGCATTTTTCCGGAAAAATCGTTCTTCATCCGGACAAAACATTCCTGGATCAAACGCCAGTTTCGCGTTCTGGCCATGATCGAGGACATCTCCAGCACAAAACGTTCATCCCCCGGATGCGCCTGGTGCAGTTTCCAGACCTTTTCAAACAGGCGTTCGGCCGAAATATCATCCAAATTTCCCTTTGCATCCCGGCGGCACAACGCTCTCCTCTCCAACTTGCAATCAACCAGCCGGTAAAAGACCGGATTGCGCGCCTTGCGCCAGCCTGACATTTTCCCGGCCAGTTCCGCCGCCCGGTCCAGACGATTATCGGCAATCAAACGCCTCAGGATATCCTCCTGATCCGGCAAAATAAGCCAAACCACCCCCGCCACCACCGCGAGGGTCACCCCGAGCAGCAAAAGCAATTTTTGTGATTGTCTCAATTCTTTCATTTGCCAGCTATTTGACCGAAGGCTGAAGGTTGGAAGTCCAACCGAATCGGACTGGAAAACCCGGCATTTCCTCCATTTTATGGTCACGCATGTTTTTCCTTCATTCTTCAGCTTCAGGTTTTCAGCCTGATCAACACCTTGGCTCGATCCGGCAATTCCAGCGTCAATCTTCCTGTTGAATCGAATTTTGCGGTTCCCTTCTTCTCATTCACCACCACAGTCGCAGAGGCTGCTGACGGAACGCCGGTCAAAACAACACGTGCTGGCCCCCACCCCTTAACCTCAAATGCCGCCTCCTTTGCCTCAAGGCGATCGAAGGAAATGGGCGCCGTGGATGATTCCAGAGCCAGATGAGGCCCGGGATCCCTGCTCATCACCAACCGCGTCTTACCCGAACCGTCAGTGGCAACATATAAAAATCCGTCCTGCCGGTTATACCCCAACACCCCCTGGCACCGGTTCATGTCAGGCGTCAATCCCTCGTCTTTCAACCGGAACGACGCCAGCCTGCCCCGGTTTTCCATGCG
The DNA here is from genome assembly GCA_028687435.1 of Verrucomicrobiia bacterium. Taxonomy (GTDB): domain Bacteria; phylum Verrucomicrobiota; class Verrucomicrobiia; order JABWAM01; family JABWAM01; genus JAQUAF01. The sequence goes on along the minus strand of JAQUAF010000075.1, from coordinate 14,021 downwards.
CCATTCCCCGGCCTCCGCCCGCCAAACCCGGGTTGTCCTGGCATCCCTCACCATGGCGGCATAGGACGAGGCGGTCACCGCATGCAAAGGCTGTTGCAGGCACCACTCATAAACATGCTGCACCGCCCTCAACGATTCCACACGGTCTCCTGAGAAAAAGTGATAATACACGTTCACCGGCTTCAATCGTCTGGGCTTGCCGGTCAGCTCAAACGTCTGGATGACATTCTGATATCCCCCGTAAACCGGCCCGGCAAATCCATGCGTGTAAAGCATTTCGTTCTGTATGCCCGCCATCACTTGAAATTGATCGCCCCAAACCATGATGCGGGGGGAGACCTGGGCAATCCCCGGACGCTGACGGCTCGCCACGGTGTCCCCTCCGTTGATATCCTCGATCCCCAACCGGCGCGCCACCTTCAAGGCGGCCGCGCCCGGACGGCAGTTGCCCGACCATTGGATCAACCGCACCCGTCCGCCCGGAGGCAGGAGTTTTTCCTCGATGAAAGCCACGGAGCCGGCCACTTCCTTTTCCACATCAATCCCGGCCCGGCCATTCCGCGTTTTGAGTTCCAAGCCCTGTTCATCATAAAAACTCGCCGTCCGATCCGCCTCCTGCCAGTAAAATGGATGGGAATACGTATGCGAAGACGGCTCAATGTTCGGCAGGGCGTAAATGCCGCGCGCCACATCCATCAGCCGCCGGTCATCCCCGGGCTTTTGGCCCTTCAACAAACCGGCCACCTCCGCCACAATCACCGATGAGGATATGGGAATCGGATATTTCCGAAACACCTCGTCCCGGATGATCTCGGAGGAAAGCCTGCCGGGTGTCACCTGCGACAGGTTTGAAAAACCGTCGGCATCCACATGGCTGAAAAAAATCCGCAAACCAGCCGCCGTGGCCGGATCGGGCACGGGACGATTTTCCCACGCCAGGGCCCTGAAAAAAAACTCGAACGGATTCACATACAACAACGAAAGATGATCGGGCCGCTCAAAACACAGGCAGGGTTCAAGGATCGCCCCGCCCCAACCGGTCGTAAAAACCGGATCCGAATGAAAAACCTTTCCCTGACGGTCCCTTGCTTTCAGCGAAACATGGATCGCGGCGCCCTCCGGCGCCTCCACCTGGTCGAAAACCGCCCCCCGTTTTGCCACGACCGCTTCGTAATTGGCAACCGCCGGATCGATCTTCCCGATCTCCTCGATTTCGGAAATAACATTGTTCCTCTCCACCCCCTTCAGATTAAACCCCCTCATGAATCGCCCCCGGGCCTCCGTCTGTTTGAAAGGGATCGCCCCCATCACCACCACCTTGACCCCGCGACGCGACGCCTCCAGCAACCAGTCCGCAAAACGCGTCTCCATGGACGGATTCAACTCCAACTCGGAGTCCAAAATGATCCCCGCGCACCCGTCCAGAACCGCGCCGGACGGCACGCCTTTGGCTATTCCGTGATACTCCAGCTCGTACCCAAGCCATTCCAGCGGCAGTTGAAAAAAAGCGGCGGTGGCGGTATCGGCGGGCCACAACGCATTCCCCGCGGCGTCATGCCCCGAGGGAAGCCCATGAATCACCAGCACCCGGTTGACGCACAAAATCCCGTCTTTCCCATGACTTTCCGGCAAAGGCACGGGAACTGCATGAACGCAGACTTCCCCCAAAACCAGCAAGAATGTCAGGAGGGCAAAAAACACCCCCGGATGCTACCCACCCCGCCGGAAAATGCAAGCTGCAGAAGCCCTCACTGGCGGTTGCCTTCAACCCTTTCCACCTCCATTGCCCCGGATCTGTTCCACGATCGCCGCGGCCACATCCAGCGCGCGCTTGCCCTGTTCACCGCTCACCTTGGGTTCCTTGCGATGCCGGACGCTTTCGATGAACGATGCCAGTTCCAGCTTGAGCGGCTCGTCCTTGGTCACTGGCACCTTGTCGCGCTTGATGCCGTCCACATCCTTCCAATAAACCTGCCCCTCCTGGTTTTGATAATCCAGGGACACGTAACTGGACGAGCTGAACACGCGGATTTTGCGCATCTTTTCCGGGCTGATGCGGCTGGTGGTGACATTGGCCACGCAACCATTGGCAAACTTCAGCCGGACGTTGGCAATATCCTCGCTCGAACTCAACACCGCCACTCCCACCGCGTCGAACGACACCAGGGGCGATTTGACCAGGTGCAGGATCACATCCAGGTCGTGAATCATCAGGTCAAGGACCACACTGACGTCGGTTCCGCGTCCCGGGTACGGCGAAAGCCGGTGCGCCTCGATGAACTTGGGTTCATGGAGGTTGGTTTCCAGATACGAAAGCACCGGATTGAACCGCTCGATATGCCCCACCTGCAAGACCACTTTCTTTTCATTGGCCAACCGCACCATGGCTTCGGCCTGCGCCGTGGTTTCGGCGATCGGCTTTTCGACAAACACATCCTTGCCCGCATCCAACAACCCCTTGGCCACGTTCCAATGAAAGATGGTCGGCACCACCACGCTCAGCGCATCGACTTTCGCGGCCAGTTCCGCGGCGCCGGCAAACACCTTGCACCCCGTCTTGCGCGCCACCGCCTCCGCCGCCTTTGGATTGTGGTCCACCACCCCGATCAGGACGCAATCCGCAAGTTGCGAATACACCCGGGCATGCTCCTTGCCCAGATGCCCCACCCCGATGACCCCCACTTTGATTTTTTCATTCATAAATTAGGCCGCGCCGGAGCGCGGCAGCCCGACGCTCGATCCGCCTTCGCTCTGCGAGCTATGGCGAGACAAGTGCTCGATGCTCGACGCAAAGCCAACTGGATTCCCGCTTTCGCGGGAATGACGATGGTGAAATAAGCATACCTAAAAATCGGGATATGAAAATGACATGATCCCCTTCCGTCATTCCCGCGGATGCGGGAATCCAGAAACTGGCGCAATTTCGTTTTATCCGCAAACATTGAAATTCCTAAACATTAAAATAGCTGGCAGTTAAGTTGTGGCGAAAATTGTAGACAGGATTAACAGGATTGACAGGATTTTTATTGGATTCGACGTGGATCTCCGCGCGCCAACGCGGCTAGACCGCGCCGGCCTGTCCTCCCGGCCAGAAGGCAAAACCCACCGCCGCCAGAATCAGCGCAAACGCCACAATATAATTCCACCGGGGCGGCTCATGAAGATACAAAAAGGTAAACCCCATGAAAACCGCCAGGGTGATGACCTCCTGCATGATCTTCAACTGGTAGGCCGTATATTGTCCGTGCCCCCACCGGTTGGCGGGCACCTGCAGGCAATACTCGAAAAACGCGATCAGCCAACTGACCGCCACCACCTTCCACAAATCCACATGTTTGAATTTCAGGTGTCCATACCAGGCCACCGTCATGAACACATTGCTGGCCAGCAACAGGAGAACTGTCTTCATGCCCCTACCCAAGCAAAGCGCTCGCCACCTTGGCAATACTTCCCTTGAAAATTCTTTCTGCCACAGACGGTTCCAAGCATCCCCTTCCCCCGACAAAAATCAGCCGCAAAACTTGACTTGGGCAACATGACACCCCATTCTGAACCTCCGGAATTTCCCATGATGCATAAAGAGGCCGCCAGACAAGTCCCCGCCTTGAAAACAGCTTTTCATCTTCCCTGCAATCTGGATTAACCACAATTTTTATGAAATTCTGCCGAATGTCACTCTGTTTACTGGCCCTGTCCTGTCTCGGGGCATCGGGCGCGATTTTTGATCTGGATGAAAAACCCGGCAAAAACTGCACGGTCGCCCAATTTCGTCTGTGGACTCCCGATGGAAGCGAACCCCTGAAAGGCTTGTTCATTCTGCTGGCTGGCTGGAATGGAGACGGACGAGGCATGGCCAATCATTCCAAATGGCAGGAATGCGCTCAGCGGGTGGGATTTGGCATCATCGGCTGTCATTTCAAGTCGGCAAACACCCAGACCCGCTACGATCTGCCCGAAAATGGCTCAGGCCAGATTCTGCTTCAGGCGATCAAGACGTTTGGCGAACAGAGCAAACATCCGGAGATGGAATTCCTTCCTTTGGCCCTCTATGGTTTCTCTGCCGGCGGACAGTTTTCCTGTCAATTCGCCTGCTGGAAACCGCTTCAAGTCATTGCGTTTGTGGCCGTAAAAGGAGGGGTCTATATCCTCAACCCCGGCGCAAGCGTGGACCGCATTCCGGCCATTTTTTTCGCCGGCGCCAAGGACACCGAAGTCCGGCAAAAGAACATCAAAAAGATTTTTGAACAGGAACGCGGCGCCAATGCCCTTTGGTGCCATGTGCTGGAAGCCAACACCGGGCACGACGCCGGACGCAGCGCCGATCTGGCCCGCCCCTTTTTTGAAGCAATCATCAAAATGCGCGTCCCTTCCCGTTCCCCAGGCCGAAGCGGACCGGTCAACCTGCAACCAGCCAATGAGAGCCATGGCTGGGCATGCGATTTGAAAACCTTTGAAATCATGCCCGCGGGCTCCTTTAGAAAACCCAAACGCGATTCCGCATGGCTTCCGGACGAAACCTGCGCAAAAATCTGGCAGGCTCTGGTGAAAGGCGATGCCTCGCTGCCGGAAAATGGCGGATCACCCGCCACGGCGTCAACCTCATCCCCCCAACCGCCGCCGGCATCGACGGCGCCCGGCGCCCCGTCCGCTCCTGCCATTGCCGCCCCGCCTTCCTATCCCCAAAAAGCCGTCTGCGCGAAAGCCGTTGACGCTTTCGACCCGGCGAATCCCTCCAAACAATTGGGACAGTTCATGGCAGGCAGCGAGCTGATCATCGAAGGCAAGGACGATGCCTCCGGCATGTTGCGCGCCACATTCAAACAACCCAATGGCGGCGAGATCCGCGCCTTGTGTCGCCCCGGCGACCTTGGTCAATAATGGCCTGCGCCCAACCCCTCTCCCTGACGATCATAAAAACGACGCCCGCGATCAAGATCTTCGATTGCAGAATCAAGTATCCGGAGCATCATTCCATCCGCCTTCGCAACTCTCGCTTGGCATCTTCCCAATCATGAATCGGCTCGGCTCCGGACAACACCCGAGCCTCGGTTTCCTTGAGGACAGCCGCATGCCATGACGGCGACTCAATCGCTTCGTCATCCCGAGCCAGATCTTCCCAAAGCGCATGCATGGTTTTGATCTTCTCTTCCCGGGACATCTCTTGCAAGTTTAAGCTCATCTCCTGCAAAAGATAGCCCATCCGAAGATTTCCGCAATTTCAATGTTGTTTCATGCGCACAGCCTTGACGCAATCCTGGTCACCGGCAATATTCGGGAATTCCGCCACGTGCCTGGCCTGAAATATCCGAACCAAGGCGGGGCACTCTCAACATTTTTTTTCGATGAAAAACTGGCGCCGCTGAAACCTACGGAAAACCCACAATTAAGGATGGGATCCATCAGACCTTGACCACGGCCAAGACACCTTTCTTGTTTACCGTTTTTTTGTTTTCACGCTTTCTTTCTGTTTGGAGATTACAACTTGCCACGACTTGGCCTGTTGTCAACCATGACGGCAACATTGAGATTGCTCCACAAACAGCCTGCCCCCCACAGTCTAAACACCTGAATGGTTCCGTTCAATTTTTCCATCCTTCATGACCATAATGATATTTTCAAACAAAACTTCCCTCAACTTGTGATAATCCTCCAGGTCAAAACCGGTTGGATTTTTAAACTCACCTCCCACCACTCTGCCATCAAAGCCATACTCATCCTGTTTCCAATCGCCCGTCAACGCCTGATGACTGTTGGGATTCAAGCGATCAAGGCGAATCTTGTCCAACAAAGCCGCAACCTCCCGCCTGGCCCGGCAGGCCGCCTTTTTTTTAAGCGCCACGCCGGACAGCGCGGCTTTCTCCGCCAATTGCTCCATGGTATAAAGCATTTTATAATCCTTGACGCCTTCCCGGGCCGCTTCCCACGCGATTGACGGTCCTCCCGCATGAGTTGCATCCGGCGGATAATAAAGCAACCATTGCGTAAAACCAAAAGGCAGGGATGTATTCGGTTTAATGTGGGCTACACTATCCAAAACGGTTTTTCTTTCTTTGACATTCTTTTCCATAACTCCAAACGCATCAACCGGCATGCATACGAAAATGAGAAGCAGACAATATGCTTGGAACACTGTCATCCCATCATTTTTGAGCGATGGCGTTTTTCGACGTGGTGTATAGGTGTTAACCAAAAAGTCTTTAGCCAAATCCCACGGCCTTACCCTCAGCCCCTGCTTGCCACCCTGCAAGGGTGGATTCCCTTTGCCCACCCCCACCTATTTCATGCTTCGCATGAAATAGGCGCCCTCTTGGTCTAGAATCCCGGCCCATTCGGGCTTCGACTTCGCTCAGAGTAAACCGATATTCATCGCAAGAGGTCGGTTTATCGAGGGATCGTAGATGGCTGCACCCCCTTGATAAGCCCCCTATCCGACCCTGGTCGACTTGATGCAATGTCTGCAAACCGGGCAGAAGGGATGAGGGCAAACCACCACTGAAGGGTGGCAAAAGGGTTGGGGGTTGTCCATGGGACTCCGTGGAAAATCCATGCATTCTTAATCTTGGCTTTTGACTTTTCACCTCATGCTCCTCTGACCAAAAACGAAAATTTGGCAGTTTTGCAAAATTACGGGATGGCTGTGAGTTTGGAACTCGAAAAAAATTCTTCGATCTTTTGCGCCACTTTTTTCCGTTCTTCGAGCACCACTTGAGGATCGTGGGCAAATTGGATCAGATTTCGGACAACAGATTCCGACACCCGCCACATTTCATTTTTCTTTCCCGCTTGCTTCAGCAGACTTTCAAGCAATTGATAATACTGAAAATCTTCAAAGCCATCCCTCATGTTTTCGAGACGGATGGTCGCAAGCGGACCGTTGGGCTCCGGACAGATCAGACATCCATCGCCATTATAGGGACCAAAAGTCGCGGGATTCCACTGGGTGCGAGGTCCAACATCGACAATTTTCAAATTTTTATTTTGCCCGTTCCCGACCATCGCAAGCTCATAATACATAAAACCATGCGGCCTATATTTGGCTGCCATGGCCCCGCATAAAAGGCGGGCGCCTATTGTCGGATATTCAATTCCAAGATTTGGAAATTGAATATCGCTGACTTGACAAACATACCACCATATTTCGCCCGCTGCGGCTTGGCCCGCAGTTGGAATTAAATTTTTTGTAAAAATATCATAATGTTGAATCAAAGGAACGCGCGCATCCAGCAAACTTTCACATCCGCCTTTTTCGATTTTGCAGGAGTAGTTATAGGTGCTCATCGTTTTGACTTGGGGATATTTTTCCTTGATGTTCTTTAACGCGGCGCTGACAATTTGTTCCTTGTCCCGCGGAATTTCATCAAAACAATTAAAATACAGGCTGGCACAGCCTCCCGCTTCACGAACAACGTCCAACCTTTTTTGGATGGACTCCGCCGTTTGGTAAAATCGCTTCCAAAAAGCGGTTTCATCAAAATTCGCGCCGGGGAGAGTCGCATATCCTACATTATAAAAACTCAATCCTTTTCCCATCAATTCGCTCAAACGCGAGGCATTCCAGGACGGCGCGCCATAAATCAATCCTGGATTGATTTTGTACTCTTCCAGCAACCCATTCTCGATCATTTTGCGCATGGTTGTCCAATCCTTATAATAGCCGCATTTCCTCCACCATTCACAAAGGTTGAATGCCGTGCGAAGGCCGCCATGTCTTGGAAGAACAAATTTTTGAACGGTCAGACAAATATCAATCGTTTGAGGAATCGCATTGTCCGCCTCAACGGTCAACTGACCCCGGTATTTTCCAGGGGATGCGTCCTCCGGCGCTTTGAATGTCACCCATAGCGGCTGCGCTTCGCCCTGAGGAATGGCGTCAATCTGCGTCATAAAGTCCAGCAAAATATCCGGCCACCATCCATCATGTGAAATAGTTAACGGCGATTTTCGGCATTTGACATACCCCACAACCCTGACAGTTCCCTCAATTGCCGCACCTCCCTCGTTCTTTAGCGGAGTTAAATGCCATTTTACATGTCTCAACATCTGTTGTGTGGGAATAATGACTGCCTGAAAACTCTCATATTCACCCCTGGCTGCGGACAATTCATATTGGTCGCAGAATTCCGAGTTAAATTTTTCCCCTTCTAAAAACACCTTGCGCATGGGCGAATCGGATGCCAAGGCCAGATTGTCTCCACCATGCTTGCCTGCCCAGACGACGGCTTTCCACATGGTGATTTCCTGTTTCAATCCATCGCATAACGAATGCAAGAGACGCAATCGCTCTCTCAATGCGGCGATTTCGTTCTGGGAAAAGGACTCTTTTTTTCCCATGTCAGATTCCAAGCCAGCCAGACGACCTTGAAATTCATTGGCCCGATTTTCAATGGCTCTCAGCCTGGAAAAATCGACGGAGCTTCCCTTGAGATTTTTCGATGCCACCCATTCCTTGTCTTCAGCCAGAGTTTTCACTATCAACGAAACTTGTCTTTTCATGTCGGCCACTCTTTCATTTATGCCTGAATCCAGCCGGATATTGTCAATCAACACCGTATAGGTCGCAACGGGTCTTTCGCAATAAAATGAAAATCCTTTGATTGAGGAAAGGTTAAAGGCTTCCATTTTGTCAAAATCAATGCAGCAAACCGTCGTGGAAGTTGGAGGCAAATAAAATGCCATGCTTCTCTTTTGCGAAACGCCGTCCTTATTGCCGTAAAGATCAACCAAAATTTGGACAATATAAGCTTGAGGGTTATAAGCATCAAACTTGAGGGTGTCATAAGGCGTAAAATCGGTGATGGGAGGAGGACACAATGATTTGATGCCGGGCCATTGTGCGGAGCCAGAGCGATATTGCTCAAATGTAAGCAAAGCGGCTTTTTTCCCTTTGGAAGCCCCTGTTTGTCCAATTGAAAACTGTGTTTGGCAGCTCGCCTTCCAATTTTCCATCTCCTTGTCCATCTCTCCCTCGAAATCATACAGAATCACTGGCTTGTTTAAAGATATCTGGGCGTTAAGATGTTCAAGGCCAGAAGATAACAATAGGCCAAAAAGCATTGTGAGGATAGGCAATCGAAAGTTCATGGTGCGCCTCTATGGATTAAACGTCTGTTTAAGCTGCAAACTGATCCGCCTTGGTCGATGTCAAGCCTTCCATCTTTCCGGCTTTCCGGGGAACTAAAAAATCCAGACACCGGAATCCGGCTCGGATGCCGTTGACACTTCCCGTGCGGCATGGGTTGGAAAAATCGGGAGAATCTGCGGCGGGCATGTCGGATTTTGGATTTATTTTTTGCCTCTTGTCGATGTGAGGCAAACTTTCGATGGCAATTTGCGCCAACAGCAATCCTGTTTAAAAAAACCTGTTAAAATTCAGTTGCATGGCTGATACTTTTAGCGACCGGTCCCGTCGACTCACGAACCACCAAGCGGGTTGGAAAATGTTGGATCAAGGGCGATTCCAATGCAGAAGATTTCTTTTGCTCAATCTGCTGCGTCAGGTGTTGCATGGCATTCAACCCCATTTCAGCAAACGGCTGGGCGATTGTTGTCAGGGGCGGGGCGGTCAGTTCGGAAAACAACAAATTCCCATAACCCACCACGGAAAGCGAACGAGGCACATGAAGATCAAGATGCCATGCGGTTCGAATGACCGCCATAGCCATCCAATCCCCGGCGCAGGCCATTGCTGTGGGACGGTCAGACCTCATCAACAATGATCGGACAACGGCGTCAATTCCATCACGCCATTTCCCTTTGATGCATTGAAGATATCCCTCCGGCACAGACAGGTTCAACTTCGACATTGCTTTTTGGTAGGCTTCCGCCCGGCGAATCGCCCAGGCCTCTTGCGGCGAGCCGCTTATGAATCCAATTCGCGAATGCCCCAAGGCCGCCAAATGTTCAATGGCTTGGTGAATTCCCTGCACATCGTCAGAGATCACATAGGTCCCATTCGGTTGAATAAAACTATTGTCCACGGTAACCAGTGGGATTTGGCAACGCGCCAGCAAGGCATGGATTTCATCCATCACACTTTTTTCCAAATTTGTGCAAATGAATCCCGAGGGACGCATTTGGATCCACTGTTGAATTGTTTTGTGAATCTCTTTGGGAGGCGGCGCTCTCAACACCTTGACAAAAAAACCGCTTGATTCGGCGCCCCCCAAGATCCCTTCCAAAATCAGCGACACATACTCTTCCTGCAACGAAGGCATCACAAAACCAACCATACGGCTTTTTCCTGTCACCATGGCGCGTGCGATGTCATTTCGACAATAACCAAGCTGTTGAGCCACCCGGAGTACCTTTTGGGATGTCTCTTCTCCTACGGGGATATACTCCGCAGGATAGTTCAACACCATTGAAACGGTCGTGGGCGACACATTGGCTTTCCGGGCAATATCAACGATTCGAATCACAAAAATTAGATTTTTAAGCTGAAAATCAAAGAAATTTTTAATTTTAGATGAATATAAAACGTTTCTGTAAAAAAGCAAGTAAAATTTATAAAAATCCATTAAATGTCAACAGAATATTAATCGTGATTTTGCATCAAAATCCGGGAAATTCGAATATCGAAACTCGAAATCCCATTTGGCCCGCCGAAGTCCGCCATGGAACCTTCCACGCTGATGACAGGCGCCGGCATCGACGGCGCCCGGCGCCCCGTCCGCGCCTGCCATTGCCGCCCCGCCTTCCTATCCCCAAAAAGCCGTTGACGCTTTCGACCCGGCGAGTCCCTCCAAACAATTGGGACGCTTTTCGCGAAAAGGGTTGACGGGGAGGAAACGCCATCCGCAACCTTATCAATCATCCTTCCACGGCGGACGCTTCCAAAGATCCGCATCCCCCACGATGAAACTCTTTGGCCCCCATTCGCAATGCCCGTCGAGGAAAAGAAAGTTCAGTCCACCACCGTGCCGGTAGTCTATATAGTAGGGATTGCCTCCATTATAAGCCGTAAAATACGAATTGGCGTCACATAATAAAAAAATCGCACTTGGATTCCTGAATTGGGTCAGCTTCAAATAGGTGTCGCTTGGAGCGATATAAGAATTGATGGCATAATCCGTCAATGGCACCCAGGCTGGAAATGTGCTAACTTGCCCATGCCGGCGCGTGCTGTCATGAGGCGGTTCGGCCGGACAAGTCCAGATTTGATTGTTGTTGTTATAGACCGGTGTTTTCAAATAACCTTTTTCGGAAATCATGTCGTACCAAAGGAGACCGTTGCTGGAATCATACATGGAAGGAATTGACTCTTCGTAATCATGGCCGTACATCTGAAACACCTGCCCCAGTCCACGAAGGTTGCTCAAGCATGATATCTGCCTGGCCTTGTCCCTTGCATTTTTCAGCGCCGGCGACAGCATGGCAACCAACATCGACAAAATACAAATGGTGACCAGCATTTCCACCAAAGTAAACCCGTCTCGTTTTCTCATGTTCACGCCTTTTGACATGATCACTCCCCCTCCCCGCATTCAATCAATACAGGCGTCCGCCGGGTCTTGTCTTCCTCAACCCTGACCGTCACCGTCCGAGTTTTGCCATCGTAAGACCATGCCGATTCCGTCCGTTTGCCATTGACCGTCACTTCACGAGGTTCGTCCATATTGCGAATGCGAACCTCGAAGCTCCGGTTTTCAGGCATTCCCTGATACCGCCCCACCCGCGGTTGAATGACCAGTCTCACGCAATTCCGTTCCACCACACAACTGATCGACGTCGCGGCAAGCTTTCCTTGGAGATACTCAGGCGTAACCCCATCGTCCTCGTACAGGGTGAATGAACTCTCCCCGTCCGGATAAACATCCAACCCGATCTCATCAATAGGAACCTGTCCAACATACTGCATGTCGGGCCATGTGGGAATGATGGCGCCGCCTCGGACAAAAAGCGGCCCACCCCGATCCGAGGGATATTTGCATGGCAGGTCGACAGGGCCTTCAAAAGTCTCACCAGTCCAATAATCGACCCATTTCCCCTTGGGCAGGTGGATTGTCCTGGCAAAGGCGCAGGTCAAAAACGCGTCGCCAAGCATGTATTGGCACAAGAGTTCGTCGGATCGCGGATCTTCCGGCGCAACCAGGGGCATGGCACGCATCATGGGCATGCCGGTACGCGCGGCAACATGCGCCGCAGAGTAGAAATACGGCAGGAGGCGGTATCGCAAGCGGGCGTAAAATTTAAATATAGGGAATAATTTGTCGCCCAAAAACCATGGTTGGTTGTACATATACCAAGAAAGGATCTGGCACCACGGCTGGAAAAAGCCGAAGTGAATCCCCTCCCGATTCCAAACCTGCATATCGCAACTCGTGTTCGAATGCCCGGACAGGCCATGATTCAGAATTGAAACCAGCGGTTTCATTCCCCCTCCCGTATCACCCGCCCATGTCGCGGCATACCGCTGGATTCCGGCGTAACCGCCCGCGGAATAGATCATCGCGCGTTTGCCGGTGTGCTCCTGATAGCCCCGATTCATCTGCTTGTTCAAAAGAACGGGATAGAGATTGTGCATCTCGCTGTCCGGCATGCCATTCTTCCATTTGCGATCCGGATGAAAACAAATCTGGTTGGACCCGTCCAACTTGAACGCCTGCGCCCCATCATCCACAAATTTCTTCAAATGTTCAAACCAAGGCTGTCCCGGCTTGGTGATCTTGTCAAAATACTGCGGAATAAAATGCGGATCCTTGAAAAGATCATCACTCGACGCCCCTTGGTTCGCGCACGAATCCTCATCGCCCTTCACTCCCTCCTTGCCGCCAACAAGATTTTCCTCATATTCGCTCACATCATAATCGCAGCACAACCAAAGGCTGAGCTTGAACCCCATGTTGTTCAGCGCCGCGGCAAATCCTCCCGGCGCGTTGTGCGGCTTCCATTCCGGACGATGAAAACGCTCGGAACTCCACTGTTTGTCCACAGAAAAGTCATATCTCTTTTCCATCCAATCCGGTTCAAGCCCAATGAGATCGCATGGGATTTTTTCCTGCCGGAAGGTGTGGGCCTCATATAAAACATCTCTTGCCCGGACTCCACGCTCATCACAGACAAAAGTGAGTCCATACGCCCAAATCGGAAGCAAATGCGGCCGTCCGGCAATCTGTGTATATCGGTCAAGCAAAACCGGCAACGAATCTCCGGCAAACAGATAATAATCCATCTCACCGCATTCACTCCAAAAACGCAAAATCCCCTTGTCATCCGCCCCGGCGTCAAACTGATGAAACCATGTTGTATTGAGAAAAACCGCCCAACCTGCGCTGCTCATCACAAACGGGATGGGCGCATAACTGGCCACACTCCTCAAAACCATCAGATTTTTATGTCCGCGCTTTTGGATCCGGTCGCGCGTCTCGTCGCCAAGACCATATAATTTTTCGTTTTTGGAAAGGGCAAACCTGATGTCAAAACCGCCAGCCTTGCCGGCGCCGGGAGGGGTGGCATCCCTGAGCAGAATCCGTCCCCGGGCATCTTGAAAACACATCCTCCCATCGCGGGTGCTTACCGCAAGAACAGCCTCCGCAGTGCGAAACTCGATTTTTTCCCTCGTTTTCTTCACCGAAAAATCGATCGCCGGCCAGTCCTTGAGGACAATCCCATAGCGAACCAGCCCCGGCTCGCGAAACTTCCCGTCCGGACGAAACCGGATGCGGAAAACCGAAGGCGTGACAGGCTCAACCCGAAGCACACTCCCCGTTTTCAGGGCAATATCCAGAAACTTTTGTTTTTTGCGTTTCATGGCCATATTATTGATCATTCACTTTGAGGCACCCATTGAAAACATCTGTTTGAGGATGATCTCTCCTTTTTTTTCGTCGGCGTCTTTCGCCTCGCGCCCAATAAAGGATTTGATGTCCCGAACGCATTGGATGGATTTCTTATAAACTTGAGAGTACCGAGTTTTCAGGGTGTGACAAGGCAGGATTTTGGCATGGCGATTGGGTCTCCAACGTCTGAAAATTTGTTGGGCAGACTATTTTGCACTGGGAATGAGTTCAGAATGCCATTTT
>JAQUAF010000074.1 GCA_028687435.1 Verrucomicrobiia bacterium | reverse complement strand
GACGCCAAACAGATTTCCATGCCCTCCCTCCACCTAAACTGATCACCTGCGCAGCCTCATGACCGGGGATCCCCTCACATCAGGTTAAAACCCACCCGAAAAACCCGACGGAGCTGCCATGCGCCCAAAGCAGACCTCCCGCCCCGCCGAAATCACAACCGAGCCTGAAAATTCGCCACCCCCGATCACAATCCCATCATAAACTCAAAAATCCTGTCATTTATGCCAGGCAGCCCCTCATGCCCGAAATCAGGATAAATGACGAGGCTCTTTTTGGATGTGATTTTATTGTAGGCCGCAAACTGGGTGGAAGGGGGGCAGATGGCATCCATCAATCCCACCCCCATCAGCACTTCACCCTGGATTCGTTTGACCAGGTGCTGGCAGTCAATGTAACCCAATCGCGTAAAAATCTCAGTCTCCCTTTCATGCAAGGGATCAAATTGACGGAAATAGGAGCGCAACTCCTCATAGGCAGCCACCGACAGATCCATCTCCCAAACACGCTGGTAATCGCACAGAAAAGGAAACACGGGCGCGGCCCTTTTAATGCCAGGTTCGAGCGAGGCACAAGCCAGAGTCAGGCCGCCGCCTTGGGATCCGCCTGTGGCCCCCACGCGTTGCGGATCCACCTCCGGCATGTTCATGACGATCCGGGCCAATTGCGCGGTATCCAGATAAATCTGGCGAAAAAGCATCTTTTCCGGCGAATCCGACAAACCGCGAATGATATGCCCCTTGTACGTGGTACCCTTGGGAGACCCCATGTCCTCGGAAATCCCCCCCTGCCCGCGGCAGTCCAAGGCCGCCACGGAAAAACCGGCGGATACATAGGATAATTTGTCCATCCAATCCCCGCAATTGCCGGCGTAGCCGTGAAACATCACCACGGCCGGATGCCGGCCCGGGACATTTTTTGGACGCAGATATTTTGCATGCACCCGGGAACCATCCACCCCTGTGAAAAAGAGATCGAAACATTCCGCCCCCGGCGCCTTGAATGGGGCTGGCACCAGTTCCACCTTGGAATCCAAGGCTTTCATTTCGGCAAGGGAACGATCCCAAAAGGCATCCATGTCCGGAGGACAAGGATTGCGGCCAGCGTAGTTCACCAATTCGGGAAGCGGTTTGTCGATGAGAGGCATAATCTTTTCCACCTAGCTCAATCCTTTGGGACGTGCAAACACAAATTTTTCCCTGTTTTTCCTTTGGACCTCGAGTTCAGATA
The DNA here is from genome assembly GCA_028687435.1 of Verrucomicrobiia bacterium. GTDB lineage: Bacteria > Verrucomicrobiota > Verrucomicrobiia > JABWAM01 > JABWAM01 > JAQUAF01. The sequence continues at coordinate 27,017 of JAQUAF010000074.1, read as the reverse complement.
TTTGAATTTTTCGGATTTTGACGCAAAATCCAAGGCAAAGGTCCTGTTTGACAGCAGGAGATTCATCAAGCATATTGCGCTTCATAGCGTGACATCCATGAATAGCGATGACCCTGGAGGTACCGGGCGCGGTTCGGCGCGCTTCCCAACAACTCCCCGCAAAGGCTGGGCCTCCGTGCCGTCCTCCGAATGGGACGATTGGCGGTGGCAATTGAGAAATCGTCTTTTCTCGCTGGCCGGATTGGAACAACATTTATCCCTGAGTCTTTCCGAACGGCGGGGCGCCGCCGCGGCTCTCCATCGTTTGAAGATCGGCATTACGCCCTATTTTCTCGGTCTCATTGATCGTCATCGTCCGTCCTGCCCCATCCGACGCCAGGTTCTGCCCTCTCTCGAGGAAACATTCTGCGATCCCGATGAACGGGACGACCCCATCAATGAAGAAGCCGAATCGCCTGTTCCCGGACTGGTCCACCGTTATCCCGATCGCGTTCTGCTTCTGGCAACCGACCGCTGCGCGGGATACTGCCGGTATTGCACCCGCAGCCGCATGGTTGGAGGCCGCAATTTTCATCTCCACCTCAAGGATGCCCTGGCTTATCTGAAAAAACACACCGAAGTGCGCGACGTGCTGCTCTCCGGCGGCGATCCCCTTCTTTTGAGCGATGAGAAACTCGGCCATCTTCTCAGTTCCATCCGGGCCATCTCCCACGTGGAATTCGTGCGCATCGGCACCCGGATGCCCGTCTTTCTTCCCCAGCGAATCACCCCGGCTCTCTGCGCCATTCTTCGACGCCACCACCCCCTGTGGATGAGCATTCATGTCAACCATCCCGGAGAACTCAGCGCGGAAGCGCGGCAGGCATTGGAACAACTCAGCGACGCCGGAATTCCCCTGGGCAGCCAAAGCGTGCTCCTCACCGGCGTAAACGATGACCTTGAAACCATGAAAACCCTGGTTCACAAACTCCTGCTCTGCCGGGTGCGCCCCTACTACCTTTATCAATGCGACTTGATCCGGGGTTCGCGCCATTTCCGGGCGCCGATCGGCAAGGGATTGGAAATCATCGAGGGACTGCGAGGCTTTACCTCGGGTTATGCCGTCCCCCAACTCGTCATCGACGCCCCGGGGGGAGGCGGCAAAGTGCCCATCAATCCCGATTACGTAATTTATCGGGATGCTGAACGCGTGGTTTTCCGCAACTACAAAGGCAAAATTTTTGAATATCCGGAGCCCTCCGCCGCGGCAATCCCGCCCACGCCGCCAAGTCTGAACCCCGAATACGCCCTGCAAAACTAATTTCTTCGGTCTTGCCTTTGGCATGCCGGCGAATCTACAACTTCCCCGTTCCCCAAAATGGGCGATTAGCTCAGCGGTTAGAGCACCTGCCTTACACGCAGGCTGTCGGCGGTTCAAATCCGTCATCGCCCACCAGCCTTCGCTCGCCGTCTGGCGAGCTGCGGCTCGGCACGCCACAGCCAGTCGGCGAGCGAAGGCTGCCGCGCCGGAGTCCGCGGGACGAAGGCGGGCCTCGGCACGCCAGGTCCATTTTTAGAGCTTTTTAAAGTCACCATTCAAAAATCAAAATTTTTTATTAAAAAAATATCTCGCTCTTTTGGAAACTAGTTGTTAATTTCAAGGCCTATGGCTACAAAGAAAAAAGCTACAAAAAAGAAATCGACCAAATCATCAAAGAAATCCGTTAGGAAATGCTGCTGCTGCAAGTCCAGGAAAGCCTCCAAGAAAAAGAGGTAGTTTTTCCGGACATCCGGCGGCGTCAATCCCTTCGCATCGGGTAAAACCCGATGCGAAGGCGGTTTCTTTTAAGAACAACAAAAAGATGCGTTGAGCAGCGAATGCAAATCGCTGTAGGCGGGTTATTTTTCCGTCGCAACTGGACTGTCCTTGGGAAGAAAGCTGGCAAAGCGGCTCTTGTCGATGGCTTTCATGTAGGCCTCCATGGGACTCACCACTCCTGCGGAGAGATATCCCATGATGGAGTCGTCCATCAACTGCATTCCCTCGCCCCGTCCGGCGGTCAGCACGTCCATCAATTTTTCAGTCCTTCCATCACGAATAATGGAAGCCACCGCAGTGTTTGAAACCAGAATTTCCGTGGTGGCCACACGCCCTTTTCCATCACATCGCTTGAGCAGCAATTGAGCCACCACCCCCCGCAGGGAGGCCGCCAGCATGGTGCGCACCTGCGGCTGTTGTTCCGCGGGAAACACATCTATGATGCGGTCCACAGTCTTCCGGGCATTATTGGTATGCAACGTTCCAAACACCAGCAACCCCGTCTCCGCCGCAGTCAGGGCCAGCGAAATGGTTTCCAGATCACGCATCTCACCCACCAGCACAACATCGGCATCCTCGCGAATGGCCGCGCGCAACCCCGACGCAAAATCGGGGGTTTGAATGGGGACTTCGCGCTGGGTAATGATGCTCATCTTGTTGCGATGCACAAACTCAATGGGTTCCTCAATTGTCACAATGTGCCGCGAAAAATTGATGTTCATGTAGTCCATCAGGGCGGCCAGTGTCGTGGACTTGCCGCTCCCCGTCGGCCCCGTCACCAGCACAACCCCGCCCCGGATCTCCGCAAATTTCTTGATGACCAGCGGCACTCCCAATTGCTCGAGAGAACACAGCTTTGTCGGAATGAGACGAAAAACCGCGCCGATGCCTCCGGTGTGTTTCATGAGATTCGTCCGGAAACGGGAATCCTCATCCATTTGATAGGCAAAATCCAAATCCCCTCCCGCCAGAAATTCCTTCCATGGTTCCGGCTCCGTGATCTCCGAAAGCATGGTGTGAATGGTATCGTGATCAAGGATGTCCTCGGTGATGCATTTGATATCTCCATGCACACGGACCTTGGCCGGTTCCCCCTCATGCAAATGCAAGTCGGACGCCCCCATTCCCACCATCGCATTAAAAAGTTGATCAATCTGTGCCATATCGGGACCTCACAATCGTTTACTGGAGAAATTCGCGGAACATCACCTTGTTCTCCGCCCTTTCAAAAGCCTCCTTGGGGGCGATGATTCCCTTCCTCACCAATTCCAGCAGGGAATCATCCATCACCCGGCACCCCACCTTCTTGCCCGTCTGCATCACTCCAGGAAGCATGAATGTTTTGGCATCCCGGATCAACGGCTCCACCGCCCTGGTATTGATGAGAATTTCCAAAGCCATCGCCTGACCGCGCCCATCCAACCGGGGAATCAACTGCTGGCTGACCACACCGCGCAATGATCCCGCAACCATGGTTCGAATCTGCGGCTGCTGCTCCACGGGAAACACATCCAGAACGCGATCCAGGGTCCGGGCCGCATTGCGGGTATGAAGCGTGGCGAACACCAAATGGCCGGTCTCCGCAGCCCGGATGGCCAGGGACACCGTCTCCAAATCGCGCATTTCGCCCACCATGATGATGTCGGGATCCTCGCGCAAAGCCGCCCTCAATGCGCGGCTGAAAGACTCCGTATGGCTGTGCACTTCCCTCTGGGTGATATGGCAGTGTTTGGAGGCGAAAACAAATTCGATGGGATCCTCAATGGTGATGATATGATCGTGCCGGGTGCTGTTCACCTCCTCGATGAAAGCCGCCATGGTCGTGGATTTGCCGCAACCGCCAGGCCCTGTGATCAGCACCAGGCCATTGTTATACTGGGTCAGCCCTTTGAGATGTTCGGGCAACCCAAGTTCCTCCATGGTTTTCACCCGGGAATCAATCACCCGGAAAACCCCGTCAATCCCCAGCCGTTGAGTCACAACGCTGGCGCGAAACCGCCCCTGTTCGGAGGAAAAATAACAAAAATCAACGTCACCCCGCGACTTCAATTGTTTTTTTTGATTTTCCGTCAAAATGGCCAGAAGCAACCGCTCGGTCTGGGCCGGAGTCAGCATCGGCGCATTGGGCCACATCGGAACAAGAGTCCCAAAACGGCGCATGACCGGCGGGGAATAAACCCCCACATGCACATCCGAGGCGCCATAGAAACGACCCAGTTTCAAATAGTCGTTCAATCCGCGCAGGGCGCCGTCCTCACCCAGAACAACCCCCGCTTCAACCTCCGGTGGAAGAAGACCTTTTGCGCGGGCATCATCAGCTCCATCATTTCCCTCCTGCACCACCCCGATGACAGATTCGTCATTGCCGCCGGCTTGTTCTGCGGATGGCTCCGCCTGGGACTGCAACCAGGCCAGATGTTCCTCTCCAAGCCATCCATTCTCACGCAAAAAATCAACAACAGACAACCCTGAATCAGCCTCGACTGCCTGGCGCAAAGCCGACATTTTTTCTTCATCAAGCCATCCCTGGGCTGCCAGCGTATCAATCAAAAAGGCATTCACAATGGTTCCGGTTTCCTATGCGCCTCGCGCGCCCCGCATTGATGCCTCAAAACCTTCAAAAGCGCAAGTTCCGAATCACCGCTGGTCGTCCCGGTTTGAAACCCATTCCCGCCAACGCTCAAAAGACTCGAAACTTCCCCAAACCTCCAACTCCATCCGATTGCCAATCTTCATCATCTGAAGCCGCGCCTCCCCCGCATCTCCCGCCAGACAGGCAAAACGGCAAAACCAGTTCATATTCAAATTGGAACCAGGATACTCGTCCATCAAACACTTGAACCCTTTTTTCATCGCAGACCACGGGATGTTCTGCTCTTTGAAAATACGCTCGCCACCCCCCAGATAAAGGGCAACACCCCAGGCAATGCGGGTGTACAATATCGCCCCATCCTTATCCCCCCGTTTTTGAGCCACCTCATGCGCAAAGCGCTGCCAGTCCCCGCCCTGCCCCATCCATTGGGGCAACAAATAAATGGCCTTGGCCAGATGAATCAGATCGTATTGGGGCGCCAAGGCCGCCCCTTTTTCATAAACAACCTCGAATTCGGGCCTTTTCCATCCCTGGGCCAGCCCCAAACGCAAAAGGGCATGATAAAGCGACGGATCATCCGACTTCAGACTTTCCGCCTCAAACAAAATCCTTCGCGCCAGCCCCAGCCGTTCCTCGAAAGGCTTCCACCGTTCCGCGGACACCTTGACCGCCGCCTCATCGCCGCGCAACGCCCATGCCATGTCAATATAGGCATGTCCCAGGGCAATGCGCGCAGTCGCCGATTCAGGATCGGCCAGCGCCCATTTTTCCAGCAAACTCACCACCATCGCGGAATCGGGCAACGACATGAAACGCACCCCGTCGGATTCGTCCAGCCGTTCCGTCGGAGTGGTCAGCCCCTTGTAAAAGGCGGCCAGCATCCAACTGCCATCGCGAAAACGCTTGTTTTCCCTGCGAAACTTCCTGGCGTTGGCCTCCAACTCTCCAAACTTCATTTGCTGCAGAAACTTGAAGGTCTCAGCCTGCAGGCTGCGGATTTCCTGGGAATCGGAAATAATCAGTTTTCCCTTTGCCTTCGCCGGCGCCGGCGCGCCCCACGCCGTCCAGGAAAAAAAACACACCATCCCGGCGAAAAAACCATACCATGAAAAACGCGCCATGAAACCAGACATGTCCTTTGGCTAGCACAATGACGCCATCCATCGCAAGCCCTTGTTGCGGTTTGACAGCCTTCCTCCGGCGCGATACAAACCGTTTCATGCAACATCTCTGGGCTCCCTGGCGCGCCACCTACCTCTTCGGACACAAGCCGGCCGGTTGCGTATTCTGCCTCAAGGCCGCGCAACGCGACACGGACAACCAACCCTCCGATGACCGCGCCAATCATGTCCTTATCCGTGGAAAAACCTGTTTTGCCCTTTTGAACACATTCCCCTATACCGGCGGACACCTCATGATCGCCCCCTACCGGCACACGGGTGAGCTGAACGACCTGACTGAAGATGAACTCAGGGATCTGTTCGTGATGCTCCGCCGATGCCGCAACATCCTGATCAAGGCGTTCAAGCCCGATGGATTCAACGCCGGACTCAATCTGGGCAACGCTGCCGGCGCCGGAATTGCGGATCATCTCCACTTTCATCTTGTCCCGCGATGGAATGGCGACACCAATTTCATGACCGTCCTCTCCGACACCCGGGTTGTCTCCGACGGTCTCCAGGCGACCCGCCAAAAAATCATGGACGCCATCGAGAAAGACAGCGCACCCCATGCCTGAAGAAACCTTTCACTTCGAATCCCCGCGTTCCGCCCAGGCCTTGTATGGCGGCGATCCCCGTCTGCTTGAATCCGCCGAAAAATATTTCGGCATCCGTTTCGTCCAGCGCGACAACTGGTTCAGAATAGAAGGCGGCGATCCCGCCGCCGTGGCGCGCGCCGGCGCCTTTCTGCGCGACCTTGAATCCGCCCAAAAAAAAGGGGTGTCCATCGGCTCATTTGAATTCAATTACGCGTTGGAAACCTGCCGCCGGCAACGGGAAAACCGGACGGATGGCCAGCCATCCGAGTCTCCAAACCTCCAGGCCCTTTCCTCGGCCCGGATCGAAGTCTCCTCGCGCCGCCAGACCGTCAATGCCCGCAGCCACGGCCAGCGTCATTATGTGGAAGCCATGCGCCGTCACGACATGGTCTTTTGCATCGGCCCCGCCGGAACCGGAAAAACCCACCTCGCGGTGGCCATGGCAGTCTGCATGTTGCGCCAGGGACAGGTCGAAAGAATCATCCTCGCCCGCCCCGCAGTCGAAGCAGGCGAAGCCCTCGGGTTTCTCCCCGGCGATCTCAAGGAAAAACTGCTCCCCTACCTGCGCCCCCTTTACGACGCATTGGGCGCCATGATGGACCCTGGTGATTTGCAAAACCATCTGGAACGCGAAACCATCGAAATCGCCCCGCTCGCTTATATGCGCGGACGCACCTTGAACCACGCTTTCATCATCCTCGACGAAGCCCAAAACGCCACCTCCGACCAAATGCTCATGTTCCTCACGCGCCTGGGACAAGGCTCCCGTTGCGTCATCACCGGCGATGTCACCCAGATCGACCTGCCCAGCAACAAACGCAGCGGATTGCCGGATGCCGAACGGGTCCTGAAAGATATCGGCGACATCGCCTTCTGTCACTTGGACGAAATGGATGTCGTCCGCCACTCCCTGGTTCAAAAAATCATCCGGGCCTACCGGGAGCATCACGCCAGATATTCTTAATCCGGTTGGTACATCCCGCCATATCCGGGCTTGTACAGCGGCAACCCCGCCTCCCGGCCAATGACCTCAAAGTGTTGATCCAAGGCATAGACACGCACGCCCCACGACAACGCCAGGCTGGCAATCAACACATCGTTCCACGGCAGGGTATATCCCTTGTCCCTTAATTTCCATGCCAGCCATTTCGCGTCGTTCCACGCCGCGTCACTCACAGCACGGCAGGGGATGCACTCGAAAAAAAACTCCATTTTGGCTCGATCTTCACGCCGGGCGCCTCCCAACACCTCAAGTTTGATGGGGCCGCACCACAGGGCTTCGCTTTCTTCCAACAAACCCTCCAATCCAACTTTGGCTTCCAGACTGCCATTCCGCCTTAAACTCTCAATCCATACCGATGAATCCACCAAAACCATCACACATCCCGCTTTTCAACTTCTTCATTGGTAACGGGATAATCAAACGCCCCCTCCCTCATCAACCGGCCAAACTCCCTGGCTTTCTTCCGATTCACGTATTCGACAACAGCTTTGCTGATGGCAGGGCTTTTTTTCTTTTCGCCCGTCAACTGCATAATACTCTTTAAAGTAGCCTCATCAACATCAACTGTAATTCTCATATTCCTGATATATATTCATTTTGCATCTTTTTCAAGTGTTTTTTTAATCATTTCGGCTTGATTTGGAAAACAGGTTGCTGCTTTTGATTTTCAGCAAGTTCTGGAGGGAATGTCATGGGTTTCATGCTGTCCACAAAATAGGTTCGCGCGGTCACTGTTCTCCGGTAGTCATGGGGTATGCCGGTTGATTTGCTCAAACTCTCCGCCAATGCCTGCAGAAGCGGCTCGGAAGCTTGGACAAGAAAAGCCTCATTTAACATCTTCTTCAATTCCTCTCCGGCGCCCAATTCCCCCAACGCTTCAACACAGACAGCCCGGGTTTTATCCTCCTCATAACACAACCCGGCCATGGGAACGGGAATCACCATCTGCGTCACCAATTTATAGAGGGGCGCCACAGCCTCCTTTGCGCCGATCTTTCCCAACGCCTTGGCTGCCAGTTTCCGGCGATTGCTGAATTCCACGCGATAATCCGTGACGATCTTTAAAAGAATGGGTTTTGACTCCGCATCCGCCATGCTCGCCAACGCATCCAACCCCGCCAAAACCGGCTTTTCCGGCGTTTTTTTATCTGCAACCAACTGCCGGATGGCTGGCAGGGCCGCCGAAGCCTTCAGATGTCCCGCCAACTCCAGATAACGTTCCTGTATCGGACCGTTCGCTTTCACAATGGCCTCTCCCAGCGCTTGACGGGCGGCATCCCCCCCCATCCGCCATAATCCATCCGCCACAATCAACTGCAATCGAGTTGAAGACGAATTCAAAAAGCCGGCCATCGCCCCTTCATCCGCCTTGGACCCAAGCTGCCCCACTGCCCAAGCAGCCTCAACCTGTTCATCCAGTTTCCCGGACCCCAGCAATTTTCTCCAAACAGAAAGAGAATCCGCCCCCCTCGATTTCACAACCTCCTTGGAAACCTCCCTTCGCACGCAATAATCCGCGTCGTCCAGCAACCTCGAAAAATCATCCTTGCAAGACGGATCGTTCTTCAGCTTCAACAAACGCGCCTGCAAACGCACCCGCGGATCGCGATGGTTTTCCGAAGCCGTTGAGGGATCGATCGCGGGCCGCGGAACAAAACCGGCAGGACAAGGCTGGACAATCCTCGCTTCGCCGTTTGTCCCGGCCTGGATATTGGATTTGACAGCCTCCCGCACCGCCTCCACCGGATCCGACGCCAGTTTTTCGATCGCCTCCTTGTTGCGCTCATCCCCAAGCCCCGCCAGCGCCGTCCCCGCCCGCACCCGTTGCGCCCGGTCCTCATCCTTCGCGCTTTGCAGCAATAATTGCCTTGTTTCCTCGTTGCGATAAGGAAGCTCCACTCCCGCAACCCGGTTGGCGCTCCACCAGGCCGCGCAGACAACCCCCGCAAACAAACAAACCGCCACCCGTCGATGACCCGATGCCGCTTTCATGCAAGATGCCTCCTCAACCGCCGCCACAGGAAAAACCAGGCTGCCGCGAAAAAAATCACACTGCCCAGCAGGGCTCGTGTCACAAAACGCCACCACAACAGCGGTTCGCCCTTCAGAAAATCAAGGCTCACCGCCTGCAACCCCGACGCAAAGGGATTCCACGCCAGGATCGCCGTCCGCCAGCTTGCCGGAAGCTGTCCACCCATCAACAGGGGAACCAGCGTGCCAAAGGCGAACAGGCACACCACCGCAAAAGATATTGCGGTGGCCGCGGCCGTGGTCCGGGCCGCGCTCGATGCCGCCATCGATATCGATGACGTCAGGATCAACGTGCTGCAGACCACCGCCAGACTCACCAGCGTGCCGATCCATTGATAACTCTCCAAATAAGCCATCATCCACCACATGGGGATGCTGGCCACCAGCAACAACACCACCAACATCCACACCGACAGCATTTTCCCGGTCAGAAAAGTGTGGGGCCGGATCAGGGTCTGCCTCAAAAGTTGAAACTGCATCTGTTCCTCCTCCTGGGTCACCGCGCCCGCCAGCAACGCCGGAACCAGCAGGATGACCACCAGCAATTGAAAGGCCAGCATGGCCAGCTTCAAAATATCAAAATCCATTCTCTGCCCCATTCCCTGTTTGACCATCAACCCCACCAGCAACAGCGAAAGCGCAAAGGTGGCGTACATGCCCCTCACAATCCACGGCCCCTGCCCAAACGTCTTGCTCCTCAATTCCTTGGCCAGAATCGGATTGCTCCAGTTGCCGATCAGCCGCCGGCGGCGCCGGGGATCCATCAGCACAAAGGGAAAACCAACCTTCTTCTCCTCCGCGGACAACCCTCCCGCCTTGTTCTTCGCGGTCAGGCTCGGCCTGAGAATGCTGACCATCCCGGCAATCCAACTCCCGCCCCCCAACGCCAGGCATGACGAAAAATAAATGAGCGTTGATTTCTTCAGGCCCAGCATCAAAACCTTGCCCCCTTTTCCAAAACCCCATGCCATCTCGGCGTCAACCGGCAGTTTCATCCCCGCAAAAAAACCGGGATCAAGGACATTCAACATGGCCGAGAGGGGGCTGCAATAGGCCAGCATTCCCAAAAAAGGAACCTGTGTCACCAAGCCGGGAAGCAAAATGGGACAGAACAACGGCAGCGAACACCAGATCAACATGCCCGAATAGGTCACCACCAGGGCTGTAAAACTTTCGTGACACCAGGCGCTCACCGCAAACCCCAGCAAGCCGGTCGCCGCCGCCGCGCCGGCAATCACCGCCACAACCATCAACAACTGCTCCGCCGCCGCCCCGCCCAAAAACAAAGTGGCTGCCAAAACCGGAAGAATCGATATCACCAGCAGCAACAAAAACACCTGCGACGACACAATCTTTCCCCAGGCAATCTGCCCGGGGCGCAGCAACGTGTGGGTCAGCAGATCGTACGATGCGTTTTCCTTCTCGCTCGTCAACGAAGTCGCCGTGAACGCCGGAGCAATCAGCAACACCAGCAAAAGCCCCCCCAGCGCCACCGCGCTCAACAGCATGTGCGAAGCCTGCTCCCCAAGGGAATAAAGCCCCCCCGCCGGCCACAGGGCCAGCGTCAAAAGCAACAACACCCCCACCGTCACCGCCAGCGCCCACGCTGAACGCGGCGCCCGCAGCGTGGTCATCAATTCGCGTTGAACAATGGGATTCGCCATCAAGCCTCTCCAAGATAAAAACGCTTCACCTGCTCCGTTTCCATCAATTCCGGGCCCGTCCCGGACAAAACCATTTCGCCGGTCTGCAACACATACCCCCGGTGCGCCACCTGCAACGCCATGTGGGCATTCTGTTCCACCAGCAAAATGGACGCCCCTTTCCCGTTGATCTGGCGAATGGTCCGGAAAATCGTCTGCACCATCAAGGGCGCCAGCCCCAACGAAGGCTCGTCCAGCAACAATAACCTCGGACGCGACATCAAGGCCCGCCCGATCGCAAGCATCTGCTGTTCGCCGCCGCTCAGGGTCGCCGCGCTCTGACGCTGGCGGTCGCGCAACCGCGGAAACAGTTCCCATATCCATTCCCGGTCCTTTTTCACCTCGCTGTCGCGACGCAGATAAGCCCCGACCTCAAGATTCTCGATCACCGTCAGATTTGAAAAAATGGCCCTCCCCTCTGGAACCATGGAAATGCCCTGCCTCACCAATTCGCACGATGCCAACCGCCCCAATTCCTGCGTCCCGGCAAACCGCATCCGTCCTTCAGACGGACGGATAAGCCCCGAAACCGCCTTCAACAAGGTCGATTTTCCGGCGCCATTGGCGCCGATCAATGCCGCGATCTCCCCGGAACGAACCTCCAACGACACCCCTCTCAGGGCATGAATCGCCCCATAGCGAACATGAAGGTTCTCAATCTCAAGCATGGCTATTTCTCAACCAACGAGGCAATGGAGTCATGCCAGGCCGCCCGCAGTTTGTCCACGGGCAATGCGGCCACGACACGGCGATCCGCCAGAAATTCCAGGCTGTCACCCCCCACCCGCCCAATCTCGCAAACCGGCGCCCCGGCAGCGCGACAGGCTTCTTCCAACGTCCCGCGCCCCTCCGGAGACACGCTCACCACAACCCGCGACGGCGCCTCGTTGAACAGAATGTCATCCAACCGCGGAGTCACCGCCGGCAACTGGATGCTGGCGCCCAGCAAACGTCCGTTGGAGATGCAGCATTCCGCCAGCGCCACCGCCAGGCCGCCATCGCTGCAATCGTGGGCGCTGCACACCACCCCGCGGCGAATCGCCCCTGCCACCGCCTCCTGGACCCGTTTTTCCGCCTCGAAATCAAACGGCGGCAACGGCCCCATCTTCTTCCCGGTCCGCTCCAGCAAATACCGGCTCCCGCCCAATCCGCTGCCCATCCCGCCCAGCAAAAACACCAGATCCCCCTCCTTCTTGAACCACTGCGTGGTGATCAAACGCGCCTCCTCAATCAACCCCACCATGCACACCACCGGCGTCGGATCAACTGATCCGTCCGGCGATTCATTGTAAAGACTCACATTTCCCCCGGTCACCGGCGTGTTGAAAAACCGGCAGGCCTCCGCCATCCCCTCCACGCACTCGCGAAGATGCCAGAAACTCTCCGGCTTGTTGGGATTGCCAAAATTCAGGTTGTCCGAAGCCGCCAGCGGCCGCCCCCCCGAACAGACAATGTTCCGGCTGGCTTCCGCCACCGCCATCTTCGCGCCCTGCCGCGGATTCACCCGGCAATGAATGGCGTTGCAATCCGTGGTGATGGCCACGTACTTCTCCCGGACAGGCTGCCCCGGCTTGACCTGCGGCGTTCCCGTCCCGCACAATTCATCCAGCAACAACCGCACCACTGCGGCGTCGGATCCCGGCAACACACAGCTGCCGTTGCGAACCTGATGATCATACTGCCGGTAAGCCCAGTTCTTTGAGGCAATGGTCGGATCGGCCATCAGTTTCAAAATCACCTGTCCGCAATCCGCCGACTCGGGGAAAATCGTGCACGGAGTGTCCACCTGCGGCAGGGCCGGCGGCTCGCTGGCCTCGCGCACATACACCGGCGCCTCGTCAGCCAGAGGACGGGCCGGAATCTCCGCAACCGTCCGCCCCGATTGCTTCACCCGCATCATGCCGTCATCCGTCACATACCCAATGTGCGACGCGTGCAAATCCCACTTCTCGAAAATCCTCTCCACTTCCTTCTCCTGCCCCTTCCGGGCAATGATCAGCATGCGCTCCTGGGACTCGCTCAACATCGTCTCGTACGGCGTCATCCCAGTCTCCCGCTGCGGCACCTTGTCCAGTTCGATCTCAATCCCCGATTTGCCGCGGCTGGCCGTCTCGCACGTGGAACAGGTCAGACCCGCCGCCCCCATGTCCTGCACCCCCACCACAGCCTCCGGATGCGCGAACAATTCCAGGCACGCCTCCAACAACAGCTTCTCCATGAAAGGATCGCCCACCTGCACCGCCGGACGATCCTCGTGGGAACTCTCCGTCAGTTCGCGCGACGCAAAAGCCGCCCCCGCCAGCCCGTCCCGCCCCGTCGCCGCGCCCACATAATACACCGGATTCCCCACGCCCGTCGCCCGTCCCTTGCGGATCTGGTCGTGCCGCAACACCCCCAGACACACCACGTTCACCAACGGATTCCCATTGTAACTCTCATCAAAACAAATCTCCCCGCCCACCGTGGGCAGGCCAATGCAATTCCCATAATGCGCAATCCCCGCCACCACACCCGCCAGCAACCGGCGGTTCCGGCGGACATGACTGGACAAATCCTTCTCCCCGTCGCGCTTGTCGATCGGCCCAAACCTCAACGAATCCATGCAAAGCACGGGACGCGCACCCATCGTGAAAATATCCCGGATGATCCCCCCCACGCCTGTCGCCGCCCCCTGGAAAGGCTCCACCGCGCTGGGATGATTGTGGCTCTCAATCTTGAAGGCGATCGCCCACCCGTCCCCGATATCCACCACCCCCGCGTTTTCATCCCCGGCCTTCACCAGAATCCCCGGCCCTGTTGTCGGAAACTTCTTCAACTCAGCCCGCGAATTCTTGTAGGAACAATGCTCGCTCCACATCACCGAAAAAATGCCCAGCTCGGTGAAATTTGGTTCCCTCTTCAAAATGGAACGTATCCGTTCGTACTCCTCGGGAGTGATTCCGTGTTTCTCTATCAATTGCGGCGTGATTTCAGGTTCTTTTCTCATGGCAGCACATCAAAATCGGCGTCATTCATGACCGGCCCCCGCCCAAAACCGCGGGCAACGGGTCGCCGTTCATTCCATCCCCCCACCTTGTAACTTTTCCCCTCAACGAACAAGCGCAAAGTGCGAAGCTTTTCTCCTTTGGCTGTTTGACCGCCTTGCTCTTGCATCCACAACCCCACTCACACTCAAAACTTTTTCACATTCAAAAATAAATCCATTGACATAAGCCAATCTGCAAGAATTCCCATCACGCCCCCCCATAATTCCACCGCCTCCCATCGTCATTCCCGCGAAAACGGGAATCCAGCCGCATCACTCCCTTTCCCGCATCCTAATCTCATCGCACGAGAGCATTTTATCGGCATGCCTCCATTCATCGTCATGCCGATAAACCGCTCACCCGCCCATTGCCACTCCATGCAATGCACGGGCAGGAGGGAATCCAAAAAATAGTCTAACTCACGCGTTCAGTCCATGTATGCCATAAAACTCGGACCCCTTTTTCGATTTTCAAATCGCGGGAGGGCTCATCCTGCTGGTACTGGCCGTGCGCGACATGCTGATCCGGGGCGGCGAAAAAGAGAGTCTGGGCGAGGATTTCGGCGTGGTGCCGCTGGGACTGCCCCTCATCGCCGGTCCCGCCACCCTTGCCACTGTCCTGATGCTGATGCACAGCGTCGGTTTGGGAATGACGCTTCTGTCCCTGACCTTGAACCTTGTCCTAGTGGCGCTGGTTTTCCGCTACGGCGAACGGCTGGCCGCCTGGATCGGCATGACCGGCTTGCGCGCCCTGTCCAAGATCGTTTCCCTTCTCCTGGCCGCCTATGCCGTCAATATGATGACCCGCGGCTGGCAGCAGATCGCCGCAGCGGCAAAGGTTTGATTGAGGTTCCTCGCCGGCTGCAGTCCGAACATGCCGGGATATGGGGCATCGCTAAAAAAAGCGCCGCCATTTGACAAACCTCAACTAGGCCTGTATAGTACAGCAAATGGAACAATATGGAGCAGATTTAAACTTCAGCTTTCAGCCGGCCGATCCGGTTTATCTCCAGATCGAAAAGAACTTCCGTCGGTTGATTGAAACAGGGCAACTTGGGCCGAACCAGCGGCTTCCTTCGGCCAGGCAACTGGCCAAGGTTTGGAATGTGGATTTCAAGACCGTCCGGCACGCCTTTGGACGGTGTGTCATTATTGGAATAATTTTTGTTTTAAGCATGACAAGCCATGCGATGGAAATAAAAAACGCATGTGTATTGTCGGCTGATCTTATTGGACATTGGCCTTTTGATCGCGAAGGAATGGATGTTGACATCTCTCAGAAACGAAATCATTTGGAGAACATTGATAATGTGGAACAAGTTGTTGGAAGGTGTGGTGAAGCCATAAAATTCAATGGAAAACAATCTTGCGCGTATCTTAATTTTTCAAATGTTTCCATAAAAAAAGGCATGACGATTATTACATGGATAAAGTTTTATAAAACAGGATGTCATAATAATATATTTACAACTGATTCAATAAAAATGATGGCAAAAGCTGATGATCATATTTATTTCTCGTTGAAAACACACCAGGGCATTCAGGAGATTGTGTCCGAAGAAATGATCGGACAAGATAGGTGGATACATGTGGCCGGGAAATGGGATGGACAACGCATGTATCTTTATATTGATGGAAAGCCTCAGGGATATTCGAGAAAAATCGCCGATCCATCCGATTTGGATGGAAAGGCAATGCTTGGAAGCGAAAGCTGCATGATACTTGATGAATTCAAGTTGTATAATGGCCCTCTCGGGAAAAAAGAGATAGAATTTTCATATAAAAATCCGGAACGCGCTCAATATTCAGGGTATGTAGTCAAAGATATGTCGCAAGATTATTCATGGTTTAAAAAGACTCATTATTCATTCAAATATGCATTTGATTTTGGATCCGATGATTCTTCTTTGCGCCCTGGTTTTCACCGGATAACCGCCAATGATCCTCCGTACAATGGAGGAAAAGGATTCGGATGGAGCGCTGGGGGTGGACGGTGGGGAATAGATCGCAAATTAGAAAAACCTCAGGAAAATAAAAATATTATTTATAGAGATAGTGCAAATGCACTGACGAAGGATTTTGTGGAAGGGAAAGAAGACGGCGAGTTTACAATAGATTTACCTGATGGAAATTACAGAATTTGTCTTGTGGTAGGCGACAAAGATGATATTCCGCCGATTTTCAGCGTATATTCTTCAAATGAAAAACTTGCAGAACTGTCACTTCCCGGAAAATATATTTTCCGGGTTGATGAATATCCTGTCAGGGTTGTTGAAGGTAAATTAAGACTTCGATTCCATGGAGAATTTGGTTGGTTGATAAATGGGCTTATTGTTTATCCTGAAAAGGATATTCCGCTTGCCAAAGAAGAAATAAAAAAAATCAAATATGAGATTGAATTGGGTGATCCGGAGTATATCAGTCAATTTTTGCAATACGAGTTCAAAGAGAAAAATAAAACGATTTTTCCTGAAAAAACGCAATATTGCATTTTTTCGAGAAACTATCTTAGTCATATCCATCAAAACACCATCCCGCAAAATGATGAAATCAACAAAAAAATATGCATCAGAGCGGCGCTTGGTGAATTCGAACCAGCCACTTTTTCCATACACAGCTTGATGGATCTCGAGGATGTCAAAATGGAAGCATCCGATTTGACAGATGCATGTGGGAATAAAATAGATAAAAGTTTCATCAATATTAAGATCGTAAAATTCATCTATAGGGCTTTGATTTCATACGCAAATCCGTCAAAATACATGTCAATGCCGACTTTGCTCGAGGATTTTTTAAAAATAAACATTCCCAAAAATTCCACAAGCCAATTTTGGATGACAATCAAAGTTCCAGAGGATGCCGTCCCTGGCAAGTATGAATCCAGAATTTTAATACGTCCGAAAAATGCCGCATCATTGGAGATGGCGTTGGAACTCAAGGTATTGCCATTTAAATTATGCAATCCGGAAATCCATATCGGCATGTGCTATTCCTACCCAATGATCAACAAACAGCGAGGACGATGGGATGGGCAATGGAAAAGAATGGAGCGTGAATTTGTTGACATGAAGGAACATGGCATGAATTGCGTGGTTCCAGTTTGCGGATGGCATGGATTATCCGGGTGGAATATTCCAGGTGAGGATGAATTCAAGATTGACACGGTTTTGAGATCATTTGTGACAGCAAAAAAAACTGGGCTTAATTATCCAATAAACTGGCACTATCTTCCGGTTCTTGGAAAATTTGAAAAATTTAAAGACATCTTGTCAGATTTGACGAGAGAAATTGAAAAAAACAGTTTGCCACAGTTGATTTTTTATCCCTGTGATGAGCCCTACACGGAAGGTAGGGCAAAAGAGGCGATTGCAATTGGAACTTATATAAAAAAGGAAATTCCATTCATTAAGCTGTCAATAACTTTTTCAACGGGAACAATGAACATGCTTGAAAAGAGGGTGGATTTGCTTGAAAAATTATTAGATATTTATGATATTATCAGGGTGTCTCCATTAAAAGTCTCCAAGGAAATCAAGGAAAAAATCAAGGCAAAAGGAAAATCATTTTGTATCTATAACAACCCGGTAAGCTGGTTTACAACTCCACCGCAAACGCGGTATTGCATGGGATACTTGTCATGGAAGTGGGGGATCGAAGGTACTCTTTTGTGGCATTATCAAATTTATTATTATCATAAAAATCCATTCAATCCAATTGACAATAATAAGTATCCACAGTGTGATGTATATCCAGGAGAAGATGGGCCGATCTCCACGATTGATTGGGAAATAAGAAGGGAGGGGATTGATGATTATCGTTATATTAAAACACTGGAAAAAACAATTTTAGAAGCGAAGTCGCAAAAAATGGAAAAAAGAAAAGAGTTGATTGAAAATGCTGAAAAACTTTTATCAAATTTGAATAAAAAAATCGACCCTGTTTTGAAAAATTATACTTTTCGGGATAAAAATACAGGCGAACCTCTGGAGAATGAAAAAACATGGCGGGCGGATGAGTATGATAAAGCAAGAATGGAAATTTCGGATATGATCCTAAAATTAAAATCACCGAATGAATGAATTTTTTCATCTAAAAACCAAATTGCAGAGCGCAAATAACGAGCTGAAGGTTGGAAGCGATCTCTGGTCTGTGGCGATCGGACGCAAAACGGGCGGCTGCATCAACAGCATGGTTTGTTTTAATGGTTCAAACAAAAACATCCTGGCCGCGCCCGTCAGCTCGCGCTTTTCCGAATACAGCGACCTTCATGAGTCCGCTCCGGAAATCCGGGTGATTGAAAGGCGGAAGGACCGCATCGCGATAAAAGTCCGCGGCGTCTTGCGGGACCGGAACGGGCGGAGCGGCGGGATCGGTTATGATTATATTTACGAAATCCGCGGGGATGGCTGTCTCAAAATAACCCGCAAATTTATTCCATCCAAAACCTCCGCGAAATTTTCCAACATGATTGTCGGGCGCATGGAAATGAATGATTCCCTGGGCGAATACGCCGCCTCGGTCATTTCCAAAAAATACAGGGTGAATGGGAATGCCTGCGTCATGGAAAGTTTGCGCGGCAGCGGCTTTAAAATCTACGGCAAAACCGCGTCTTCGGACGGAAATGTTTTTTCCTGCGATGGCATGGCCGTCAAGCTGTCGTTTTTCAGCCGCGGACGCGAAGGCGTTGAATGGCTGCCCGCATCCGATCTGGGCGAATGGGAAAAATTCGCGGGGGACAATGGGAAAAGCCGTTGCTCGATTTCTTATGACCCCGGCAAAAAAAGAGTCGTCATGGCGGTGGAGCCGTTTTGTTCAGCCCGTCCGGCGGCGCTTTCCGGGCCGTGTGTTTTCACCTCTTATTTGACGCTCCCGGCGGTGAGGGAAAAACAGGAGCGGCGGTTCCGAAGCATCCGGTTCAGCCCTCATCCATGGCCAACGGAGAAGCAGATCGAAAACTGGGCGCGAAACGGAGTGAACACCATCGTTTTTCAGGACGACAACTGTCTGCGCGCCCGCGCAAACTGGCGGGACGGCTCATATCCTCCCTATGACGGGCAGGGCATGCGAAACCTGGAACGGATGATTGCCTCGGTCCACAAACATGGCATGAGGATTGTTCCTTATTTTTCAAACGCCCATATCCATCCCGCGGCTGGACCGTCGGGGAAAAAGATCGCCCAATGGACGCGTGCCTGGCCCGCGGCTGATGAAGCCAGGGCATATGGAAAAGAGGTGTGTTATGAGGCGCCGGGATGGAGGAGATTTTTCAAGGATTCGGTCAAAAGGGTTTTGACCCGCCATCCGTTTGACGGCATTTATTACGACGAAAACATCCTGGTTCCCTGCGACAACCGCTTGCATTTTCGTGGCCGCCACACCGGCGCGGACGGGTTGATCGACCTGATGAGATGGACGCGGAAGTTCCTGGGGAAGGACCGCATCATGATTGTTCACGAGTGGCACGATCCCCTGGTGTTGGCGGATAATCTCGCGGATGTTGTTCTGACTGGGGAGGATATTTTCCATTGCCGCAAACAATACGGACGGTTGTTGGAGCTGGATGAATTTACGCCGCATGCCGGTTTCATGAACATCGCGCCCCGGCTGATCCTCTCGTTTCCCCTGCGCAAGGAAAAGGCGCGGGCGGTGGAAAGGTTTCTGGCCAAATGCGCCGTGTGCGGCTATTTCCCGGAAATCCGGGTGAACGGCCCCCCGGGTGAAACCTACAAGGTGATCGATGGGAGGGAAAAGGAGAGGGAGCTCTTAAGATTCGACAAGGCTTTTTCCGGCCTGGACCTTGGACAATATCATTTTCAAAATTACCTTAACCGGGCGGTGTTGACGGATCGTCCGAACGTCAAAACCGCGATTTATTGGAAACAGGACGAATTGTTGATCATCCTGTCCAACCTGGGTGAAAAACAGGAGAGATTCAAATGGCGGGTGAATTTGAGCGGGCTTGCCGGCAAATGCGAAAGGGTTCCGGCCATGACCGGACTTTTGCGGAAAAAGGGATTGATTGGGGGGGTGAAGGACGCGCTTGCCGGCTATGAATATTGTGTTTTGCGTTTCACCCTTTTTGGTTCGTTGTCCCGCCGCGCTGTGTGATTTATTAGAATTGCATCTGGTGAGTGTTATGTGCGAAATATGGTGAACGAAAGAAAATCCTGAACAATAAACATTAAAAATCTCATGAAGTTTTATTTTTCTTTTATAATTTTTGCAGTAATATATTCATTTTGTTTTGGCGACGACTGGGCCGCCCGTCATCCTCAATGTTTCAAGTTTGAAAAGAGCGAGTATTTTGGAAAGATCATTGAAAAAGCAAGGGCTCCGGCGACTGTGTGGATTATAAAGTCGTGCGATATTAACAAAGATGGAATGGTTGAATTTTTGCTTGGATGCGCTGATTTCAAGTTATATTGCCGCGACAAGAACAATGCTGAAATGTGGAATTATGATTTAGGCGGACTTCCAACATGCATGGAAGCTTGTGACATTGATTTGGATGGCGAAATTGAAATAATTTGCGCGACATTGAATGGAGGCGGCGAAATATTTGTTCTAAATAAAAATGGCGTGTTGCTTTGGAAAGTCGCGTTGGGGCATGGCGCTTTAACCCTGTCGATCGCGGATTTGGATGGAGACGGAAAAAATGAGTTGATTTGTGGAGGCCTTGACAATGCATTGAGTGTTTTTTCTTGCGAGGGGAAACAACTCCGGCGCATGGATATGGGAAGAGCGCCAAGAGTTTACATCAAAAACATTGATGTCGGAGACATTAATGGCGATGGAAAATTTGAAATAATTCTGGTGCCGTCAACGCCTCAAAGCATAGTTGCCCTCTCTCAATGTGGGGAGACCCTGTGGAAAAAAACACTGCCGGATGCGATTGATTCCTGCGCGTTCATCAATAATTCTCGGGGAACTGAAAAAATATTGTGTGTTGGAAGACGTCCATTCATTTTGGATGGAGATGGAAACATTCTTTCACAAGGCGGGGCTGAAAAGGTTCGCGAAACAACACAAATATTGAAAAGAGATTTTACTGGGGATGGCATAGATGATTTTTTGTTGAATAAATATAGCGGACAACTGTCGTTGATTGATGGAGCTGATTTTAAAATCGCATGGAAGACAAATCCAAAGGATGTGAACCATTCCTATTTTATTTCCACATGCATTGCCGATTGCGACAATGATGGAAAAGCCGAGGTCGTTTGCGCATCGTCAGGCTTAAGGGATGAAAATTATTACCGGTTTGAAATCGGACGCGAGGTCAAAAGGCGCGGCATGGACGACGTTGAGGCTTGCAATTATACGAACACCGAGGTTGGAAGGAATCTTTTCGCGATATGCGAGCATGTAAAAAATATTCCTGAAAAAAATGTAAAAGACAAAGATAAAATTCATATCCTTATTAATGGCGTAAACATGCCCATGATTCTGAAAGACGCAAAAACGGAGATTTTGAAAGCGTCAAAACCGGCCAATTTGTACAGAAAAACAAATATATGTTTTGAATTTATATCAAAAATTCAAAACATGGAAAGCGGATTTTATCCGCAATTCATGATGAGCAAGGATGAATTGACAAGGGCCGCGGAAATCCTCGAAGCCAATAATGTGCGAACCTATTTATATATTATGCATGGATGTCGGCCCCAAGTGACGATCGACGCATTGGAAGCGATGTTGAAGGCCGCTCCAAATGCGATAGCCGGATTTGACATTTCAGAGCATAATTCTTATTATAAGAGTCCGTCTTGGAATGTGGCCAAATGTTATATTGAAGACGTGCTAAAGTTGTGCCAAAAATATAAAAAGAAATTTTTAATAGAGGATTTTGGAAAGTTTTTTTTGACGGTTGCGACAGATGCGGACATCTATGAGAAATGGTTTCTGCCTGAAAACCGGGATGTTTTGGTTCCCATATCGAAAAATAATACATATTATGCCGATATTAATGAAGGAGCGATTTTGGGTTTGTGGTTTTCTGGAAAGGTTTCTGAATGGGGGATTAATGCGGAGGAATGGATGGCAAAATTCGGAACGGTTCCGGATTTTTGTCCTGCTGACGCCTCGTTGCGGCGCGATTTGAAGGGGTTGAGCCAGGGGGCGTCCTATATTTCAATGGAAAATTCGAATTTCAATTTTTTTGATGTCCGAAAAGGGGAGATTGCCATTCAAGGGCGCCTCAGCCATGATATTGTGTATAGGTTGATTGAAAAAGGTGTCATACAACGTGTTGAAAAGGATCAGTTGCGCAATATTTCCCCGGTTGCTTTTCAAATTTCTCACAATCAGGAAATGGATGAAATCATCGGGGACTGGCCTTTTCTTTTTTTGAGAAATAAAAAGGCGGGTTTTATTGACGCCGGTTATCCAATTGCGACAACAGCCGATGGCTATATATCAAATTATTTTTATGATTCAAAAACATATTATGACAATTATTTTCCAAAAACAAAATTTGGATTTTTGACATATTTTTCAAACTTTGTCAAAAAAAATGAAATTCCTTTGATGATAAAGGATGTCATCCAATCGGACGGAAAATGGATATTTGTCGATGGAAAAAAGATCAAAAATGCGAGGCAATTCGTCTTGGATGCTGTGGCGCATTGTGCGAAGGATGTGCCGTTTTCCATGAATAATGCGTTTTTGTCTGTCGTGCAAATTAGCGATAAGGAATATATCTTATATTTAATCAGCCCTGGCATGCTTCAACCTTTGCCGATCAAGGGGGATTTGAATATAATGCTTTCGCGAAAAGTTGATCTGTTTGATATCATTAATCAAAAGTCGCTGGGCGTTTTTGATCAAAAGGCAAGCATTGCCATTCCCAAAGGGGCGTTTTCCGTGCTGAAAGCAACGGTGATGTGATGGCGGCATAACAACCGGATGCTGACTTTACTTGGAGGGAAATGAAAAAAAACGTGCTTGTCAAGGGAATTTTGAATGCTAATTTGCTTGAAAAAAACGTCAAAAGCACAAAAATGCCACATGAAGAAGGGCTTAGCATGAAACGGGCAATATTTTAAAGGTGATTTTCAAATGAAAAGACGGCTATATTTTATTGCTGGATTTAGCTTGAGTGAATTGTTGGTCTCAATCGGGCTTGTTTTTCTTTTATTTTCAATTTTGATGCCCGTTTTAAAAAGTGTCAGGGAAACTTCAAGAAAAATCCAATGCATGAATAATCTAAAACAAATTGGGGCTGCCTTGCACCAATATGCAAACGATAATGATGATTGGATTGTTCCGTATATTGGGATTAGTGGTGACAAGACAACTTATTGGAATTTTCTTTTGGAGCCTTATCTTGGAAAAAATCAGGAGATTTTCCATTGCCCTGCGTCGCGTTTGCAATGGCCGCCTCCCTCGTGGTATTGGAATGCCTGTTATTACGTTGAATATGGCTATAACCGATTTGGACTTTCAAATACGCTTATGAGCGGGACTTATTGGAAGAAATTTTCAAACATTTCTGATCATGCTTCAAAGATGGTGGTTTCCGACCGTGATGAAGATTCAACGGGATCGTCCTTTAGTCCTTATATCACAAAAACCGGTTCATATCATATTGAATTCAGGCATCATAATGGCGCCTTGGTGCTTTTCCTTGATGGGCATACAAGTTTTTGTGTTCCAAATGACATTCAAGATGTTTGGTGGGGTTGGTGATTTATTGGAAAACAGTCGTTTCATGTGAGTCTTGATACGGTTCGTTAAGAAGGAATATCCGGGCATTATTTGACAAATCTCAACTAGGCCTGTATAGTACAGCAAATGGAACAATATGGAGCAGATTTAAACTTCAGCTTTCAGCCGGCCGATCCGGTTTATCTCCAGATCGAAAAGAACTTCCGCCGGTTGATTGAAACAGGGCAACTTGGGCCGAACCAGCGGCTTCCTTCGGCCAGGCAACTGGCCAAGGTTTGGAATGTGGATTTCAAGACCGTCCGGCACGCCTTTGGACGGTTGCGGGCCTGCGGTTATCTGGATATCGCCCCCAAGCGCGGTACCTTTGTCAAACCCCAGACTGAAACCGGTGTGATTGGGATTCTCCTGGGCCGCCATCTTGCCGATGAGGCAGCCCATTTTCATCGGGCGGTTCTTTCCTGTTTTTTCCAGGAAATCGCCCGGCGCAGCAATGACCGTTGGACTTGGAGGATTTACGATGGGCTCAATGGTTTTGATAATCCTCGCGATCCATACGCGATGAAAAACGCGCGGCAATTCCTGAAAGATGTCCAAAACCATCCTTTCAAGGGCATTGTTGAGTTGAGGCTCCATGCGTCCCTTCCCATGGACATGCGGACCGGGATACGTGTTCCGGTGGTTCGCCTGGGACGGTCCCTCTGCAAACACGCAAGGGAAGAAACCGATGTGGCGCTGGACATGTCCCATTTCACCCGGAGTTCCGTCGAATGGCTTGCCGGACAGGGGGCCATGCGGGTTTGCTATTTGCGAACCTTTGACACGGCGGGGGAGGCCGGCGACGACTTGGCGGGCATTGAAGAGGCCCGGGGGAATCTTCCGGGGGTGAGGATCGACATCCGTCAGTTGCCGGTCGGCAAAAAAGAAGGGATGTGTTGGGAACAACTGGCATGTGTCCAGACACTGGGATGGATTGACGAGGTTTTTATGAAAAGGCGGGGAAGGGAGCGGATGGCCATCCTGATACCGGATGACGTTGCAGCCAGGGGGGCGGCCATGGCGTTGCTTGGGCGAAGGATTGATCCGCTCAAAAGTTTGATGATGTTGACGATGACCTCGGAGGGAGTCCGCCACTACTATGGTCTTCCGGTGGCGCGGTACGAGTTTTCGCCCGGGCGGGTGGCGGAGGAACTGGCAAAGACGCTTTGGGAACGCATTGTGGAGGGGAAAGACGGCGTCGCGCAATCCAATGGAAATCCTCCGGTCCTTTGCGGCAGGATTGAACCGGGTTCCGACGCGGCGGCCCGGGAATGGAAAGCCTGTTTCGCCTCCTCTTTTTCCTCATAATTTACCCCTGAAAATAATGGCTGTCAGTTTGTCAACCTGGCTCTTTGATCACCTTTCGGAAAAGGAGATGGCGCGCGCTGTTTCGCGGCTGGATTTTGAAAACATCGAAATTTCAGGCGAACAATGGCAAAAAAAATGGAAATGGGAGCGGCTTGTCCGGGAAACCGGGAGGCGGCGGATTCGCATCCGTTCGGTTCATTGCGGGCACCATGAGGTTTCCGAGGAGGAGTGGACGGAGCGCCGGTTTGCGAAATACCATCGGGATTTGTACCGCATGATCGGACAAAGGGCGCCTGCGGATGCCGCCCCGGAGAGGGTCATTGTGGTGGAACACCTGCCCGGGGATCCAGGGAAAGCCGAGCGATGGCTGGCGATTTTGCGGGAACTTGCGAATGAAAACGGCCTTTGCCTCAGCGTGGAAAATGTTCCAAACACCGCCTTTGAAAAGTCAACGGATGGACGACGCTGGTTGGGGAATGGCATTGGGTTCACCTTTGATCCGGCTCATGCGGCCTATCTGAACCTGGATCCCCTTGGATTTGGGCCGCATCTGGATCATCTGGTCAATGTGCATGTTTACGACGTGGATGATTTGATCGGCCTGGGCTTGGGCGACTGGCTTCCCATCGGTTTGGGAAAGATCCCCTGGCCGAAGCTTTTCCGCGCCTTTCGCCGTGCGCGTTACGGGGGGCCTTTCACCATTGAGCTGACCGCCTCGCGTTTCAGGCATGTTTTGAGGCTTTATGAAAGGATGCGTTGCAGTTTGAAAAAAATGAAGCAGTATCAACATCTGTTCTCCGGTGGTGCGGTGGTGGAGGATGTTGAAAATTTAGTTGCGCAGATTTCGAAAAATGCTGTGATGAGAAATGCCCGATTTTTTAAAAAAAGCTGATCACAGATGAAAAAAAATATCACAGTCATCCCATAATTTTAAAAAAATGAGTTTTTCGCCATCTTTTCAGAGGGAGCGATTCCATAAAAGCTAAAGCTGGGTTTATGAATTTTCTGCCAGAAAATGTCTCCATAAAATTTGTTGCTGTCCCATATTTTTCAGGAAAAACCTGGAAGATAGGGTTGGTTTATAACTCGGTGAAATCGAAATCCAGCTTTTGCTGTCCCATAATTATCGAGCAAAGAAATAAGATCCAGTTTCAACCAAAGAGCCGAGCGCAACAGTGTTACAAGCCGATTGAAACTCTGCCCCCACTTGCTCAAAAATGCATGAAGACGAATCAACAAATAGACCAGCAAAGCCATCCATATTTGCCATCGAACCGCATTGGCATTTTGACCGATAAAGTCGGTCAACTGCAAGGTCTGCTTGATCTGCTTGATCTGCTTGAAAAACACCTCGATATCCCAGCGACACCGATAGAGTTCAGCCACCGTCCATGGCGCCCATTCCAGATGGTTCGTCAAAAAAGTCATTTCTCGTTGTTTGCCTTCCACTTCCACCAGCGCCACAATCCGGCGCATCAGTTCCGGAGCGCCAGCCGATGGTTTTTGCAAGGCAATGATTTCGTCTTTGAGAATCTTGGGTTCATGGCTGGTTGGAAATTTCTTGATCACCCTGTAAACCATGTTTTCCTTGGCACGTGTGACCCAGAATATTCCGCGCCGTTCCAAGTCTCCCAGATGGTCGAAATCCACATACGCTTTGTCAAAAATCACGATTTCTCCCTCGAGAATCTGGGCGCAAAGCTCCCATGCGCGTTTGGAATCATGTTCGGCAGCCGTGTCAATAATGGCCATTTTGGGAAGAAAACTTTGCATCTCCAGGTTCAAATGAACTTTGGCCGCCGCTTTGCGCCGCCGATGTCTGGCCCACGGTAGGCACGAAGCCACCAATTCAATGACGCTGCTGTCCACCAAATGAATTGCTGTGCGAAAACGACGCACGAAACGCCCTTCTTGTCGGCCGCCTTTGAATCCAGGAAAAGTTTGATGAGTGTGCTCAAAAATTTTCCAAGGTAGCGCAAGGAATTTTTCGCACTTTGGTTTTAGTTGGTGATGGTATTGGAATGGTTTTTGATTGTTTTAGTTGTTCGCTGCGGGTTGTTCCTGGTTTGGTTTTTGTTCAAAAAATGCGTCCCTC
>JAQUAF010000136.1 GCA_028687435.1 Verrucomicrobiia bacterium | reverse complement strand
TTGAAGTCGCTTACGATCTTTACCAGAAGTGAGTTTTTTTGTTGCATGGTCTTAAATGACCTCGCACCCATTGTGCTTTACAAGATGTGGGTAAAGATCAGCTTGTCAAGGAGGGGTTGGGGAGGTCGGTGCAACTTGGACAGGCGCATCAAAACTTTGAATTTCCCAAACATCAAGGCTGACAGGATGAAGGCTGAAGGGAGAAAGAATGGAGCGCCGGCCTCCGGACGGCATGCGCCGCTCCATGAAAATCATTGACCCATGGCGGATACGGCTTGTCAGCCGCTCCTTCTTGTTGCAGCCTTTGTCCATGCAACGGCGTATTGTCGGCCTTCTGTTGACAGTCATCCTTTGGGGCGCGGGCTGCGCCACCGCCCCGCGTTATTCGGTCACCAGGATTCGCGAGCCCAAAACAACGGCCCGAGTGCGCGTGGAAGCCATGATCGTGGAAGCTGAAACAAATGTCATCGATGAATTCCTGACCGCATTGAATCTTAAAACACTGGAATGCACAGGCAAAACCGCCCATACCGCGCAAGTCCATGCCGTTCTTGCCAGATTTCAACAAAAACCCGGCTTCACGATCAAACGTTTTCCCTCATTAACCCTGGCTGACGGGGAAAAACGCGAGGCGAATTGCCAAAAAAACATGCGTTATGCGGCGGAATACCATGATGATCTGACGGTCAAAACATGGGCCACCCGGGGCGCCGGCCTGCGCTGGAGTTGTGCAGCGGACATTAACAAGGATGATTCCATTGCGCTCAAAGCCAAAGTGGAACACACCGTTTTCGAGAGGTGGATTGAATACAAAAGCCATCGGGTCGAAAACGGAAGGGAAACGGAAACCACACTCAAACAGCCGGCTTTCAATAAAAGATCCATGTCCACCAACGTCATCATTCAGAACGGCACAACGATCGTTTTGGGCAGTTTGATCCGTGAAGAAAACACCCATTCCAATGCCCGGAC
This sequence comes from Verrucomicrobiia bacterium, assembly GCA_028687435.1. Classification (GTDB taxonomy): domain Bacteria; phylum Verrucomicrobiota; class Verrucomicrobiia; order JABWAM01; family JABWAM01; genus JAQUAF01. The sequence goes on along the minus strand of JAQUAF010000136.1, from coordinate 5,361 downwards.
AAAAACATCCCGCATGATCAATCTGTTTTTCCTCTTTTCCGCCGAGATTCTTCCCCCGCCGCAATCTCCTCATTGAATTCAGTGCGAATTGGCATACCTCCAGGTTCATCCCCGCTGATATTTCGAAGAAAATGTGAACGCCCCTCGCCTGAAGGCGAGGGCTTCGAGTTGCAGTTGAAAGCCGGATTTGGTCGGCCATGCGGCCGATCTTCCTCACAACACCTTGAAATGATCAACTGATTCGCATGCATTGCCTGCTTTACAGACGGAAGCGCGGCGCCAGATATGACCCCTCAATGTTCTTTCATTCTCCTCTGAAAAAAAAGAAAATCTGGAAGTTTCACAAAATGAGGGAATGAATCTTCGGAAAAGTCATTTTTTTGGAAAAATCAAACGATGATTTTTTCCGATGGCTTGAGTCCATGATCCGGGGACTTGCGCCTTGGCGGCAAATTCCGGCCAACGCCGGACCGCGGACACCACTTCCCCAACAATCGTCTCAGCCCGTCCCCTTTTGAGGATGCAACTTCGGGCGCACTCACGAAAATCCTTCCAGGTAAAACCGTCCCTTTTTCCATTCATGGTCATCTGGTGGGTTGAGGTCCACCGGCCTTGTGGATTGCAGCTATACATGATGTCAAAGGCCGGCGCCAGGGACCAACGGCCTTCCTGATCCATCAAAAAAGCGACGTTTTTCACATGGTCATCCTGATTGCGGGCAACAATATTGAAGGCCATCCTCCGAAATTGCTCCTCGACCGACTCCGTGGGAAGGGATAGCCGGCGGATGGTTTGGATTGCTTGCTCATAAGAATAAGCCCCAGGCATGTTGAAATCATAATGGGCGAGCCCGCAAAGGGATTGCATGTGAAGTTTCCGGCCTTTCCCAAACCGGTCAAACCGGCGCGTCATGAAATGACGTCTTCCGTTTTCTTCAAGCAGACGGCATTCGTTCATGGCAATCCCGGCCGCAAGCGCCATAAGGTGGTAGGCATACTCGATTGCCCCATACCCCTTGCGATCCATCGATTCCTTGTCCCGATTGCCTTGGACTCCGTCAAATTTAAGGAGCCAATATTCAAACCCGGCCCCCGCCTCGATCTGCCCCGAACGCACCTCGTTGGTTTTCGGGTTCCAGGCAATCACGGCCTTGGCGCGGGCGCCCCCGGCGGAAGTTCCAACCAGCAGAATATCCTTGAGCGCACGGGCACGGGCGGGCTCCTCAAAGTTTCCCTTAAAACCTTCCCTTTGGGTCAACACTTCGGAAGCCAGCTGGATCAGGGCATCCACCTGAATCCGGTTGGCTTTTCCGGGACGAGGGCCAAGAACCGGCTCAAACTCGAGGGCGCCCATGCCCCGCCGACCGGTATGGCAAAGCCGTTCAACAGGACTGAAACTCTCCGGACCCCTGCCTTGGATGGCAAGCCAGGCATTGATGAGGGCTGTTCCAAATTTGTCGGGAAGGGAATCGGCAAGCATTCCCGGCAAACCTTGAAAGGTATTGGTGGAGAGTTCGGGGAAAGTGTAAATTTGATTGCCCAACGGCATGACCAAAGGGGAAACCCCAATGCCGCTGCCGATAAACTCCGGGGTATATTGAAAAGCGGCAAAGGGGCGGCCTTCCGTCCAGGAAACCGCGCCAATGGTCTTCCCCCATAACACAACGCGAGCCGTCACGTTTTCTCCTTCCACAACCATTTGCCAGTCTTGGTTTTCCCGGCGGAACGCCCCGAGGAGCGCCTTCTTTGCCGTCCCCGTCGTTTCAATTCATCGAGAGGACTTGCCGCAGTTTCGGGAATCAGGCTCTCAAAGCGATCAAGAATCCCCAGCGCCCGGCACACTCTCAGAAAAGCCGAAAGTTGGGTTGCCACCTGCCCGTTTTCAAGCCGTTGGACGGTTCTCACCCCAACCCCGGCCTGTTTGGCGACCTCGGTTTGCATGACATCCTTCTGAAGCCGAAGCATGGCCAGCCTGCGTCCAATCTCGCTGAGAAGCGTCTGATCCGTCAGGTTATGATCAATTTTCATTACACGTCAAATGTGGCATTTATTTAGCTTTTTGTCAATAAAAACGTCAGATATGGCGGTTATCGCAATAAGATATTCTTCACCCGGAGGCGGAACTCTTTCAGATCAAAGAGGCTCTCACAAAACGACGATGCTTGGCGCAAGAAAAGATATCCGAAGACGACTGGTCAGCATGGACTGCCGGACTTCGTTCGTTTTTTTGCGCGGCTCCTTATCCTGCCCATCCTGTCGATCGATGTGAATTTCACTCATCACTCAATCTTTGCTCCATGCTTTTGTTCCGTCATGGAAAGCGTTGATCAGGGACGAAAATCCACCGGCGAGGCGCGCACGGCGCGGGTGAAGGCCCAGGTCCGGATGTGCTCAACCTGTTCCCTCATGGTTTTCGACAGGGGAACAATGTGCGCTGCGGCGCTGAGAAGATCGTCGCTGTCGATCCGCCGGTTTTCCAGGCAGGCGGACGTGATGGCGGATACCACGCATTGTTCCACCTCGGCGCCGGTCCAGCCCTGGGTGTAGGATTTGAGCCGCTCAAGATTAAAAGCGCCGGGATCGAAGCCGCGGCGTTTCAGATGAACCTTGAAGATTTCAATGCGCTCGCCATCCAACGGCAAATCAACAAAGAAAATCTCATCAAAACGCCCCTTGCGGATCATCTCCGCGGGCAACAAGTCGATGCGATTGGCGGTGGCCGCGACAAAAAGTCCGCGCGTCCTCTCCTGCATCCAGGTGAGAAAAAAGGCGAACATCCGGCCCAGTTCGCTGCCAGCCTCGGAACTCTTTGAATTGACCGCCATCTCGATTTCGTCAAACCAGACCACCGCCGGCGCGACCTGTTCCAGCATCCGGCAAGCCCGGACAAACGCGGCTTCGGGGCGTCCATGGCGTCCGGAAAAGATTTCAATCATATCAATTCGGTAAAGGGGAAGCTCGAAACAGGAGGCGATGGCCTTGACCGACAGGCTCTTGCCGCATCCGGAAATCCCCATCATCAACACGCCCTTCGGCACAATCTCGGCGGCAACCTGGTCCCGGCGCAAAAAAAGCTCCCTCCGCTGGATGAGCCAATCCTTGAGGCCTTTCAGCCCGCCCACATGGTCAAGCTGGGTGCCATTGTTGACGCAATCAACCAGCCCCACACGGTTGATCAGAATCTGTTTTTCGCGAAGCAGGAATGGAATGGACTCCTGATCCAGTCGTTTGGACCGGGCAACAGTCCGGTGAATGGCATGCCGGGCCTCGTCCAAATTCAAACCTTGAATGGCCCGCGCCAACTGAAGCAACACGGCTTCACTCGCGTCCGCGGTTCCCCCGCCCCTGGCAACAGCCTCCGCCTCGGCACGCAAAAAATCCGTCAACTCGGCCATGTCGGGGGTGGTGAGTTCCAGATAAACCAGACAACGGGCCAGTTCCTCGGGAATGCTTCGAATGGGGGCCGAAATGACCGTAAACTTGCGGGGGCCGGAATCCTCCGCATCCAGGTCGCGAAGACGGCGGCGGATTTCCGGCGCGTGGTTCAGGGCTTCGTGGATGTCCTTCAGATGAAAAATCGCCGGTTCCGGATGTTTGGCAATGAAATCAAGCGCCGCGCCGGGAGCCGCCAGATCAAGCCGGGCCGGCGGATCGCCCTCGCGCCGCAATCCTCCGGTCAAACTCCACGTCCAAAGCTCAACCGGCGAAACAAAGAAGGACGCGGCCGCCGCGCGAAGGAGTTGCGAGATGCGGCGCTCCTCGGCGGAGCAGAGATACACCAACGCATGGCCCGAGTCGAAGATTTCACGCAATTCCGCCAGGGCGCAGCTCTCTTTTTTGGGTTCGGTCATGCGATATCCTTTCAGCCGGCGCCCATCAGCCGTTTGGCGAGGAGATAGGCATTGCCGATGCAATCGTCCACCCACAGTCCGCCGCGGTAATTGCCCAGAAGATGAATCCCCTCGCATTCCTTTTCAACGGTTTCGCAAACCGTCTCCACCCGGTCATAATCGCGTTCATACTGGGGAATGCTTCCCGGCCACCGGACCACACTGTAGTTCACCGGCCCTTCATGGATCTGGAGGGGCCCCATCAATTCCTGAAAAACGAGTTTGACGAGCGCCTCATTCTTCATCTGCAAAACATCGGCGTGACGCGTGCCGCCAACCCGCGCGGACAGCAGGACGTGCCCGGCCGGCGCGGCGCCGGGGCGCACCGAAGACGCAAACAAAACCGACTGCGTTCGAAGCCCCTGTGACCGGCCGATGAAAAGCCCCATCCCCTCAAGGTCGTGCTTCACCGCCGCGCGGCGAAAACACAGATGAACAACCGCCACCGACGCCCGCGAAATCAGTTGAAGATCCCCCGCAGTTGACAGCAACGGGGACAGGAGACGGCCTGCTGTACCGGCATCGGTGGCAACCACGACGCGGGCCGATTGATAAGCGCCTCCTTGCGTCCGCACCTCATAGCCGCCATCGATACGGCGGATGGATTCCACCGGTTGGCCGACCTGCGCATCAGGCTTAAGCGTAGTATCCAGCCCGCTGACCAGTTCGGAAAAGCCGCCCGTCCAATTGATGAATTTTCTTTCAAAAAAGGATCGAACCCCTCTCTTCAGAATTGAGCACACGATTCCGCCGCTCTCATTCTGTATTCGCCAAAGCCACGGAATCGCGTGCTGGGCGCACAGTTTTTCCGGTTCGCCGAAGAAAACGGATCGAAGCAAGGGATCGACCGCCTGTTCCAAACATTCCGCCCCGAAACGACGCTGGACAAAGGCGGCCACAGTTTCATCCGGATCAAACGAACGTTCCGCCGAGTATTCCTTGAACAACGCCAGCTTGGCGCCCCAGGAAATCATCCCTGTTTTCAGAATGCCCGGCAAGGAGGCGGGTATCTCCACCGCACGTCCGCCCTGGCAAACATACCGTTTGGATGCGTAACGATTCACATGGTTGACCGTGGAGAGAAAACCGAAATTGCGGAGAAACTCTTCCGCCGCCGGATTGGCCAGGCAGAGCAATCCAGGGCCCGCCTCGCAAGCATACATGTCGTTAAAATAGGTCCAAGCCATGCCGCCCAGACGCGGACCGGCCTCAAGGAGCAAAACCCGGCGGCCGTTTGCCTTGAGAGCAGTGGCCGCAACCAAACCGGAAATCCCCCCTCCAACAACAATAAAATCAACCGGATCCATCAGAAACAAGGTGGTTACAAGAAAAGGTTATAGGGATGGGGCTGCTATGAAGGTAGTTGAGTCAAGCCTAGAACGATGAAATATTTTGTCGCCTCGTTCCAATGGTATATTCGGAGAGAGGCTCGAAAGCGGTCGGGTTACAAGCACCCAGTTGATTGCTGGGAC
>JAQUAF010000073.1 GCA_028687435.1 Verrucomicrobiia bacterium | reverse complement strand
CAAAATGGCATTCTGAACTCATTCCCAGTGCAAAATAGTCTGCCCAACAAATTTTCAGACGTTGGAGACCCAATCGCCATGCCAAAATCCTGCCTTGTCACACCCTGAAAACTCGGTACTCTCAAGCTCCCCCAGATTGATCGAGTCCAGAATCGTTCCCACATCCGCATAGCCGGAAAGGATCAGCCGGATGGTTTCCGGATACTGCTCCCTGACGCGCTTCAAAACCTCCGTCCCCGCCAAATCGGGCATGCGCTGGTCGGTCAAAACCACCTGGGGATTTTCGCGGACGAGCATTTCCAACGCCTGTTTTCCGCCCAACGCCGTCACCACCCGGTAATCCTCCTTGCGCAACAACCGGCGCAATGCCTGCAGGATGTTTTCCTCGTCATCCACGCAAAGCAACACCCGTTCCCGGGGTTCCGCCGTATCTGCCTGTGTTGTCTCGCTCATAATCAATCCTTCCTTTTCAGTCCGCGGCGGCGCGCATGGAACGAATCAAACCCTCCAGATCCTCCCTCGTTTCATCCACGACAATGCTGCCATCCGCATCCCTTCGCACTTGGGTGATGCCGGGGTTGGAGGATTCCAACTCCCTCAAAACCGCAGCCTGGGACCGGACCTTGCGGAGCAACCGCCGGCTCTGAACAATCAAATCCTTGTGCCGCAGGGCCTGGTGAATGGAAACAGCCAGATCAACCGGGTCAAAAGGCTTGGTGAAAAACCGGTATACCTCCCCCACATTGATGGCCCTCACCGCCACCTCCAGGCTGGCGTGCCCGGTCAGCAGCATCTGCACCGTATCGGGATATTTGCGCCTCACCACCGCGATGAAATCCGATCCGCTCATGCCAGGCATCTGCTCATCCGACACCACCACATCAACCGGTTTTTTTTCCAAAAGCCGCAGGGCTTCCTCCGCCGAATTGGCCGTCAGAATTTCGTACGGTTCCTTGCGCAAGGCGCGCTTCAACGCGCAAATCATCGCCGGCTCGTCGTCAACAAATAATACACGCTGCTCCATATTTTCAGCGAAAGGCTGGCAAAAACATCCCAGTTTTCACCGCAATTGTCAAAACCAATGCGTCGCATAAAAAGCGGCTTCCCAATGAAACAACCTCCATCTAACCCCTTGTCCCGCCATGTTTCAGCTGCTATCCTGCCCTTCCGCCTCCGGAACCTTGAAACTCCTGAACACTAAAGCATCCATGCGTCTTCCGCCTTTTTCCCTTCTTCTGGCATTGTCCATCGGATTCAGCCTCCTTTCCCCGCAAAACATCCGCGCGGATGCGGGTGAAACAGCGGTCAAAAAAACAATCAAGCCGGACACCAAGGAACCCGCAGCCGCCATCAGCGGAAAAAAAACCGCCGGATGGTTCAACCTGGACAAGCCCGAAGAGGTGACGGAACTGGGGCTGGTCGTGAAGGAATTTTTTGACAGCAACATTTATGTGACCAAGCGCGACAATCCCGCGATGGGCAACCGTTCCTCCTGGATCAACTCAATCACCCCCCGGGCCGGCTTCAATTTTGCCCCCCTGATCGAGGATGGAGTGGAAAAGGATCGCATCCTCAAGTCGCTTTCCCTGAATTACGCCCCGGAAGTGTCAACCTACGGGAGCACGGACACCGAAAGCAACACCGCCCATCGGGTGGTCAACCGGATTCTCATCAAGGCGGATAATTTCACCTTCCAGGCCGACAACAGTTTCTTTTACATCAACGGCTGCAAGGATGGCCCCATTTATGTGAATGGCGTCAATGCCGTGGCCGGCAGTTGGATTCGGGAACGGCGCGAACAGATCCAGGATCGCGCCAGGATAACCCTTCGTTGCGACTGGAACGATTTTTTCATCCGCCCCACCGCATCCCTTTTGTACTACGATTTTCTCACCAACCATCAAAACGACAGCGCGGGTTTTACCCCCGGCTATCAAAACTATGTGGACCGCTACGACACAAACGGAGGTGTTGATCTTGGCTTCAAACTCAACAAAGACTTCGCGTTTTTCGCCGGATATCGCTACGGCCACCAGTATCAGGGGATCGTTCCATGGCTTCCCGTCACCTTCTCCAGCGATTACCAGCGCATTCTGGGCGGTTTCGAGGGCAAGCCGTTCAAATGGTTGAAAACCCATGTTCTGGCCGGCCCCGACTTCCGCAACTACGACGACCCCCGCACCCCGGCTTCCTTTCGCGCCGGGGACAACAGCTTGAAGCTGTTTGCCGACGGCAGCGCCACCGCCGAAATCACCAGGAATGACACCATGACTTTGCGAGCCAGCAATTTCCAATGGGTTTCCGGAACCGGACGCGCCACTTATGAGGAAAAAATATACCAATGGAGCTACACACGCAAACTCATCCCCGAACTCAGCAGCGAAATCGGCGTGCGGGCCATCGGCTATGATTACGATTTCCCAAGCATCCGCGAAGATTGGGTCCATACCTGTATGGCGGGGCTGCGTTACCAATACAACGCCAACCTGTCCGTAAACCTCGACTATTCCTGCGATCAGGGCGTCAACGAAATCGATGGCAACAATTTCTTCGGACGCGAGTTTTACCGCCACATCGTGGCGCTCACGCTGAAGTTCAAGCTGTAAAGCCGTCCGATCTTTTTCTGTTTTTTCGCATTGATTTCCTCGTTTCGACCCATTAAATAGCCGCCCATGTCACTCATCACCAAAATGCAGGATCGGTTCGGAATCTTCGGCGAGTTGCTGGCCTTTTTGTGGGCGCGCAAACTCTGGTGGATGATTCCCATGATTTTGGTGCTGGTGCTTTTCGCCTTCCTGCTGATCTTCGCCCAGAGCAGCGGCTTGGCGCCCTTCGTTTACACCCTTTTCTAAAGCCGAAGGAAATCAGACTGAAGACTGAAGGCTGCGATTTTCGCAAAGGGCCTCGATTTGGGGAATGACGCATTCCACCAGAAAACGCCGCTCAACCACCGTTCGCAACCGCCTTGCCCTGGCACAATGGGCTTCCCATGAACCGGTCAAAATGCCAGTCAATCCGCATGCCAGCGCTTCTTCGTTGCCATGTGGACAGGTTTCCAGGGAATTCTCCGCGCCAAACCATTCCGCCAATCCCACCCGATCCGACACAATCACCGCCACCCCGCGCGCCAAGGCTTCCAAAGTGGAAATGGAAAACGATTCGTACCCAATGCTGGGTTGGACATAAACCCATGCGCGCCGGTGATAGTCCGCCAGCCGGCCAGGGTCCGCCAGCCCCGGCAAACTCACCGATCCGCCCACCCCAAGCTGATCCGCCAACTCCATCAACGAGCCTCTCTCCGGTCCATCGCCAAGAATCGCCAGACAGGCTTCGGGAATTTCCCGTTTGACCCTGGCAAAAGCGCGAATCAACACCGCCATTCCCTTCCACCCCACCAAACGCCCCGCCGACACGATCAATCGTTCCCGCGGCTCCCCCCTTTCCATAAAGGCATACCGGCGGCCATCCAAAAAATTGGGCAATACGGGACATTTTACCCGGTAATGTTTTTCCACCTCCCGCGCCGTGGACGGACTGACCGCATAAAGCGCATCCACCGCCGGACAAAAGAACCGGTCCAACGCATAAAACTCGGGCCCATGAATGCCGGCAACCACCCGGCTCCGCACCCCCCATCGGCGCCACAACCAGGCGGTCACAAAATCATACGGTTTGAAAATCAGCACAGCGTCAAAATGCCGTCCGCAAAACTCATGCCTCGTATGCCAGGCAAAATGCAAACGTTGCGCCAGCCGCCGGAAACGCGTGCCCAGATCCGGCACACGCCGGGTTTCAAGATATTCAAACAGCCGGATCTCCACCCCCGTCGCCGGATAGGACAATGCTTCCTTGGGCCGCCCCCCCCACAATTCCACATCATGCCCCCGTTCCCGCAAGGCGGCAGCCAGACCAAAACCATAAGCCTCCACCCCGCCCACTTCGGCGGACCCCAATCGATCCATGGTCGAGGTCACATTAAACAGGCATATCTTCATGTTCGCGAAAACACAGGCTACCAGACTGAAGGCTGAAGACTGAAGGGAAAAACACAGGGCATTTTCTCCATTTTCAATGCATTTGCCCGTCCAAAATGGCCGTTGACAACCCCCTAAAACTGAACGACATTGTCTTGATTAACATAACAAGGAGAATGATATGGCTGTCATCGGCACAAATCCCTCGTCATTAAATGCATCTTACTATTCCAATGCGACCAGCAATGATGTCAATAAAAATATTAAACGCCTTGCTTCCGGCAGCAAACTGTCTGTTGCTTCTGATGATGCCGCCGGTGTGGCAGTCAGTTCCAAGATGGATGCGGCCCTTCGGCGTTCCTCCGCTTCGAGCGAAAGCATCCAAAGCCTGACCTCTTTTTCCCAGACCGCCAATGGATATCTGAGCGTGGCCACGCAACAGTTGACCCGGCTCAGCGAACTGGCCATGAAGGCTTCCGATGGAACATTGAGCAACCAGGATCGGGCCATCCTGAATAATGAGTTCACCAAGATCCGCGACAATCTGAACGAACAGGTCACCAACGCATCTTTCAACGGACAGAAGCTTTTCGATCCGAACCAGACGGTGGGTGGAGTGGTTTCGGAGGATGGTTCGACGAACTACAATCTTTCGATTGCCAACGCTTCACAAGACATCTCCGGACTCAACGGCATCGATATTTCCGACACGACCAAGGCGTTGGCAGCCATGACCAAAGTCAATGAATCCATTCAAAATCTGGTTTCCAGCCAGGCCAAGGTGAATGCCGATGTGGAAGCATTGGACTATTACTCCGAAAATCTGTCCACCAACAAGATCAACATCGCCACCGCCAACTCCCGCATCAAGGATCTGGATTATGCCGAGGAAAGCACCAACTCGTCCCGGAATTCGATCCTGAACCGGGCGTCCGACGCCATGCTGGCCCAATCCAATTTAAAACAGCAGAACGTGTTGCAACTGCTCAGTTAATTGAGCTTCGTGCTTGCGACTCTCACGGCGCTCTGCTAGATGGTCGTCAATGGAAGAGTGGCAACCATCGAATGCTCAAGCGCTTGATTTTGAATTCAATCTCAGCACCGAGCGGGAATTTTGCGAGGTCTTTGGCATGGAACTGTCCATGGCCCGCCGGCTGGTGGATTACCGGACCAGCAACATCCATATCTTCCAGTTGGAAGACATTTTGAAAGTCGAGGGAATTTCCAGCGAACTGCTCCAGCAATGGACCGCTCCGGCTCCCGAACCCCAGGCGGATCCCTCCCTGTTGCAAGGTTTGGGATTGGCCGGAACCGCCCCTTCCATCCCGGATCTTCTTGCGTCCCTTTGCGCCGCCACCGGCGACGGCTCGGCTTTTCTCACCAATCGCAATGGTGAAATCCTGCTGCAACAGGGAGATTCCGGGGAACAATACCAAGCCGTCATTCCACAAATCCCCGCCATGGTGGAATCCTGGCAAACCGACCTCATGCAAATGAACATCGGTTCGGCAAGCTGCCAGACCCTTCAATTTGCCCAATCCAATCTCTCCTTTCTTCCTGCCGGCGCCTTTTTCCTGATCGGGCTCCAACCCGGCCAGCCCATCGCACCCGGCAAGCTCGCCCTGTGGATCTCCGCCGCCCGTGAAATCCGGCGCCGGCTTCCCCCCCGGCTTTTCATCGAAAACCACGCGGAACAAACCACCACCGACATCGCCTTCGACTGCCCCAGCTGCCAGTTGAGGATTCTCGTCGATTCATCCGCCATTGGGTACACTTTCCCCTGCCCCCGCTGCAAAGCCCCGGCGACCGTGCCGGAATCATCCACATCAAACGGTTCCTATTACGAATCGACTGAAGCGCCTCCTTCGACCGCCCCGGCCGAACCGTCCGCGCCTCCAGCCTGAAGCAGCGCCTCATCATGGACGCTTCACCCAGCCGATCGAGCCAGCCCATCGCGGTATTCATCCTGCTTTTCGTCATGACCGGACTGGTTGCGGCATGGCCCGCCTACCGCCACGTCTGCCGCGCCGCCTTGGAGGAAATCTCACGCCACCTCCACAAAAAAACATCCGCATCCCCGGTTGTTGATGAAAAACAGGAGGACGCCGCCCGGCTGGCCGTTCAAATCCGGCGGATTCCGTTCAAAATCAAAAATTTTCCGCTCGAAAACCCCGGTTCGACCGAACAAATCTTCGAAGGCAGATCGTCATCCGGTCAAATGCCGGTTTTCCTCGCCGCCCTGATGCGGGAATTGTCCGATGCCGCCCAGTCCAAGGATCCCCAATTCCAGAAATACCTGGCCCATGCCATACTTGAGCTTGCCGCGGAAGGCCGCAAGGCGGATTCCGGCAACAATTTTTACGCCCTCGCCGAGGCGCTGGCCCTGTACCATTCCAAGCCGGATCTTTCCTTTTTGGAACCCCTCAGGCAGGTTTCCCCCTCCACACCGGCAAAAACGGAACTCGCCGCCCTTCAGGCCTCCGAAGTTTGCCTGTGGAAATCCAGGCTTAAATCCTGGGAGATTTTTCCCGCCCCTCCCCACCTTTGGGGACTGGAACTGCATCAACCTCTCCATTCGTTGAACCGCAACCTCAACCTTCAGGAAAAAGCCTCCCTGAAAAAGTACAATGTGGAACGAGCCATGGAACTCGCCATGATTCAGGTGGAACTGGCGGGCTGGCTGGCGCAAAATGCCCGTGTTCCTTCCGATGTGGCCATGGCCAATGCAACCCTTTTCCATGCCATCGAACCCTTTTGGCCCGCAAAAAACGGGATTTTCCCCACAGCCAGCCAGTTGCGTGAAAACTTTCTTGGACTTCTTGACGACCAGGGAGACCGCACCAATCTCGCCCGTTGCCGGAACCGGATGGAAATCATCGCCAAAAAAGAGGAGGCGGTTGTCCGCCGGCTGCCCGAATGGCGCTGGGTGCAGGCTTTTTGCTCATGGCGGGCCGGGAGCCTTCTCGCCTGTCTCCTGCTCCAATGCGCCAGCCTGCTCCTGACCTGGCTGGTCTTCGTCTGTTTTTCCCCGCCACTCCCCCCTTCCCGTGGCGGGGTCAACGGATCAATCCTGGCCACACTGGGATTCGCGCTTCCCACCATCTGCCGGATTTTCATGGTCTGGCCGGCAGGTCTTCCCGGCCTCCTTCTCTCGCTTCCGGCCAGTTGGATCATCTGGCTGCTGATCCTTCAAGTCCGCTCAAAAATCCGGGCCTTGCACGACTGGAAGGCATGCCTCTCCCACACCCTCATCTGCATGCTGGCCAGCTTCATGGTCGTATCGGCAGCCGTGGCATGGTTCTTCCAACTGTGGCAGCAAAAAATGGGCCAGTTCCTTTCACAAGGATGGTTTTAGCCCCGCTTTCCCAAAAGCCACCCCATGAAAGCCTGCTCCAGTCTTCCACCGATGATTTGAATTTCAAACAGGATGCGCCTCGACGAACTGGATTTCCATCTGCCTCCCGACCTGATCGCCTGCCAGCCGGTTGAACCCCGGGATGCCTGCCGCCTTCTGGTTTTGAACCGGTCAACGAGACAAATCGAACACCGGCATTTTTCCGATCTGCCCTCATGCCTGAAACCCGGCGACCTGCTGGTGATGAACAATGCGAAGGTGACGCCCGCCCGGATTTTTGTCCATCGTCCGGAAAACCCCCGGGAGATGATTGAACTCCTCTTGCTGGACGCATCCGATTCAGTCCTCTGCCACGCCCTCGCCTCTCCCTCCCGCAAACTCAAACCCGGAGGCGCCCTTCTCAGCCGCCAAACCCAGGCTCGCATCCGCATTCTTCCCCGCGACAACAACGAAGCATGGACACTGGAACTCGAAGGCGCATCCAATGGCTGGCGGCGTTTGACCGAAACCGAGGGCCACATGCCATTGCCCCCCTACATTTTGAAAAAGCGGGGAACCCGGGAATCCCTCGTTGAGGACCGGGCATGGTACCAAACAACCTTTGCGGAACGCGACGGCGCGATTGCCGCACCAACGGCCGGGCTGCATTTCACCCCGGCCCTGCTTGACAGGCTTCGAACCTCCGGCATCGCCACAACCCAGGTTTTCTTGAAAGTAAGCGCCGCAACCTTCCTGCCTGTCCGCACCGCCACACTGGAAGAACACCCCATGGGCCTTGAGACCTACGACATTCCATCCGCCGCATCACAAGCCATCGAAACCGCAAAATCCGAAAAGCGCCGGATCATCGCGGTCGGCACCACGGTGGTCAGAACCCTGGAATCCGCCATTGCCGGCAAACCCCGCCTTCAGCCCGGTGAAAACGAAACCCGTCTGCTCATCTCCCCCCCCCATTCTTTCCGGCTGGTGGATGCCCTGACCACCAATTTTCATCTTCCACGAAGCACTCTGCTGGCGCTGGTGTACGCCTTTGCGGACAAGGAACTCATCCGGCATGCCTATGACGAAGCCGTGAAACAGCATTACCGTTTTTACAGTTACGGTGACGCCATGTTGATCCTTTAGGATGACCTCCGGATTCCCGCTTTCGCGCATTCGCGTCAACCTAACTTTTCCATGACCCAGCACAGGAAAAAATCAAGAGCATGCGGATTGGCCACGAAGTCCCCACGGACATCCCCCGACCCTGTCATTCGACTTCGCTCATGGCGAGTCATTCGACTTCGCTCATGAATAGGACGTAAAGGCGTTCGGCTCACGCGTTAGCAAGTGCATGAATTTTGGATGAATGAACAGTTTTTCACGGCCAACGGTTTTTTCCTCCAGGACACCGATTTCCACCAGTTTCTTCAAATAAACAGACGCCGGTTTCGACACGTCAATTGGATATGTCGAAATTATTTTAAAAATTCGACATGTTTTGGGCGCCTGTCGATCCCGACGACAGATCAAATCTGGCCAGTAAACGCCTGATGCAGCAGAGACTTGCACCCATCGAGAATCACCTCCCTGCCCCCCCGGAAACCCTGTTTGCAAAAAAATTACGCGTTTTACCTCTGAAACTCAAGCCTGCTCCAAGGCAAACGCATTAAAACCCTTGACCATCCGTCTGCCATATTGAATCGTCATTCCCTTTCATGAACCCGGCCACGCTCCTGCTGTCAATTTTTCTTGCGCTTTTCCTCGCTCATTACGCGTGGGAAAGATGGCTGGCCGTGCTGAACTGGCGCCACTCCAACCGGGATCATTCGGGCCTGCCCCCCATGCTCCGGGAACACGTGACCCCCGAAGCCCATGAGCGCAACCTGGATTACCAGCGCCAGCACACCCTGTTCGACCATGTGGAAAACACCATCGCCGCCATCCTGATCCTGGTTTATCTTTTTTCCCCGTTCATTCCATGGCTGCAATCCGCCATCAACCAGTTCTTCCCCCGGAAAATCCACTGCGATGTCCTTCTGATTGCCAGCTTCACCATCATCACCGGTTTTCTGCAGGTTCCGCTGGAACTGTACGAAATCTTCATCATTGAAGCCCGTTTCAATTTCAACCGGATGACAGTGGGCGAATTCTGGCTCGATAAAATCAAGGAATTGGTGGTTTTTTCGGTCCTGGGCATTCCTTTTCTCTATATTCTCTTCGGGCTCATCTCCAGCGCCGGCGAATGGTGGTGGCTTTGGGCTGCGCTTCTCACCATCGGCTTTGAATGCTCCATGATGATCCTCTATCCGGTGGTCATCGCCCCTCTTTTCAACGAGTTCACTCCTTTGCCCGATGGAGAACTCAAAACATCCCTCGACAATCTCATCCGGGAATGCCATTTCCCGGCGCAGGGCATTTATGTCATGGACGGCTCAAGCCGGTCCACCCATTCCAACGCCTACTTCGCCGGTTTTGGCGGCGCGCGGCGCATCGTGCTTTACGACACGCTGATCGAACAGCTTGACACAACCGAACTCACCGCGATCCTGGCCCACGAAATCGGCCACTGGCGATGCAGTCACATCCTCAAAATGCTGGGGATTTCATCCCTTTTGACGCTGGCCGGCTTTTTTCTTCTCTGGATGACCATCCACTGGCCGCCGCTTTACCAGGCTTTCGGCTATTCGAAACCGGATCCCGCGATCGGCATCCTGCTCTTCGGCATGTTGGGTGGAACCTTCACCTTCTGGCTGACCCCCTTCCTGAACCGGATTTCCCGGCGCAACGAATACGAAGCGGACGCTTTTGCGGTAAAAATGACCCACAATCCCTCCGCCATGGAATCGGCCCTGTTCAAGCTTTACCAGAACAACCTGTCCAACCTCACTCCGCACCCCTGGTACAGCAGCTATCATTACTCGCATCCCACCCCGCTGGAACGCATGCAATCCGTGCGCGCCGCCAGTTCGCTTGTTGTTTCCCGCAACGAAATGCGGTAGGATCGTTCCGATGAAAACCATCGCCATTTATCCAGGCAGCTTCGATCCCATGACCAATGGACACATCGACATCCTGCTGCGCGCCGCCGCCCTTTTCGACAAGGTCATCATCGCCCTGGCCCATCACACGGAAAAAAACGCCCTCTTCACCATCCAGGAAAGGGCCGAACTGATCCGTCAATGCATCCAGGACATCCCCAACGTGGAAGTGGATGATTTCGACACCCTTCTGGTGGACTATGTGCGGGCCAAACATGCCCGGGTCGTGGTCCGGGGACTGCGCGCCGTGTCCGATTTTGAATTCGAATTCCAGATGGCCTTGATGAACCGCACCCTCGCGCCTGAAGTCGAAACCATCTTTCTCATGCCCAAGGATTCCTATTCCTACCTCAGCTCGAGAATCACCAAGGGCATCGCCGCCCTTGGCGGCGACATCAGCCAGTTCGTGCCCCCCCATATCGAAAAAGCCCTGCGCACAAAACTCGCAAACGCGCCACACCAGCCGTTCCTCGAGAACCAATCCTGATATGATCATCAAAATCCATTTGGTCCCCGAAGAAGGCCTCCATTTGGAGGGAGATCTTCCTCCATCCATTCTGGATGTTCAGGAACCTCTTTACCGCTTTGAACAACCGGTCCATTACAATCTGGATGCCACCATTCCCAACCAGCGCAGCTTACTGATCCGGGGACGCCTCACCACCACCGTCCGCGCCTGTTGCGTCCGAACGTTGGAATGGTTTGATTTTCTTGTCGATGTCAAGGAATTTACTTATCACAATTCTGAAATTCAAAGTGATGAGGTGGACTTGACACCGGAAATCCGTGAGGATATTTTGCTCGCCCTCCCGTCAAATCCGGTTTTGCCCGAAACCAAACCGGTGGACGTAAAGCCAGCGGGGAAAACCCGTGGCAAAGACGACATTTGGCGGAAGCTGGATCAACTCAAAATTCGCTGATCCGGACTTGTTCCTCGAAAACACCGGTTTTCCCGAGGATGAACCACCTAGACTCATACTGACCAGACAACCACCACCATGGGCGTTCCCAAAAGAAAAGTATCCAAAGCCCGTTATCGCACGAGACGGTCTATTAATCGTTATCACGCACCCCAGGGCAATACCTGTTCCAACTGCGGCGCAACCTCACTCCGTCACCGTGTTTGTCCGTCCTGCGGCCATTACAAGGGACGCCAGGTTGTCAGCGTGGAACTAAAGTAGCATGAAAATTGCAGTGGACGCGATGGGGGGCGACTATGCGCCCGCTGCGGTCATTGAAGGCGCCGTTCAG
This sequence comes from Verrucomicrobiia bacterium, assembly GCA_028687435.1. GTDB lineage: Bacteria > Verrucomicrobiota > Verrucomicrobiia > JABWAM01 > JABWAM01 > JAQUAF01. The sequence continues at coordinate 17,027 of JAQUAF010000073.1, read as the reverse complement.
GCCCTTCGGGATTTCAGCGATATCGAGGAACTTTTCCTCGTCGGCGACGAAACACAGTTGCGCCGGGAAATTGCCCGGCACGGAACGCCCGATCCCCGCGCCATCGTTGTTCATGCCTCCCAGGTTGTGTTGATGGAAGATTCAGCTGTTGAAGGAATCCGCCGCAAAAAGGATTCATCCATCAGCCGCGCCGTTGATCTGGTCAAGGAAGGCAAAGCCCAAGCCGTGGTCAGCGCCGGACATACCGGCGCTGCGGTCGCCGCAACCACCATCAAGTTGCGAACGCTGGAAGGCATCGAGCGTCCGGGCATCGCCACCGTGCTGCCCACCGAGCATAATTTCACGGTCCTGATCGATGCCGGCGCCAACATCGACGCCAAACCCATCCACCTCCTTCAGTACGCCATCATGGGCAGCGTCTATTCCCACGATATGCTCGGGTATGAAAAGCCGCGCATCGGTCTCATGAGCATCGGCCAGGAGGACGTCAAAGGCAATGAATTGACCAAGGAAACCTTCAAACTCCTGGAGCGTTCCAACCTGAATTTTGCGGGCAACATCGAGGGACACGACGTTTTTGAGGGCAAAGTGGAAGTCATCGTCTGCGACGGTTTCATCGGCAACGTGGTTCTCAAAACTTCCGAAAGCCTGGCCAAGGCGCTTTTTCACTGGCTGAAGACCGAGCTCAAAAGCAATCTCCTGCATATGACAGGCGCGGCCCTGTCCAATGGCGCATTCAAAGCCATTTATCACAAAACCGATCCCGACGAATCCGGCGGGGCGCCGCTGCTGGGCATCAATGGCGTGTGCATCATCGGGCATGGCGCCAGTTCGCCCAAGGCCATCCGCAACGCCATCCGGGTAGCCCGGGAATCCATCTGCACCCACCTGACCAACCATATCGTCGAACAGGTTCGAATCAATCATGAGCGCATCCGAAGCCAAAACGGCTAACCCCTTCATCCCCTCCCTGAACAACGCAGTCATCGCCGGCACCGGCTCCCATCTGCCTTCCCGGGTGCTCAGCAACGCCGATCTGGAAAAGATGGTGGAAACCAGCGACGAATGGATCACCAGCCGCACCGGCATCAAGGAACGCCGCATCGCGGCGGCGGACGAATACACCTCCCACTTGGGCGCCGCGGCGGCCCTCAAGGCCCTCACGGAAGCGGGCGTCAAGGCCGAGGACGTGGACCTGATCATCTGCGCCACCATCACCCCCGACATGCCCTTTCCGAACACCGCCAGCCTGATCCAGGAGAAAATCGGCGCCCGCCGAGCCGCCTGCTTTGACCTTGAAGCGGCCTGCACCGGTTTTCTTTACGGCTTGGAAGTGGGACGCCAGTTCATCGCCACCGGCGCGCACCAGACCGTGCTCGTGGTGGCCGCCGAGAAAATATCCGCCATCACCGACTGGAAGGATCGCAACACCTGCGTGCTCTTTGGCGACGGCGCAGGCGCCGCCGTCCTGCGCCCCAGCGCCACGGCGCGCGGCATCATTCGCAGCTGTCTTGGATCCAATGGCGCCCTTGCCCATCTCATTTCCATGCCTGGCGGCGGATCGCAACACCCCGCCAGCCTGGAGACGGTCAACAACCGGGAACATTTCCTTAAAATGCAGGGCCGGGAGGTTTACAAGCATGCGGTCCTGGGCATGAGCCAGGCGGCTCTGCACACGCTCCAGCTTTCCGGACTCAAGGCCGAGGACATCACCTGCATCCTTCCGCACCAGGCCAACGTTCGCATCATCGAGGGGGTCGCTGACCGGATCGGCGTGCCATTGGAAAAATTCTATCTCAACCTGCACCGGTACGGAAACATGTCCGCCGCTTCCGTGGCCATAGCCATGGACGAAGCCGCCCGCGAAGGCCGCTTCAAACGAGGGGACTTCCTGCTCATGGTGGCTTTTGGCGCGGGACTCACATGGGGCGCCACCGCCCTTCAATGGTAGGGGCAAAACCGCCATGCGTTTTCTCTCCGACATCACGGTCGAGCAGGCCATCGCCCATCACATCGATCACCTCACGCCCGAAATCGTCATCTCCCGGCGGCTGCTCAAGCTGACGGATGAACTGCACTTTTTCCTCAACGGCCATCTCACCGCCGTTTCGCGTCTTTCCTCCCTTATTCCCGCCCGTTTTCACGAGGAACCCGGGGAAGTGGCGTCCGTCTGCCGCGCGGTGCTCTCAGGCGAAGGCAAACTGGCCCCCTTGAGCTCAAAAATCGCCGACCGCCTTTTCAAGGTCATGGGCACCAATCGCACCCTCTCCCCCGGACTCCTGCTGGTGGTCCTGGCGCGCAACAACGAAAACAAGGAACGTTTCATATCCATCCTCAAGATGGAGTCGCAACCGGTTTTCAAGGAACAACGGATCGAAAACCCCGACGGCGAAACATCCATCGAATTGTCGATCGACCGGGCGGCCCTGCCCGCCCCCGGACGGCATCTGCAAAAATGCGCGTTCATCAAAACCTCCCACAGCGCCGCAAGGCCGGAAATCCTGCTTCTCGACAAACAGGCGGGGGAATCCGCCATGGCGGGCTTCTTCCGCGAACAGTTTCTGCAGGCCGAATACTGCCGCGACAGTCATTACCGCACCAAGCAGTTCATGAATGAATTTGTGAAGTGGGCCAACAAGGCGGGGCAGGAACACCGCCTCACACCCGTGGAACTGGACCAAACCATCCATGCGGCGCGGCACGTGCTCAAAAAACCGAAGATCACCGTGACCGAGTTTGTGCAGGACGCCATCGAAAACCGCGGCGAACAGGCAAGCTGTCTGGAGCAGATGGCCCGCCGCAAAGTGGACCCTCAATTTGAGACCGCTCCCAAGGTTTCCGAGCGTTTCCGCCGGACCCGCATGGTCAAGCTCGACCATGGCGCAATTCTGCGCATGCCCGAAGCCGCCACCCTCGACAAAAACTTTTACACGACCGCACCCGACCCCGACGACCAGACCGTGACCATCGTCACCCTGCGCACCCGCAGGTATCAGGTCATGTAGCCGGATGCTTTCTTCTCTGGGAATGGGAAAGCTTCTCCCGGAACCAACTCTGCAACGCCTGCATGTTCAATTGCGCCGGTTCGGCGGACGAGGTGTCAACCGCATGGGCTTTTTTCCATGCCGCAAAATCAAGGATGGGCACGTTCTTGGATGTCAGGGACCTCATGGCGCCGGAAGCAAGGGAACCGTCCGAAATCACCCCCGCCAGAACCGCATTCTTGACATTAAACTCGTCGTTGGCCACCGGGGTGAATCCCAGCGCCAGCAAGGTCATCCGCACAATCTCCCGCTCCACGGGATTCTGGATGAACACCCCCGCCAGATAAACCGTTGCGGTGCGTTTCCGGACTCCGCCCGGCCCCGGTTTTAGATCAAAGAAAACCTCCACCTTGGTGATTTCCTCCGGCATGGCGAGCAGGATCTGTCCCAGTTGCTCGTTGGCCAGCCCTTCCGCCGACACAATTTTGAGAAAATCCATCTCCACCGTCGTTTCCCCGTCCATTCCGAGGGATGCGATTTTTGCAAGATTGTCGGCCACCCGCACGGCGCAGGCCATCTCATCGTTTTCAAGGGAATCCTCCTTTTTGTAAACAATGCTGTGATGGCGGGCGACCATGTTGGTGATGGTTTCGGGCATCTTCCAGCGCCGGCAAAGCTCTCCGCCTATCTCCGCGTGGTCCACTCCAAACCGTTCCCTTTCCAGGGCCGGCAATGAATGCTCCCCGGAACGGACATCCTCCAGCAACTGGTCGTATTTCTCCGAAAAACATTCCATCAACACAACTTTGCCAATGTCATGCAGCAAACCGCCCACAAAGGTCTCCTCCCAATTGCGGATCCGGAATCTCGCCGCCAGCATGCGGGCGGCGGCGCCGGTCGCAAGGGCATGGCGCCACAATTCCTTGGAATCAAGCGCGGCGGATCGCTGGCTGCCCGCCTTGAATCCGAACACCGACACGCTCAACGCGAGATTTTTGAGCCCATGCATTCCCAGCACCATCACCGCCTGGGAAACCGTTCCCACTTTTTGAGACAAACTGTAAAAGCTGGAATTGGCCACCCTCAGAATCCTGCTGGTCAGGGCGGGATCCGCAGCCACAATCTCCGACATCTGCTCGATGCTGGACTCCACGCTGCTTGTCAAATCAATAAGCCTCTGCACCGCCGCCGGCAGGGGCGGCAGGCTTTTGACCTTCTGCAGAATCTGATCGGTGATTTCCTTGCTCATGATGCGGGACGGGCCCGGCCTTCAGCCCATTGCCGTATTTCCGTGATGCGCTCCGCCATGGTTGCCCCCAATGGAACACAGGCGGCGGCGGCGGCGTCAAGATCCGATTGCGTCAAATCGCGATTTTCCCAAAAAGCCGTGTCAAGCCCCTCCATCACCACGCTCTCCAGATCCGCGCCGCAAAATCCCTCTGTCCGGGCCGCCAGCGCCGCCAGATCAAACCGGGCCGGATCGCGGCGGCGTTTGGCCAGATGAATCCCCAGTATCTCAGCCCTTTCCTCCAACCGGGGCAAATCCACATAAAAAATCTCGTCAAAACGGCCTTTGCGCAAAAACTCCGGAGGCAGTCGCGACACATCATTGGCGGTGGCCACCAGAAAAACAGGCTGTTTTTTCTCCTGCATCCAGGTCAGCAGCGTCGCAAACATCCGGCGCGCCAGCCCGCCGTCGGATGAATCGCCGCCTTGCGCGCCCGCCAGCCCCTTCTCAATCTCGTCCACCCAGAAAACACACGGCGCGATCGCCTCCGCCGTTTGAATGGCCTTGCGCAGGTTCTCCTCCGAGGAACCGATGAAGGAGGAAAAAAGCTGGCCGATATCCATCCGGATCAATGGCATCTGCCACAGGCTCGAAACCGCCTTGGCTGTGAGGCTCTTGCCGCATCCCGGCACCCCCACCAGCAACACCCCCTTGGGCATGTCCAATCCAAAATCCCTGGCCCGCTGGGAAAAACCCGCCTGCTTCCTCCGCAGCCACGTCTTGAGCCGGTCCAACCCGCCAACCGTGTCCAGGCTCTCCTGCGACGGGAAAAATTGAAGCAGGCCGCTGGCCGAAATGATCCTCCCCTTCTCAAAAATCACGTCCTTCAAATCCTGAGTGTTCAGCCTGCCGTCGCGAACCATCATCCGGCTCAACACATTTTCGATCTCCATGGATGGAAGCCCGCGAAACGCCTCCGCCAGTTGCTGCTGCCCCTCCTCGTCCAGTTCCACCTTCACCCGTCCCTTGACCGCCTGCAGGCTCCGCTGCAGAATCAGCCGGATCTCCCCCACATCCGGAGTGGGCAGTTCCACCAGGATGAATTGCTTCTCACACTCGGTCGGCACCGTTTTTTTCGGGGATAAAACAAAAATCGACTTGTTCGATGTCGCGCTCAACACATTCATGGTGTCGCGAAGCCCCCGCACAATGCGCGGATTGTCCAGGTAGGCATGAAAATCCAACAGCACAAAAAAACCGCCCTCCGCCGTCGTCTGAATGTAATCCAGAATGGCTTCCGGCTTGGTCATCTGGGGATCCTTGACCAGGCGGTTGCAGATCAATCCCCGGGTGCAGCTCCAGAAATAAAGCGGCATCTCCATCTTCTGCGCCAGGCTCCCCAGCAAATCCCTCGCCCGTTGCTCTTCGTGAGTCACCAGATAAACCAATGGATACTTGGCTCGGACAAAGGTTTCAATATCCTGCTGGATTTGATCAAGAATCATGGCTTTTCTTCAGGTTTGCGGGCTCGAGGCAAAAACTCAACATTCTCTTGAGGCTCCATGGGGAATCACGAGATTTTCAGGCTTCCAAAACGATCCGCGGCATGGGACGAACGTCCGGCTTCCAAAAAACATTCTTTCAAGGCGCGAATATCGCCGGCCCGCATCCATGGACCGTCCGGATGACTGCTGACCGGTGTGTCAGCCTGGATCCGCTCCTCGCGGATCCACTGTTTCATGGCCGCTTCATCGGCGGGGCCGAACACCTCTCCCTCCTCGCTTCTGGCATAATACTCATCCGCCCCCCCTCGCACGCTGATTACGGCGAAACGGCTGATATTGCCAAGCGTTGGGGGGGAATTGTGCAACTGCGCCTGCCCCGGATGCCCGCGTCCGGTCTTCAACCCCGCCACATAATCGCGAAACGGACGGGCGGCCCGCGCATCCATCTCCCTCTGCAATGCCCTCATCCGCAATTGTTCCTCCATCTCACGGTCGCGCAAACGAATCACATACCGGATCATCCACAGAATGATCATGAACGGCAGGACAAGGATGACAAGAATCACCGGCATGCTGGTCCAATCCTATCCCCCCGCCCCGCGCCTGACAAGGCTGCTGTTCAGGGGGCTGCCCCGGGCAGGCTGTTGCTCAAGGCCGCGGAATGAAACCGGGGGAGGACGGTCTTTGCCCTCCCAAGCCGGATCATCGCGACATGCGGACGCGAATGGTGAACCTCTCCGCCTTTTTGCTCATGGAAACAATGCGCAGGGAACGGGTCTCATTGGCGGTCAAAACCAGCGTCTCCCAGGCGCTGGTGTCACCGATACAAAAGCCCCTGGCATCGCGGAAAACCGCCTGAACCTGAACCTGAAAATCCTGGTTGGTCCGGTTGCGGATGTTGCCTTTGGCAACCAAATAGCCCCTGCCCGTTTTTTCCGCCTCCTGCCCCTCCACCGCCACCATGGGAACCAATTCCCGGTCAAGAATCACCACCATGTGGGGCGACTGGGTTTCGACTCCCGGGTTCGGGCTGGACGGCACATAAGGCCCTTCGCTGGCGCACCCCAGAAATCCCAGTGCCGCTCCGAAAATGATCAGCAAATGATTTTTCATAAAACGCGGCCAGTATAGCATGCCCTTTTCTTCATGCCACCGATTTTTCGGCAAAGTTCGGACTGCCCTGAATGGCGCTTAGTTAAGGGACTTTTTGAAGAAAAATGATATCACATCCGGCCCAACCCCCTCTAACTCCCCCTTGAACAAGGGGGAGCCATTTCGACACATCCCCTTGCCAAGGGGAGGATTAAGGTGGGGTGGGAGAAAAAGGGAAACAATCGAAAACCATCACCGGCAAAATCCCAGCCAAAACTCCGGTTCGGTTCCCATTTCCCGCTCCACTTTCACCTCGCGCACCTGCCCTCCCTTGACATCCAGAAACCGGACACAACCTTTCAACTGTCCCGCCGGAACATGAACCGAAAGGATGCCTATTCTGGCAGGCAACAAATCCCAGGCGCGCGTATCCGCCTTGGCATTTATCGCGGAGGCGGTTCCCTGGGCCGCCATCCCCGCGGCGGCCGCGCCCAACCCCGCAACAGCCACGGTGGCATCATCGGCCACAGCCCCCCCCAATACCGCAGCGCCCCCTCCAACCGTCAACACCTGTCCTGCCGTTTGAACCATCCCTTTGGTTTCAGCCTTGCCGGCATTCACATCATCCATATGCCGCCGCCCCCGTCCATTTGCATAAGCCGTCAGATCATCAAATCCCGCAGAGGTTTTTCGCGCCCCGCCTCCCTCCCACGAAAATTGAGCCGCACCCGCCGGCCCCTCCCTGTATTCCAGTTTCTCTCCATATTCCCCGGTCGGAACCTTCACCGGTCCCCAGCCCAGCAACGCCACCAGCAACAAATTGTCCCGTCCGCCTGGCGCTGGCATTCCAAACCGGCTTGTTTCCGCCCAACAACATCCTGCGGCATCCGTCTCTCCCAACTGCCGGTTGCACCACCCCTCCAGCCAGCGCGCCCCCGCCCAAAACATCCCGGCCTTGCTGCCAGCCGGCGCACCATGAAACTGGACACTTTTGAAACAGGCGCGGGCGTTGGACCAATCCTTCAATCTCAAATAAAGCAACCCCCTCAAATAAAAGGCCATGGCGCGCTCATAGGGCTCGCCCTTGAAACGTTTGACCTCTTCGCCATGGAAATCATCCAGAGCCTGGCGGGATCTGGCATCCGCCGGCCCCAATGCCTCCACATCCCGCACCACCTCCATCAGGGCCCTTTCGGCCTCCAGCCAAAGCCCCAGTTCCATGGCTGCCGAGGCAAGACGCATGCGGTTGAGGACGGCCATGGACTCCCCCTCCATGTAAATCCTCTGGTAATAAGGCTTGAGCGGAGCAGGCGCCGTCTGTTCCGCGGCGATTCGTCCGGCCTCGTCCACACCCTTTCGCGTCGGATCGCCCGGCGAGGAACAGCCGGCCGTCAACAAGATAAGGCAGGCACTGAGGCACTGGAACGCTGAGACGCCAGGAATCCGGATAAAATTCAACGCGCCTTCCCGCCTGAACCCCCTGGCAGCCTTGGCGTCATGGCGGTTCATCTTCAGTTGGAAAAAATTTGTTCCTCAGTGCCCCAGCGCCTTGGCGCCTGTCCATCACCGATAAACAGCGTCTTCGGCGCCTTCCTTCTTCAATTCATGCATGCCCTCCCAGATTTCCTCGGACGTCTCGGCATCAATAAGCCGGAAGGTGAAGAGCATGTACTCGCTTTTGCCCCGGGAAGTGGAGGTGGAAAGGCTGCTCAGTTCGCCAGTCAGAAAGAAATCGATTCCAAAAGGTTTCCGCCGGGCGCCTCCGGTCACCTCACCCTGGTCCTTCAATGCCTTCTCTTTTTTGATGGCATCCATTCGATCCCTGGCCACAAACCGCACCTGTCCCTGGGACTTGTCATTCAACAAGGCTTTCATACGGGTGAGGAAGATTTCCTTGTCAATGGCAAAACGGGTGCGGTTCTCCACTGGCAGCAGGCCAATCACCGGCGTTTCACTCCCCTTGCGGGCCTGCAATCGGGGCGTGTTGAGAATGAGCCGCACCATCTTGTCCGTGGCGGCCAGCAAATCCTGGGATTCAATCCCCGTTCCGGCGACGGTTCCCTGGGCGCCCGGGTCAACATACTGCGGAGGCGGGGGCGGCTGGTCGCTCGCGCAACCGGCCGAAAACAGGGCCGCAAACAAAACAGTCATGAACTGCAAAAGAGCTTTCATGCCGCCATTGCGCCTCAAAAAAGGATTTTCCGCAATCGTTTTTTATCACCGGCTCCCGGTCCAGCTGAAACAGGCCGTCCCCGGATGATCCCCATCCATCCGCACCCCCCGGTTGCCGTTGAACGCCAGCCGGCGCAAAATGTGATAAACCATTTCCGCCTTGCCGCCTCCACCGGCCGCCTCGGCCAGTTGCAGGGAGGACCATGCCTGGCCCGGACGCCGCTGCAGCAGTTCCAACACCTTGCGCTGCAGCTTCAAAATGTCATCCGCAGCCTTCTTGCCCGCCTGCACGCCCGGCTGATGATATGCGTTGATGTTGACCAGCGTGGCATAAAATCCCACCGCCCGTTCGTAAAGGGCGATCAGGGCGCCGATCGTGCGCGGGGAACAATCGGGCGCCGTGATCGTCATCGATTCGCGGCCCTTGTCAAAAAGCGCCTCCCGGGTTCCATGCAAAAAACCCGCAAGATAATCGCCCGAAGTGATTTCCGGCTCGACCTCCAAAAACGTGCCATTGCGCTCGCGCAACACCTCAATGAAAGTGACGAAGAAATTGGGCACGCCATCCCTCAACTGTTGGATGTAGGCATGCTGGTCGGTGGATCCCTTGTTGCCATAAACAGCAATTCCCTGTTCAACCACGCCGCCCTGGACATCAAGTTCCTTGCCGATCGATTCCATGATCAACTGCTGCAGATAACGGCTGAAAAGCAACAACCGGTCCTTGTAGGGAAGGATCACCATGTCCCTGGCGCCGCGGCCTCCAGTGGCATGATACCACATCAAGGCAAGAAGGGCGGCGGGATTTTTCCGGGTCTCCTCAACACGGGTCGCCTCATCCATCCGGCGCGCCCCCTCCAGCATTCCCTCAATATCAATGCCCTGCAACGCGGCCGGCAGCAATCCCACGGCGGAAAGTTCGCTGGTCCGCCCGCCCACCCAGTCCCACATGGGGAACTGGGCAAGCCATCCCTCCTTCGCCACTGTTTGCGAAAGCTCGCTTCCCTCACCCGTGATTGCCACCACATGCCGTTCAAACTTGATTCCCATCCGTTCGCAAGCCGCCCTGGCTTCCAACTGGCCATTTCGGGTTTCCTTGGTCGAGCCGGACTTGGATATGACCACAATCAGGGTTGTGGCCAGCGGATGATGCCCTCGTGTCCCGTGGCTGTGGGCAATCTGGGCCAGGGTCAGGTCCATCCCGTCGGGATCGGTATTGTCAAAAAACCACGCCCTCATTTTGTCGTCGCTCGGGCGCCCCAGCGCATAGGAAACAAACTGCGGTCCCAAGGCGGATCCGCCGATGCCAACCACCAGCAAATCGGTAAACTTGCCCCCTTGGCACGGCGCAACCTTGCCATTATGAACGCCCCGGGCAAACACCTTCACTTTTTCCAGGGTCCCCTCGATGGCACGGGTCAGGGTTGGATTTGGCGCCAGTTTCGGAGATCGCAGCCAGTAGTGACCCACCATCCGGTTCTCATCAGGATTGGCAATCCCGCCCGATTCCAGTTTCTGCATGGCCTTGAAGGCTTTTTGCATCCATGGCTCCATGCGCTCGAAAAAATCGTCCGCAAAATTCATCCGGCTGATATCCAGCGCGCAATTCACCGGCGGAACCACGCACAAATAATCCTGATAACGCTTCCAGAGTTGTTTGGCATCCATAACGTCAAATTTTAATCCCATTCAAACAGGAATCAAGCCGCAACCCGGAAGAAAATCATCCTTCCTCCGGCAACACCATCACCTGGTCCGCCGCCAGACAGATCACAACCCTTTCCCCCGCCCGGCGTTGATGCCGGGGATGCATCTCCATAAAACTGAAACGACAGGGCTCCCCCCCGGCATCCTTCAGTATCCGGACTTCCACATGCTGGTAAGCCCCGACAAACAGGGTTCCTTCCACAACTCCCTCCAGACGATTGTCTCCCTCCGCCCTCTCCACATCCAACCGGGCGGCGCCGGGACGAAACCCCGCCAAAACCCTCCGATCCGGCGCAATCCATTCGCCAGCCTGTTTGGTGCAAAGAATCCCCACCGGAGTGTCAACCACCCAACACTCCCCCCTCCGTTCCCTCACCCGCCCGCCCACCCAGTTCATCTGCCCCATGAATTCCGCCACAAAACGGCAGGCGGGACGCTGGTACAACTCGCGCGGCGAACCGATCTGCCGGATGCATCCCTTGTCCAAAACCGCGATCCGCGACGCAAGGGTCATGGCCTCTTCCTGGTCATGCGTCACATAGACTGCGGTGAAAGGCCGCTCCCGATGAATGGCGGCCAGTTCAACCCTCATTTCCTTGCGCAGTTTGGCGTCGAGATTTGAAAGGGGTTCGTCGAACAACAATACGGCCGGATTGACCGCCAGAGCGCGGGCAATGGCAACCCGTTGCTGTTGGCCGCCTGAAAGCTGGCTGGGAAACCGATCCGCCAGGGCTCCAATACGGGTGGATTCCAACGCATCCCTGGTTCGCCGGTCCAATTCGCCCTTCTCCACTCCCTGAACCCGCAAACCATAGGCGACATTTTCAAAAACACTCAAATGCGGCCACAAAGCATAGCTCTGAAAAACCATGGGCGTGCCGCGCTTCTCGGCCGGAACATCGTTGACCCGCCGGCCATCAAAAAAAATCTCCCCCTTGTCTGGCATCAGAAAACCGGCCAGCATCCGCAAAAGCGTGGTCTTGCCGCACCCGGAAGGTCCCAACAGGAAAAAAAATTCGTTCTGCTCAACAGACAACGTCACTCCCGACAAAACAGGAGCATCGCCATAAGCCTTGTGAATGTCTTTCAGTTCGATTTTCAACACGCGCAGAATATCAAACCATCATCCAAAACTCAACGCCTCAGGACGGTTCTTTTCAATCTCCCTTCCCCTGCATCCTCCATCAAGGAAACCTGCCCCTATTCCACATACCGGGCTTGTAACGCCTCCATCTCCGGCTGCATTTTCGTGGAACATCTCATACAAATGCCATGGCTTATCCCATGCGAAACATCCCCCGGTTGGATCACGTCATGACACCATGCGCAAACCACCTGCATCTTTTTCGCGCCTCGCCCTGGAGGAGAGGAAAACGACGCTTCACCGGAAAAATCCCGATGATTGTCGTCCACATCAAAGGTCTGCAAGATGCGCAATGCATGGTGCTGGGGCAAAAATTTGTTCAGTTTCATATCTTGGGGGGGTCAATGGTTGTTAAAACTTGCACAAATCCAAAGAAGCAAGCCCTGTGCCAGTTCACCATCCCACGAAAACCCCTCCCTTTTGACAGGAGATTGACCACAACGCATCCGACATTTCTCCCTTACAAGGCAACTTTTGCCCGGACATTATGAGACATCCATTTCGACTCAATGCGAAAAGCAATGTCAATAAATAAATCCATTACCAGCCTTCAACCAACATTTTCAACAATTCACGCCCCAATTTTTCAGAAGCCAAAGGCACGCCCTGACGTTTGTCGCCTTGGAGATCGTTGCCAATGAAAAAGGTCGTTGCCCCTGTTACCTTGGCCTCTTGATAAGGCTTTTCCTGGCCTTTTTTGGTCAGGGTATAGGTCACCTCAATGCTCATCCCAGCCTCGGTGGGGGTCAGTTCATTTTGCCGCGAGTAACGCAAGGGAGTTGTTTCAAACGCGGTGATTTTCCCGCGCAGGATCACATCGGCCTGTTCCATGCTGACAACCCGCAGGGTGCCATCATTTTGGAACTCTTTGATAACGGTGGTGGTGACAAGATTTTCCAGTCCTGGTTCATCCACCTGGCTTTTAAAATTTTCAATGAAAATGGTTTTGAACCCTGGATCTTTGACTGCTCCAAGTTTATACGAGGCACAACCAGCCAGGCCAAAGCCCAGCAGCGACAGCAGACAGATTTGAAGAAGTTGTTTCATGGGGCGGGTTGGGTGGCGAGGTTGGTATGGGTGACGGGAGGCGCATTGGTTGAAACAGCCTCGGCAGGCGGTTTTTTCTCCATGACATGGGTGGCGTCAAACTGCTTTTTCTTGATTTGCTCCAGGCGCAAAACCGCATCCTTGGCCAGTTCGGTGTTGGGATACTCCTGAATCACTTTATTATAATAAACGGAGGCCGCTTCAAACTTTTTCTGACCGTCATAATACCTGGCCACATTCAGATATCCACGAGCCTGCTCAGCCTTGAGCTTTCCAACATACTCATTGGCCTGCTCAATTTTTTCACTTGCCGGATACTTGGTGACATAATCCTGAAAAGCCGTAATGGCCCGGTTGGTGGCGGTCTGGTCATAATCAGCCTCTTTGGAGGCAAGATAATAGGTGTAGCCGATCTGGAACTGGGAATCGTCGGCAAGGTTGCTCTTGGGATATTTCCGGATGAGCTCCTGGTAAGCCTTGACCGCATCATCCCAGCGATGCTGTTTTTCACGCGCAAAACCTATCTTCAACTGGGCTGCGGGAGCCACCTTGCTGTAAGGACCGTTCTTAATGACCTGTTCAAACATCTCCACGGTTTTGTCCATGGACGGGAGGGTCGGGATTTTCCACAATTTTTGCCGTTCACCAGCCAGAAAAAGACAACCGATGTCATACTGGTATTTAAGGATGTCCTCAAAATGTTCCGTATCGGGATATTTCTCCAGGCATTTTTGGAATTCCTTGAAGGAAATCTGGAACTCAAAGACCTTGTAAAGCATGGTCCCATAGCGATATTGGGCTTCGGCCGCATTGGGCGAAAGAGGCCAGGTCTTGACCAGCGCGCCATACGCATCCTTGGCCTCCTCATACTTTCCATCCTTTTCATATTTTTCCGCCTTGGCCAATTGCTCCCGGGAGGTCTCCTCCACCGATTCCTTGCCCTCCACCTCCCAGCCCTGCCCCGGACGATAGATCACCGGCGCGGGCAAACGCTGCGCCGCAATAAACCCCGCAAAAATGAAAAGGGCGGTGCCCCAATGAAACAGGCGTGGAAACATGGTCAGGATTGACGATATTCCACCCAAGTCCCTAAAGTCAAGGAGTGGAGCGCATCCTTTGCATAAAGATTGCATCCCGGGGAGACCTGCTTTTGGCTGCCCCGGCCTTCCGTTCCTTGCGAACGGCCCCCACCCCCATGGAGTTGACCCTGCTGGTGGGCGCCAGTTGCCATGACGTCGCTCAACATCTCCCTTTCTTCGATCATATCCTCCCCATCGATGACCACCAACTCATGGGCGCAGGACACCTTTCCCGTCTGGCCGGGGCCGCTCGCCTGACCCGGCTTCTCCGTCAAAAAAACTTCACCCAAACCATCATTTTCCACCGGGACTGGCGTTATGGATTATTGACCCGGCTGGCAGGCATCCCGATCCGGCGCGGTCTCACCCACCTCGGAAACGTCAATTTTTTGACCCACCCCCACTGTCCGGCGCCCGGCGAACATCATGTCCTGCAATACCTCAGCCTGGCTGCCCGCCTTTCCACCGGAACAGACACGCCTCCCGCCCTGCCGGATGCCCCCCTGTCGGGAATCTGGAAATTCTTCGATGGGGAAAAGGATCGCGCGCTGGCCAAGGCCCGGTCATTGGGATTCGATCCCGCCCGGAAAACCGTCGCCCTGGGATTTGGCGGCGGACGAAATGTGAAAACCCAAACCCACCTCAAATGGTGGCCCATTGAATCCTACAAAGAACTCGCGCGCAAAATCACGGGGGCCGGCTTTCAGGTCGTCTGGCTGGGAGATCAAGCGGATGCCGGAATGCTGGGCGGCGGCTTTGAGGGCATTTCGCTGGCCGGTCATCTCCTTGTGGAAGAAACCGCCGTCATCCTCAGTCTCTGTCACAAGACGGTCAGCAACGATACACTCATTCTACATCTCTGCGAAGCGGTCGGCGTCCCGGTTGTCGGCATTTTTGGGCCAACCGATCCCGCCCATTACCGGCCTCTTTCCCCTCGCTCATCCTTTTTCTGGATCGGCAAAAAAGCGGACTGCTGCCCCTGCCATGTGGATGGCTGGTTCCCAGACTGTCCCAACCAACACCAGTGCATGAAATCAATCGGGGTCGAACCCGTCTTCGCCAAACTCATGGAGCCATTGTGAATCGCATTGTTTTCGGTTCCGCAAACCACTGGACCTCCCCCTGCCAGGTGGGAAGCCACGCCTGGGCAAGGCTCTTTGCCAGCCACGATTGGGAAACCGCTTATCTCTCGGACCCGGTCACCCCATGGCATTGGCTGGCGTCCGGCAGCAGAAGACAAAATCACCAGCGGTTTGACCTCTGGCGGCATCCCCGGCAGTTTCCTGAAAGCGGCCGCCTTTGCAGCTGGGTTCCCGGATCATTGATTGCGCCGCGCAATCAACTTTTCTTCCGCTCGTCATGGACGCTGAAAAATTGGGCCAGCCTGTCATGGCCCCCTGTCGCCGACAAAGTCCGGGAAATGGGATTCGACTCCCCCGACGCACTCTGGCTGGACAGCGTCAGGCACATTTATTGGGCCAAACAAATCCATCCGCGCAAAATCATCCTTCGAGTCGCGGATTGGAGCGCCGGCTTCGGATCTGTTCCACCCTCCATCTTGAAGCTTGAGGAATCGCTGGTTCGGGAAAGCGACATGGTCATTGCCTCGGCGGAAACCCTGTCGGAAAAGCTGAAAGACTGGCGCGGGAAAGCCCCCCTTTTCACCATTCGCAACGGAGTGGACACATCCTTTTGGTCCGCGCCCCTGCCCGAACCGCCTGAATACGCCGGAATTCCGGCGCCACGGGCGGTTTACGTCGGCGCCTTGGATCACTGGTTTGATTTGCAACTGCTCCTTGACACGGCGAGGGGCCTGCCCGGGATTCAATTCGTCATCATTGGCAACCGCAAATTCGACCTTCCCTCCGTCTCTCCCTCCAATCTGCACTGGCTGGGATCGCGCAATCGCAACGTCGTGCCCGCCTATCTCCAGTTTGCCCAGGCCGGCATCATCCCCTTCAAACGCAATGAATTGATCGATTGCGTCTGCCCCTTGAAATTATATGAATACATGGCCTGCGGCCTGCCGGTCATCGCCACACGATGGAAGGAACTCGAACACATGCAATCCCCCGCCCTGCTGGCAACCGGCGCCGACGAATGGATTGAAGGCTTGAAAAAACTTGCGGCGGTTTCCCCATCCCAAAAACAGATTTTCCAGCAATATGCCCGGGCCAACGATTGGAATGTCCGCTGGCAACAATGGACCGATGCCTGGCGGGAAATCATGAAAAAAGCGTAAAACGAGTTTCCCCGTTTTACGCTTTTTCAGCAAAACTGCAAACAGCGTCAAAAAGAACTGATTATTTCTTCAATTTGCCCCAGCGCCGCAACTGACCGGCGCGAATCGCAGCAAGCCCTTCGGGACTCAACCTGCGCTTGCGACGCTTGCCACCCGCCGCCACTTTTCCGGCTTTTGCCACTTTCACCGCCTTCGCGGGTTTGCCGGACCGGAACTTGGCCCAACGACGGCGCTGAGCTGCGGCAACGCGCGCGCGGCCTGCGGCGCTCATTCCCTTGCGGCCTGACTTTTTGGCAGCCTTGGCACTCTTTTTGCCGGGAGGACGGCCCACCGGACGCTTGCCTTTGGGACGGCCCCTGGTCTTTTTGCCGGACCCGGGGGGACGGCCCCTGCGTTTCTTGGCCGGTTCAGCGGCAGGCCCTGTCAGATGAAGCTTTTCTCCCAAGACCTGGGCCACTTTGCCCAATTTTTCACGCAAAGCATCGGCTTCCACATCATAACGACGGGCAAGCTTCTCAGCGCCTTTAAGTTCCTTTTCCAGTTTTCGAACAATTTTAATAAGTTTCATAAGTGCAAGTGTTTGCAGTCCAATCGGATACATCACTAACATAACTTGATTTTTATGCAAGCTTTTTTTTGGGTCATTTTACATTTTTTATCCATCGAGGTTATCGCGCCACGCATCGTAGTTTTGCAAGAGCTTAGGTGGACCCCATTATTCGGCCAGTTCCAGCGGAAAATAAGCTCCGACGGCTGGGTATGTTTTGACCATAGATCGGTGCGGGCAACCAATCAAGCCGGAATGTCGAAATCTCAGATGACATAGA
>JAQUAF010000072.1 GCA_028687435.1 Verrucomicrobiia bacterium | reverse complement strand
GCCGCCATGGGTAACAGTGTGCGGGGCCTCTCCGCCGAGGGATTGCAGCACATCAGCCAGTGGTTCATCCGCGAGGCCACGCTCAAGGCCGCCAATGCCCTGCTGGTCAATTATCACCATCGCTTGCCGCTGAGCGCCATCTACGGCCATGGACATTTCTCCTCGTCGGATGGGCAGCGGCTTCGCCCTGCGCCGCAGCTCGCTCATCGGCGTCTTCTATCCCCGCTACTTCGGCTGCTACGGCAAGGCGGTCGGCATTTACACGCACCTGTCGGACCAGTTCAGCGTGTTCAGCACCCAGGTCATCACTTGCCTGGATCGGGAAGCGCTCTACGTGCTCGACGGCCTGCTCGATCACCAGACGGATTTGGCCATCACCGAGCACACCGCCGATACCCACGGCTATACCGAGCAGATGTTCGGCCTCTGTTTCCTGCTGGGCTTCTCATTCATGCCGCGCATCAAGGCGGCCGAAGACCAGTACCTCTATCGGATGGAGGCCTCCCAGCGTTTCGGCGCGTTGGATCCCTTCTTCGTCGAAACCGTGAACACCGCGTTGATCCTCGAACAGTGGGATGCTTTGGTTCGGCTGGCCGCTTCTCTCCGCCAGCGCCGAGTGCCGGCGCATATCGTGCTCCAGCGGCTGTGCCATGATTCCTGCCGCCTCGGCCGTGCGCTCACGGGCCTCGGGCGAATCGTGAAAACCATTTTCCTCCTCCGGTATATGGCGGACGCGGAGCTGCGCCGCCACATCCTGCTGCAACTCAATCGCGGGGAAAATCGCCACTTTCTCGCGCGCTGCCTTTTCTTCGCGCAACAGGGCGAACTGACGGTTGGCGATCTGCCCGGGCTCATCAATAAGCCAGTTGCCTGAGCTTGCTGTCCAACGCCGTGTTGGTCTGGAACACGGTCCAATTTGAGCAGATCGTTACCCAACTCCGTTCCCAAGGGCACACGATCCAGAACGAGGACCTGGCGCACGTCACGCCCCTCCTTTTCGGCCACATTATCTCCCACGGAGCCTATTTCACCAACAACCCGGATCTCAGGGGTTGATTATGCGCACAGGCGGCTACAGTAATTTTCCGTTCCAATGTGGGCTTAGGGCCATTTAGAGTAAGAAGTAATCCATGGTTTGGGTTGGTTTCCGAGGGAATGCTTCTATTGAGGCGGAGATGATTGCCGATTTTCGACTCCGACCCAATTCGGGGCGAGTTTTTCGAAGAGAGCATTGTGGGCTCTGGGCCAAGATCCGGAAAATTATGGTCTTTTTTAGATAAAAGTTGCATTTCAAGAAGTTTCATGCAATATTGACATATAGGAAACTTAGTTGACAACTCAATGACTGCCAGGACCAGAGCAAGCCAGACGAGTTCGCCTATGGACGTCAAATTATTGCCCGCGGAAAACGGCTTAATTGCTTGTAGTTGGTATTGCAAGATGGACACAACGACCATGAATAACGTTTCCACCAAGTTCTTGCGCGCGATCCGCCAAAATGTCCGCTATCCGCTGCTCGTGATTATTGAACTGGTGCTGCTAGCCGCCCAAGGAGCTGCTGCTGAGGCGGCCCTGGTCGCCCATTGGCCAATGGATGAAGGAAAGGGAGTAATGGCGCTTGATCAAAGTGGCAATGCGAACCATGGCAAACTCATTGGCACTGCGACGTGGGTTGATGGCAGGGAGGGCAAAGCCATCGAACTGGACGGCACGGGCTACATTGACTGCGGCACGAGGGACCTCTTGAATCTCAAAAACAAGATAACAATCGAAGCATGGGTCAAGCCGTATTCGCCAAGTCCGGGCGCGGTCGTGAGCCGCTACGACCGCCGTGGCGGCTTTCTTTTGGTTTCGAGCTGGGGTGACAATTTCCGTCCATCCTTCTTTATCAGGCAGTCGCCTAAGGAGTTCACGGTGATTCAGCACGATTCGCTGGCGCTCAACACTTGGCACCATCTCGTGGCAACCGCCGAAATGGGCGGCCAGATGCGACTATACGCAAATGGAACTCTCCTTGCCTGTCGCTGCTTGCAACATGCTTTTGGGGGCGCCCCTGCGGAGGCTATGCCTCCGCTGCTAATCGGAAAATACGCGGACTGCTATTTTCGCGGCGCAATCGATGACGTGAAGATATACAATGGCATTCTCGATGAAAAGCTGATCGCGCGAAAGAAGGTCGTTGATATCTCAGCCGAGGCCCTGGCAGCCCCCCATCAGGCAATTGACAAGCTTCGCGTTCAGGCCAGCTCGCGACAAAGCGCAAGCCCGGGCGCAGAGCGCTGGAAGAAGCATATCCTGCAGCGGTTGGACGAGGAGGAGCGGCGTCTGGCCAGGATAGCAATTGGTGCGGGAATCGCGGCCGACCGCGATCAGATTGAAGCCATTGGGTCGAAAGTTGCTCACCTTTCGAATCTTGCGGGTGGTCTCGAACAGGGTAAAATCACCAGCAGTGATTGGGTGTGTTTTGTCCAGCGGCCCATATCGTCGCAAAAGGTGCTCCCAGATGGCTCCGCCATCGCCGGGGAAATTTCCGAAACCGTTCGCTTCATTGCCTGCCCTGGCGAAACGGAGCCGGCCAGCTTTGCGATTTATGCCCGAACGGATCTTCATCGGCTGCGCGTCGAGGCGAGCGATCTTACGGGTGACGGCGGCACCATCCCTGCCCGGCAGATCGATATCAAAGGGGTAAAATGCTGGTACCAAGGCGGCACGGCCTGGAAAGCTTGGCAAGGCTATGATAAACGAAGGATTCTAGTGCCAGAGCTTCTGCTCAACGATGACAGTCTGGTCAAGGTCGATCATGAAAACAAGGACAACTACCTGAAGTTGAAACGAGGGGATGCGGAGACCTATCTAAAGATCAGCGTCCCCAGTGATTCCGTCGAAAACAAAAAAGAACTTAGGGTGCTTTCGATAAAGGATTATCCGGTAAGCGACAGCCCCGTGTTCCTACCACTGGATATCCCGGCCAACGCCACCAAGCAGTTTTGGCTGACCATCAAGGTTCCGGACAATGCCAAGCCCGGGTGGTATTCAGGCAAGCTCAAGATCGCCGCTGGCGAGAACCTTGAACAACGCCTCGACGTGGTCCTGCGAATATTGCCCTTCAAACTGGCGCCTTACCCGCTGACCTCATCCATATTCTACCGCGGAAAGCTCGACCAAGATTACCCCGAAGGGAGCATCTCGTCGGAGTACAAGAGCGAAAAGCAGATGCGAGCTGAGTTTGCGGACCTGCTGGCCCATGGGGTCACCAATCCCACTGTGATGCAGAGCTTTGAAAATCGGGAATTGCTGGGGAGAATGCTGCAACTGCGAGCAGAAGCCGGATTGGACAATCGTTGTCTTTATTATGTCGGCGGTTTGACAGGCAATGCTTCTTCGGCGGACGGCTTGCGAGTTCTCAAGGAGAAGGTGCAAACCGTTAGAGCGTTTTTCAAGAGGTATGGCGTGGAAGACGTTTACTTTTACGGGATGGACGAAGCGAGGGGCGAAAAATTGCGTTCCCAGCGAGAGGCTTGGATGGCCGTCCACGAGGCTGGAGGCAAAGTGTTTGTGGCTGGCGCCAAAGACATGAATTTCCCCATTATGGGAGACCTCCAAGACCTTTTTATATGCGCGTATTATCCATCGAAAAGAGAAGCCGCGGATTGGCATTCGGTTGGCCACAAAATATGGTGTTACGCCAATCCCCAAGGCGGTGTGGAAAATCCGGAAATTTACCGAAGAAATTACGGGCTCCTCCTTTGGAAATATGACTACGACGGGGCTTGTCTGTACGCCTATCAGGCAGCGATGCGGAATATTTGGAACGACTTCGATTGGCCGCTTTACCGCGACGAGGTGTTCGCGTATCCAACGATCGAGGGGATCATCGACACCATCGCCTGGGAGGGATATCGGGAAGGAATCGACGACATGCGTTATTTGCGCGTGCTCCAGCAGGAGATCGAAACGAGCACCAAATTACAGGATGCCGAGGGGCGTCAACTTGCGGCGGCAGCAAATGATTTCCTCGGGGGGTTGGATGTGGAAAATCGAAGCCTCGACACCATTCGTCTGGAAATTATCGACTATATTTTGCGATTGCAGGCTCAGCGAAACAGAAGGAATTGCCCATGATTCGAGTTGTCTGGATGTCCTTATTAGCGACCATCGGGTGGTGCGATGACCGCTTATGTTATGAGTGCTTCGATCTCAAGTTGAAACCTGTTCTCGATGGTCGGCTGGACGATGATCCTGCTTGGGTAAATGTACCGAAGGCGACGGGATTCGTGCGCTCAGGCAAGAACCTTCAGTTGGCGATAAAGCAAACATCAGTCCGGATGGGGTGCTGGCAGGATTCC
This sequence comes from Verrucomicrobiia bacterium, assembly GCA_028687435.1. Classification (GTDB taxonomy): domain Bacteria; phylum Verrucomicrobiota; class Verrucomicrobiia; order JABWAM01; family JABWAM01; genus JAQUAF01. The sequence goes on along the minus strand of JAQUAF010000072.1, from coordinate 24,525 downwards.
CTGTTTGTGGGCATCGAATGCCTCGAGCCAAATATGGCAGGTTTGCGCTCCAATATGCCAGACATGGGCAAGCTTTGGCGGGAGGATAGCATCGAGGTGTTTCTGCTGCCAATGGTCGGCAAGGAACCGCATCATTTTATCGTCACGCCCAAGGGCGCGCGATGGCATGCCGCTCCGGCTCCCCAGAGGTTGGAGCTGAGCGAGTGGCAAGCAATTGCCGCCAAAGGACAAGGAAAATGGTCGGTGGAATTAAGATTGCCCTTCAAACTCTTCGGCAAGGTGCCGCAACCTAGGGATGTTTGGGCTGGCAATTTCGGCCGTAACACGCTCAACACGCCCGATGAATGGTCGAGTTGCTGGGTGCCGTTGGAAGGCTCGTTCCATGATTCGAACTATTATCCGAAAATTCTTTTCCGGCGCGAGGTTATTGCCCCGGATCAGGGGGCGGTGGCGGAGGCAAGTTTGCGAAACTATTCAAAGGGCCTCTTTGCGAAAGAAATCGCGAAGAACGTCGACTCGTTATCGAGAACTGAACTTTTCCAGCGAGTCTATCCCGAGGTTCCAGACGAAAGTGTGGTGATGGGCCTTCGGCGCCAGGAAGAGATTAAGCGAACGCTGGCGCTGGTCGATCGGCTTTCGTTGGCAGAGCTCGAGGCCCTGCGCAGCGAAAGCGGTCGTTTGAACTCGGAACTTAATGCGAGGATTGATGAATTAAAATGGAAAATTCTCGTTAACCAGCTCATTTCGTCAGCAAAATTTGTGGGTTTGAACAGGCTCTGGTAATTCTCCCAACGTATGATAAAGAACCAACTCCATAACGCGATAAGTGCGGAAGCCGTAGGAACGGCGGGTGATCACCCGGAGTTTATTGTTGAAGCCCTCGACCACGGCATTGCCGAGCTGGCCTCGAACCTCAAACCAATTCCAGAGGAGCGGTTCATGTGCGCGCAGCATTCGAGCCACCTTGCGCATGGGTTGGATTCTGGATTGGAGGGCTTGGCGGGTCCACAGATCCAGGAAATACTTGGCCCAGGTTTTGGAACGATAATGCCAGAAATTGGCGAAGTCTTCCTTGAGGATGTAAGCGCGGATCGTGCGCAGATTATGGCTCAAGAGTTGACGCAGGGATACGCGCAAGCCCCCGCGGAGATTTTTCCAGCGTTTAAGCAATGTCCAACGCAGGTTGACCAGCAGGGGTTTGCGGCCAGCCCGGCGCATGGCATAGAGAAATACCACGCTAATCAACCACAAGGGAATAAAAGAAAAGCGGCGTTGCGGCAGCGTGTCGTACCCCGGCGCTTCCAGATGACACCTCGAACAGATCGGCTTGCTGCCTTTGCGAGGCGCAATGCTGACTTCGACCAAAAACTTGGCGCTTTGCGCCAGCCAGATGTCGGAGTAAATGAAGTTCTTGAGTGGATGCACTTTGTTGAGTATGGTTTTAACTGTCAGTTGCATGGCTGGTTTGGGGTTGAGGTTTTATGTTCACCAAATCTTGGGATTTGGTTTCACCTTGAGCCAGCCATCTTTTTATCCCATCGTTGTTTTTTGCCCCCCTCCAAAAGGGGCAAAAAACATCGATGCCCCCTGCGTCAGGGAGGCGGGCAAGCAGCGTGCCAAGTCCTCTTGGCGCGATGCTTGCCGGGAGGTTTCCGCCGTCACTAACCCACCCTGATCTCTTCTCCTAACCCTCAGCCCCTCCAATCACTATGAAATCTACCAGGTGTTTGCGAAGAAATTTCACCATCAACTATCCCTCCCAGCGTGGGTTCACTCTCAGCGAATTATTATTTGCCATGGCCATCATTGCCTGCTTGCTGGCCCTGTTAACGCCAGCTCTCAAGTCGGCCAGATCACATGCGCGCGCAATCACCTGCGTCGGCACGTTGCGGAGCATTGGCCACGCCGTGACCATATATACTAACGAGCATAACGGCTGGCTGCCGCACTCGGGAGATGCCTCCACGGTCAACCTTAATGCGCCGCAGAAGTGCTGGAAGGCTTTTCTTGCTCCATATCTTGGGGTAACGTCGGTGAATAAGTATAATTGCGAGCGCAAGGCGTTCTGGTGTGCCGCCCAAAATAATGCGAGCTGCGGGAATGCTACTTATGGCGATAACGGGTTCTATGGAGGCTATGGCTGGAATTTTAATCATTTTGGCTGGCGGGACACGGTTCAGAACGGAGTGATTCCGCCATGGGTTAACATCTTAGATGTCGCTGCGCCCGCAGCTAAAATTATGGCGGGCGACACCAGTGACTTCTATGTTGGCAGCGCTACGATCGCACGCGTTTTTTATCTGTATCGGACCGCGGCGAGCGGGGAAGATTGGGCGACCATGTCCGCTCGGCACCATGGCGGCGGAAATTATCTTTGGGCCGATGGGCATGTTAGCTGGCAAAGCGCGCAAGAGGCTTGGAATCGGCGCGATGACTGGTTTCCGTTGCCGTAGCCTATCCGCCGTTTGGGCTCGCCGCACGAGCTTGCTTTTCCGCAAATGTTCCCCGAGGATCGTCCTTGCTCCCATGGCTACGATTTCTGAAATCGATTGCATCCCGAAGCCAAGCTTCCTCCGAGTTGCTTGGGCGCGGGCGAAATTCTTTGGGCGCGTCATTAAGGCCTATGCGACGGGCCGTAAAATGCCGCTGCTCGTCACCTAGTCCTTGGCCGCACGGTGCAATTTTCGGTGCAAGTATTGCTATGGCGATTACGCGAACCGGCGCCAGGAGTTGATTGCCACGGAAGAGGCCCTGAAGCTCTTGGACGAGTTGGCGGACTGGGGCATGCAGTACCTGCAATTGAGCGGCGGCGAGCCCCTGATGTTTCCGGGTGTCGAGCAGTTGGTGGATCGAGCGTGCGCTCGCGGAATTTGCCTCGGCATCAGCACCAATGGTTCCTTGATCCCGGCGAAAATCAATGTCGTCAAAAAGCTCCAAACGGTTTGTATCAGCCTTGACGGCGACGAGGCGACCCATGATGCGAATCGCGGGAAAGGAACCTATCGCCAAGCCATGACCGGCCTGGAAGCCGCGCGGCAGGCCGGGGTGAGAGTCCACATCTACTGCACCGTCACCCGCCACAACGTGTAAAGCAAAACATTGTGGCGGCGGCAGCTCTCGGCGGTATGGGAATTGGCTTCTGGCCAGACGACCGTTTTGATGGAAAATACCTGACCGCCATCAAGGATGGATTTTCGATGGTTGCCAACGTGGAGGGTTTTTATTTCAGCAAAGAAAAGCCGCCGGCAATAACCGTAAAGCCGGCCGGATCGGTTTTTGAAAAGTCTTTTACGGATGAGGGAAAGACGGTCAAGGTCGTTTTTCCGAACTACGGCGACAGCATTCAATATACGACTCATAAAAATAAGGACGCGACCGTTTTGACGCTTTTTAATTATCATGAAGCTTGTGATGCGGTTCTCCGAGTGAGCGGGGTATCTTTAACCGAAGGTCAGGAATATATCGTTCAAGATCCGACGACCGAAACGCTCTACACCAACAATAAGAACGAACCGCTTGGTCGAAAGGACATCGAAAATGGATTTTTAACTTTAGTTCCGAAGAACGGTGTGGTTCTGCTCAAAATTGACCGACGCGCTGAGAACTCCGTCAAATCAACCACCGTTCGACAGTCTTTTTTTGAAATGGAGCTGGCCAAACAAAAAGCCGGATTCGCTCAATGCGAATTCTATCAACCGCGCAAAGGCAAACACTCCGAAGCGGGGTGGGGTGATGGCAATGGCGACGACATTCCGGATGTCAAACTGGAAACCTCTCGCTCAAAAGCCTATGTTTCGTTGGAGCAAGGTGCGCGCGTCGTGGCTTGGAAAAAAACCGGAATGGCCCACAGCGACATTCTTCTCCACAACCAGGATCGTGGCTTCCTTGGCGATCTGATCATGTATGACGATGCGGTTGGTAATGGCTCCTATCCCTTTCAGTTGAAGGACCTCAAGCTGAATGAGGATATGCCGGAGGCATGCTTTAACCATGTATTTACCAAGACCGATGGGGCCAATCCGACGGGATTCCCTCTGGAGGGACTACAGGTTGTAAAGCGAATAGCGCTCATCGACAATGGCTGCGCGCTCAAAATTCACTTTACGTTTACCAATAAAAATCCTCAAAAACGCGAAATTCCATTGGGATTTCGCATCAAGAACCGATCGAAAGTTGGGGGCGCCTTTGCGGGGTTATCCGCTCTTTCGCAAATTTCGCAGATCACCTTCACGACGCCTAACGGCAAAATGATTCTCTCATCTGCAAACATTAAAAGTGACAATAATGTTTTTCTCCTCCCTTCCCTCAAGGGGTTAACCTATTGGAAGAGCATGGTAACGCCAAGGCCTTGGATGGCCTCTCCCATCTGCGTGGAAGCCAACTGCGCGAACTCCAAAGATCAAATGGTTTTTGAACCCGATAAGACGATGACCGCCGGATGCTATGTTTGGTGGTCCAAATCGGCGGATTTTACCATCGAACTTCTTTCCTTTGAAAAACCGCTTTCTCATGGAGCTTCCTGTACCTACGAATATATCATTCGCCACTCGTGGTAGTCGTTGGCCTTATTTTGCGACGGTCTTTGGAGTAAAATGCACGATTCCTTCAAGTGAAATTCAAACTGGAAATTTCCAATCACGGCTAATCAACCGCAATGAAACATCCGATTTGGAACCCACGATTGAGGAGTTGGGATGTGGTTGGAAAAGAATATTGCCGGGTTTTTCAGATCAGGTTGATATTGGCGAGTTTCAGGCGCTTGTGGTACGCGGGTGGGCATGCCCGCTTCCCACCGTGTATCCCGAATCGCTTCATGCTCTTATGAAAGAATTTCAAAAAGCCGGGAAAGGCATCTTTGTGGAATATGCGCCAGCGGAAGATGGGGCGGCAGAACCGGTATAATGTGAAGGCGATGGCCAGAACAACAATGACAGCGACGGTTACGCGAAGAATGGAAAGGTTCATTTGTCAAGGGAAGGATTTTGGAAACAGTTTGTTGGCCAGATGGCCGGCTTCTTCCAGCCATGCCTGCCGTTGTTGGAGGGTGCTGGTGACGATCACATGGAACATTTTGCGGTGAAAGTTGCGGACTCCGCACAGGTCGAAGATGCATTGTTTCCACAAGAGTTCCAGAGGATCGCCGAAAACAGCGCGTTCGCGGTCTTCCGGGGTGTTTGAGGTGTTCAGAACAAGGGCTGCCCGTGCTTTGAGCAAACCGATGGGGACGCCTTCGCCCTGGTCGTTTTCCTTGAATTGGTAGGCCACGCCCGGACGGATCACCCTGTCGATCCATCCTTTCAGAATGGCGGGGGGTTGTCCCCACCAGTTGGGGTGGACGATGACGATGCCATCGGCGGCTTGCAACTCACGGCAATGCGCATGGATTGTCGCGGGCAAGGGGCTGTTTTGGGGGATTTCCTCCGCAGGCAAAAAAGGATCGAATTTTTCGGCGCACAAATCGTGAAAGATCACGTGGTGGCCGTTGGAAAAAAGCGTGTTGCGGACAGCGGAGGCGATGGCATGATTGAAACTGCCGTTGCCGGGATGGGCCAGGATCACGAGGATGTTCATGTTTTTGAATGGAGCCTGGATGAACCTCATGTTGTGGCCAGCAGACTTTTGGTGATCTGGTCTGCCAATGCCTGGGTTTCGGCTTTGCGCAAGGCTTGAAGCTGACGGTCCATGGGGGTTAGGACTCGTCCGCCAGGCCATTCTGAAAGCCGGGGCGAAGGTTTGATCGGCCAGCGGGTGGCAAGACTGAGATAGTGGCGGCCGAGATGGAGGATCAGCCGGCGTTGTTCAAACTCGGCGAGTTTTTCCCGGATATGGCTTTCCGGCAGGTTGGCGCTGTCGGTGGCAGCCAGGCGTTTTTGCAGGACATCCAGCGTGCAGTGGTGTTCGCAGGCCAGGTAGATGTCGCGGGCATGGCCGGTGAACACGCTTTTGCGGTCAACGGCGCAGTTGCGGGTGTCGAGGAGGGTCAATTGTCCGTCGCGATCAGCCATGGCCAGGCTTGCGGGAAAGGGGCCGGAAACTTCAGGGTAAAAACGGGTGCGCCATTCGTCGTGCCATCGGGCCACGGCATCGCGCAGGGCGACAAGGCCCGGACCCACAGCCTGGTTTTCCGCGCCAAAACGCGGACGGCGGGGTTGTCCGTCAATCGTGTTTTCAAAGAAATAAGCCAGCCGCGCCAATTGTTCGGGCGGCAGGGGATAGACCATCTGGTAAGCGGCGCCGGGTTCCAAATGCAGATTCCATTGTTCCTGGTGGCGCTGGTAATGGCTGAACCGGTCGAAACGGATGGCCGACAACCCCATGGGCGGTTGAAGATGGGAGAGCAATGGAAGCCATTCGCTCATGCGGCGGTATTGTTCATCCGTGTCGCCGGGAATGGCGAACAGCAGGAGCCAATGGGTGTAGACGCCGCTTTCGCGGGTCCATTTGAGAAGTTCGACATTTTTGATGGCGGTGGTGCCTTTGCCAAGTTTTTGGAGCAGATCGTCGTCGAGGCTTTCGATGCCGGGTTGCATCCAGTGAATGCCCGCCTGGGACAACTGCCGGATTTGCTCGCGTGTAAGGTTTGCCTTGGTTTCCAGAAGCAGATTGCAGGGACCGCCCAATTCCTGAAGACGCGGAAGGAGGGTCTTGAAAAACGACATGGCAAAGATGTTGTCGGCCATCTGGTAATTCCTCAATCCCGATGCGGAGGATATTGCGTGCATTTCGGCCAGGATGCGATCGGCTGATTTGGTGCGGAAAGCCAGGCCTTCGCCGTTCAAACCGCAGAAACGGCATTGTTTTTTTGATCCCCACCAGCAGCCGCGCGACATTTCCATGGTCAATCCGGGGCGGATTCCGTCGGCAAGGGGCGATGAACGGAGAGCTTGGAAAAAGTCTGAAAAATCAGGAAAGGGTGTGGCGTCCAGCGACGGAATGGATGCCCACGGCGGATCGGCTTCCAGCCGGGCGGTCCATTCCGGCGAATGACGGTGGCCAGAGCCCATGACTCCACGGGGAAGCTCCTCTGTCGTCAGGTTTCGTCCCTGTGACAGGAGAAGGGGGGCGAGGCGGGGGAGCAATTCGTCGGCTTCGCCGGAAACCACAAAATCAACCCAAGGAAAAGCTTGGTGAGTGGCGACGCCCATGGAGCCGGCGCAATTGGAACCGCCCAACAGGGTGATGACGCCGGGTTCCAGTTCGCGTATCCGGCGCAAAAGCGCCAGCGAAGCGCAGTGTTGTTGGAACATGGATGTGCAGCCCACGATGCGCGGGTTGGTGGCGAGGATGGCCCGGGCCTGGCGGTCGATGAAGGCGGGGGTTTGTTCCCTCACAGCAAGCAGGGCCTTGGGGATGTCCTGGCGGCCCGCCACGATTTCCATGGAACGGATGGATTCGCGGAGATTGGCGAGAAATTCGGCCGGGTCGGAATGAAAATCCGGAAAGGCAGCCGGGGAGAAAGTCCATTCGCCGGCCAGCAGATCGTTGAGACTGCCGCAGATCGCGTTATAAAGGTCCAACCCGATGCTTTCGGCAAAGGCGAAGTTGGCGTAAACGATCTCGGTGGAAAACCCCGCCTTTTTCAGGGATGTCTTGAATAGTCCCAGCGCCAGCGAAGGCTGTTCCACGGCGCCATAGGGCATGCTGACCAAACAGAAGTCGGGCATGGGGGATTGATTAGGCTAAAGGCTGAAGGTTGAAGGAATAATTTAAGCGCCAAACCGGATTTTCGCGACACTTAAATTGTCGTCCGGGAAGAAATTTTCCATCCCCACTGCGTGTTTCACGCCTTCAGGCTTCAGTCTTTGGACTTCGGGCTTTTTTTGTCCACAGTCCACTTGCCATAAACCTCGATGAGGGCGTCGGCCACGGCGTCGGCGTATTCGCGGAGAAGGCTGCGATACATGCCGCCGGCAATGGGGCGGACTCCATCATAATCGCCCGCCGAGAGACGGGCTGCTGTCCATGCGTTGTTCATGTAGAACGGTTCCAGGATCAGGGTGGGGCCGGGGTATTGGCGGCTGGCGGCCAGGTTGCGGGCATAGAGGTAGGGGTTTTGATTGACGCGGCACTGGTATTTTTCCCGTCCGTATTTTGCGGGCGGCAGGCTGGCCACCTTCAATAAGTGGGCGGTGATGGCGTCGCCCGCCGCCATTTCAATGTTCAGGGATTGCTCCAGCAGTTTGGAGAACATGTAGAAACGGGTGACGGGATTGTCCATTTCGTCGGGGCCATAGCAGCCGTTCAACAGAAAAACGTGGCGGTTGTCCTTGACGATTTCGCCGGAGCCGCTGCGTTCAGTGGCATTGAAATGGTTGGAGATGTTGATGTCGGACGGGAATTCGTTGCGGAGGTTCTCAGCTCGCTGGGCGATTTCAGCCCGGCGATAGAAAAACAGTTCGGCATACCATGTGATCAATTTGCGGCAGGCGTCCCTGGCGGCTTTGGGGCTGTCCTCGGTGATGCCCTTCTTTTGATAAACCAATTCGCGGGCTTCATCCATGAAGTCTTTGGGGCGGGTATCGGTGAGGGGATCCGGCTTGTCGTGGGTGAGATAAACCTGGGCACCGGCCGCTTTCAGGCGGGTGCGGATGAGCTTGGCCACCTGGATGTTTTTATCGCCTTCGCGGATGACCGGATTGTTGTTCCAGATGACGGAGCGTTCTTCGAGGCTGGCCCATTTGCCGCCGATATGACCGGGATCCAGGGCGATACGGACGCCTTTCAAGGGCAGCTCAGGCGGGTTGTGAAATTTCCGGAGTTCCTGGACCGTGTGGAAGGTGCGCTTGGCTGGTTGGGGACGTTCCCCCGGTTGGATGAAACGCAGGGTCAGCAATAATGTGGTTTTTTCCTTATCCTCAAAAAACTCGGCATATTCCGGGGTCACGTTAAGATAGGCATAGACCACCTTGCTGGGGTTGTAGATGCGATCGATCAGATTGCAAAACTCCTTGCTGGACATGGTCCAGTCATAGATTTGAAGCTGGTTCCAGTCCGGCGCAGGTGGAGTTTCGGCATGGATGCCTGACGACCAAGAGGTCAACAGGCAAAGGCAAATGGATAAAATGTTGGTTTTCACAACGGCTGAAAAACGTCCACACAAGACTCGTGGATGTCACGTTGCAAGCCAAAAGAGATGTTTGCCGAAAGAGCCCCCAAAATTGGAATGGTTGAATTCGAACGAAATACAAGGAGGAAAAGCGGCATCCAACCCGGCTTTTCGCAAAATCTGACATGCGCTGCCGGCCAAACCTTGTTATGGACGAGGCTGGGTGGCTTGCAAACGAACCAGATTGCGCAAGAGCTTCTGGCGCCGGTCTTCCAACCCGAGTTGTTGGGCAGCCTTGGAAATGAACTGGACGTAGGAAACAAACCGGATACGCTCCGCCAGCGTCAAATTGGGACCGGTGCGTTTCCACTCGGCAGACAGCAATTTGCTGAGAAATTCGTTGTAGCTGAGATCGAAACAGGAGAAAAGGACGTCGGCCTCCGTAAGCAACTGGCATTGGGCGGCTAAAAGACGGTTCTCGTCGTCAGGGACAAGATTCTGGGTCTCATGATAATTCTGACGGCTCCAGACGACCCCCACCTTGAAGTCCGTTGCATAAATCATGCGGGCAATGCGTTCAATGACATCCTGGTCAAGGCCGGCTTCCAGAAACAGAGGGTGAGCGATTTGCACGGAAACGCTTTCGCGTTCGTAGTCAAACTGGTTGTTTTGCCCAGTATGACCAAGGTCATGAGCTGACGCGGCCACCAGCAATTCCCCGACGCGATAAACGGGGAGTTTTTCCCGCCGTCCCAACACGTAAGCCGCCGCCAGCACTTCGACGATGTGGTGGGGATTATGGTAATGAGGGGTGTCGGAAGACTGGTCGGCATGGGCGCAACACAGCGCTCCAGCGCGCCCCAAGGGGCTTCCAGCAGGCAGTTGCAAGGCGGCAAACAATACGGATATGACCGAGGACGGTTTCACACCCGAATCGCGCAAAAGCTTGGCTTCCTCGCCAAACAAATCCAACAACCCCATTTTGCGTGTGACACCGGATGTCTGATTCGGATCCCGCAAGCCATGCAGGTTTTTGACGATATCCGTCAGATCCAACTGGGTGCTGGTGCTCAGGTACCGTTTGTTGGGCATGCAAGGAGAATATGGCGCACGTCACGCCGATGGGTCAAGCAACAGGCGCGAAAAAAACATCCTTATTTTTTGGATGTGGCAAACGCCAGGGTTCGGTTGATGGCGTTGAGATAGGCGTGCGCGCTGGCCTCAATGATGTCCGTGGAGGATCCCTTGGCTGTAACCGGAACCTTGTCGCCAAAGTCCACCTTGACCGTGACTTCGCCGATGGCATCCTTGCCTTGGGATACCGCGCGCAGTTGGTAGTCGAGGAGTTTGCCCCGTTTGCCGGTCAGCCGTTCGATGGTGCGGAAAGAGGCGTCCACAGGACCGTCGCCGGTTCCCGCGTCCTGCATCATCAGCGGTTCCTTTCCCCGCTGGGATTTTTTGAGCCGCACGGTGGCGGTTGGCACAGTCTGGTTGCCGGACGTGACGGAGAGGTAATCCAATGCCCAGATTTCAGCCACCTCGGAAATCCGGTCGCCGACCAGGGTGGCCAGATCGTCGTCGTAGATGAATTTCTTCCGATCTCCGATACCTTTGAACCGGGCGAAAACGGCGTCCAATTCCTCCTTGTCCAGTTCGTAGCCCAGATGTTTCAGGCGGATCGCCAGGGCATGCCGTCCGCTATGCTTGGTCAGCGGGAGTTCGGTGGTGCCCCAGCCGATGGCCACGGGGTCCATGATTTCGTAGGTTTCGCGTTTTTTCAGGATGCCGTCCTGGTGGATGCCGGCGCCGTGGGCAAAGGCGTTGTCGCCGACGATGGCCTTGTTGCGCTGGACCACGAAACCGCACATGCGGGTGACCAGTCGCGAGGTTTTGACGATTTCCTTGAGCCGGGCGTTGGTGTGGGCCGGGACGAAAAAGTCGCGACGGGTATGCAGGGACATGATGACTTCCTCCAGCGCCGCATTGCCAGCCCGTTCGCCGATGCCATTGATGGTGCCTTCCACCTGACGAGCGCCATTTCTGACCGCGCTCAGGGAATTGGCCACCGCCAGGCCCAGGTCGTTGTGGCAATGGCAGCTGAAAATGGCGTCGCCGGAATTTTTTGCGCCGCGAATCACCTCCGCAAACATGCGTCCGTGTTCCTCCGGGGTTGCGTATCCCACGGTGTCGGGCATGTTGATGGTGGTGGCGCCCGCTCCAATGGCGGCTTCCACGATCTCGATCAGAAAATCAAGTTCGGTGCGGGAGGCGTCTTCGGGGGAAAACTCCACGTCACGCACATATTTGCGGGCGCGTTTGACACCCTCAATGGCAAGACGGATGATTTCAGCACGTGCCTTGCCAAGCTTGAAATCCCGGTGGATTTTTGATGTGCCCAGGAAAACATGGATGCGCGCGCGTTTGCCGGCGGGTTTGAGCGCCGCGGCGGCGGCGTCGATGTCCTTGGGAACGCAACGGGCCAGCCCGGCAATGATGGGGCCGCGCACCTGGGTGGCCACGGTCTTGACGGACTCAAAATCGCCCTCGCTGATCACCGGAAAGCCGGCTTCAATGATGTCCACGCCAAGACGGGCGAGTTGACGCGCGACCTCCAGCTTTTGCCGCAGGTTCATGGAGGCGCCGGGGCATTGTTCGCCATCGCGCAACGTGGTATCGAAGATCAGCACTTTGTCATTCATGTTTTTGGTTGGTTGGTGTTTGGTGTTCTAAGCACCCTGTTTCATAAATACGATAACGTATGGCTGAGAGGATGTTGGCGATTGGGCAAGGCAGGCGTGGAGTGGCAATCCCCGCAGCGGGCTTGCCCTCCCACGCCTAACGCCGGCCATCGCCAAAAGCCTCCAGCCGCGCCGCGCGCAGGCTCTTGTGGCGCTCCCACCATACATTATCGTATTTATGAAGCAGGGTACCAAGCAAAAAACCCGCTGGCTTTGCGGGCCAGCGGGTTGTCGATTCAAACTCAAGATCGTCGTTTAAATGCAATTCAACCTCATGGCCGCAAATCAGCCAAAAGTCGCAGAAGCAAAAGTCCAAGGTTGAACCGCATGGTGGTGATTACTAATCTGTTTTTTGGAAGCTGTCAAGAGACAATCCCCGGCTGCCGCCGGCGGCAGCCTGACAAGAAACGGAAGGTTGCATCCTTCGGCCTCAATGGATAGGTTATGATTTCATGAAAAGGGCAATCGGCATCGTGTTGGTTCTGGCGTTTCTGGCCGGGGGGACGTGGTTATTTCTTCCTCACACGGTGGTGTTTTCGGAAAAGGAGTTGCAGGAACGTCTGTCGAAGCTGTTTCCCATCAAAAAACCCATGTTGCTTTTTTTTGAAGTGGAATATCACAACCCGGTCTTGGAATTGCCGGTGAGCGGCGATCGGGTGAAGGCGCAGATCCAGGTGACTGCGCGCCGCATGGGTGGAGAACGGCATGTGACCGGACAGGTGATTGCGTCGGGGGCGCTCTGTTTTGATCCGGAACAGGAATCTTTTTTTCTCAAGGCTTTTCATGTGGAAAGCTCAAGTCTGGATCAACTGCCTCCATCCCTGGCCGGAATGGCGTCCAATTTTGTGGATAAAATGGCGAATGAATGGGCGTCAACCCATCCTGTTATTTCGCGGGCCGACTGGCAAAAGTCAAAAAAGGGAATCCTGGCCTTTATGAAGGTCAAGGAAGTCAAATTCCGCGATAAAGAGGTTCATGTCACGCTGGGCTTTTGAAACAAAACGCTTTTCGAAATTTCATTGGGGGAAGACATCATGCGTCGGACGGCCAATCATCCTGACAAAAACAAATATGATCGAATTGAAAATCCAAAGCCATGCCCGCGATGAGTTGATTTCCATCAGCCATCTGATTGAAGAAACGGCGGGCGTCCGGAAGTGGCGGAATGGGGTGGTGACGATCTTTGTGCCGCATACCACCGCCGGGGTGACCATCCAGGAAAATGCCGATCCGGATGTTTTGCGCGATGTTCTTCATGCGCTGAACCGGATGGTGGAATGGAACGACCCGGCCTACCAGCACATGGAGGGGAATTCAGCCGCCCATGTGAAGGCATCCTTGATGGGTTCCTCTGTCCAATGCCTGGTGGAGGATGGCCGGCTGTGTCTGGGGACATGGCAGGGCGTTTTTTTCGCGGAGTTTGACGGTCCTCGCTCGCGCAAGATCTGGGTGTCCTGGGCTGGGTGACAGGCTGAAGAAAACTTCAGCCTTCAACCCAACAACCTTGTGCCAGGAGTCACATCACCGCGTCGGGGCCCAAGGGCATGGCGCCTTTGGTGAAACGCACGTTCTTGGGGGTGATGATCATGTCGGCGGTGATGGGGCGGAATCCTTTTGGATCAAGGAGCACACAACGGCAGATGGCGGCCTGGCCGTTATTGAGGGTTTTTCGGGTTTCCCCGTTCCAGATGGGAATGCGGATTTCGCGGGTCTCACCGGGGGGGCATTTGATGGGGATGTCCTTGAATCTGGCCAAGTGTCCCATCCAAGGTCCGCCGCCGCCCATGAGCGTCCGCAGGGTGCAATCCTTGAGATCAATCGCGTTATAGTGATTGGTGATCTTGAACCGGAGTTCGGTCTGGCCTTTTTTCCATGGGATTTGTTCGGGAAACCAGACCGGGCTGAACAGGGTCCGCAGCGCCCAGAAGAAAGGTTTCGGTGTGAGATCGGCGCACATCACGCCCCAATCCGCATCCTCGGCCCAGCGAACCCAGCCCCATGGATTGCCTTCGGGGCCTTTGCCGGCGCCGGAACAAATCCATGGAAAATAGGCGCCGCCCAGGCAGGCCGGGTCGCGGCGCATGTCGCCCCATTCATCGCGCATCCGGTCAATGAAAACCTGCATGGAGGGCTTGTAGGAAAGGATGTCCTCCTGCTTGTCGGCGATGACGGAAATGTAGGGCGCGTTCATGAGGTCGGGAATCATGTTGCAGATTCCATATTCGGAACTGAACCAGACCCCGCTCCATCCGCGGGCCAGGGCCTGTTCGCGGGTCATGGGTTCCATGTTGGCCTCCCAACTGTTGGGGTTGAGCAGTTTGCCGGTTTTGCGGAATTTGCGCGCCAGATTGAAACTGTAGTGTGTGTCGGCGATGTCTCCCACTCGCAACTCAAAAATGCCCTCAATCTTGTTGGCCGGTCCCGGGGGAGGGAACATGGTGGGGCGGCTGGGATCAAGAATCTTGGCGAATTTTTCATAAATCCGCAGGTGATTCCATCCATCGGCGGCCACCCTGGCGTCCTGCGGCATGTTTTCGTTGCCAATGCTCCAGACCATGACCGAGGCATGGTGCCGGTCGCGGCGGATGCCTCCCTCCAAACGCATCAGGGCGGGGCCGACCCATTCCGGATCGTGAATATAGTTTGTGCCCCAATCCACCGGCAATTCCTGGAGCAGATAGATGCCCAGTTCGTCGCAAAGATCGGCAAGATATCGCGGCCCGAGGAAATGGGTTCGAATGGCGTTGACGTTGGCTTTTTTCATCAAAAGCAGGTTCCGGCGCAACCAGTCGGGCGGCGTGTGCATCCCATGGTCGGGATGATAGGTCAGGTGATTGACGCCGCGAAATTTGACGGGATTTCCGTTGAGTTTTGCGCCTTCCGGACTGAGATCCAGCCGTCGGAATCCCGTGCGATAGGTCAGAGTCTGTTCCGGTTGTCCGGTGGCCGAGAGGTGGAGGGTGACGGTGTAGAGGTTGGGAAATTCATCGTTCCACAACCGGGGCTTTGCCAGCCGCATGGAAACAGCCGCATCGGTTGTTTGTCCGGCAAAAAGCGTTGTTTTCTTTTGAAAGGATGCAACCCGTTTGCCGGAAGAATCCGTGAGAGTGATCGACAGCGCGGTTTTGACGTTTCGCGGGTGAAAATTGCACAGAGTCACCATGCCCGCGACGACGCCATTGCGGCATGCGCTGTCAAGGCTGGTCGTTAAATGATAATCGGACACCTGGCAGGCTTCCGTGGCAAAGAAACAGGCGGATTGGGCAAGGCCGGTGAATTCGACCGCGTGCCGGACCATGTCCATTTTCGCAAAACGATGTTTGGCCAGCAAACGAACAGCCACCAGGACTTGACGGCCGGGCGTGACGCGGCCGGTGACATCGAATTCGAAGGGGGTGAGGCCGCTGGTGTGTTCGGCGAGCAATTGTCCGTCGAGATAAATGCGGCCAGCCGGGTAAATGGCGTCAAAACGCAGGTAAATCCGTTTGTTCTTCCATTGTTTGGGAATCACAACCATGCGGCGGATGGCCGCGCCGTCATTTGGATCGATGTGATCCAATCCCACCCGGTTCCAGTTTGGGACGGATCGCCCGTCCACATCCGGATCGGCATAGAGCACTTTGCCGGGTTGCCGCACAGGCGCCCAACGGGTGTCAGGCAGGCTGGGCGATGCCAGTTTTGATTCGGCTTTTTGGAAGGGCCATTTCATAACCTTCCATTCGCCATCAAGCGACAAGGTGTTGTCCTCGCCGGCCGGTTGGGGAATGAACCGGGAGGGGGTCAATGGAGTTTTTTGTCCATTTGAAAAGGTCATTTCAACCGGTTCATGAATGGATAGTTGACGGGTGATGATTTCGCTGCCGTTGATGATCATGGGGGAGTTGGGTTTGGGGGTTAAGATTCGGGGCGTTTTAAAAAATCAGGAATCCAAGCCGTGGGCGGCAGGGGTGTGGCCGCGGGCATGGAGATAGTCGTAAATTTTCTCCATGATCGCTCCTTTTTCACAGATATTGCTGAACCAGAAATACTGGGCGACATTTTTGGGCGCGCTTTCCACCTGATGTTTGAAAAATTCAAACTCGTCCGCATATTTTACCGAATGCTTCAGCGCATCCGGCTCGCAGTGGCCGTCAATCACCAAATGGGGAACAAGCAGGGCTTTTCCGCCAAACGCCCGGTTTAAAACCGCCGGATCGTCGGAATTGCCGGGATTCCAGTTGTACGCGCGCACGTTCTTGATCTGGCGGATGTTGTCAAAATAGGGGGCGCGCCATGTGCATGAATGATAATAAAGCGGACCGCATTCCGCCGCCAACTGGTTGAGATAGGGAACGCTGAATTCACGGTGCATTTCCGGCGAAACCAACGACATGGTGTCGTCCGCCACCATGGTTCCCGGGCCATCGCTCCAAAGTTTTGGAAAACCGCATGGATTCAGCCGGGCGCCGGCGATTTGTTGGAAGGCTTTCACAAAATCAATGATGAAACGCGTGATTTTTCCGAGCAGTTCGTGAACCGCATCCGGATGTTCGACCAGGGCAAAATAAAAGGAATGATCCCACATCAATTCCGCCACTCCCAAGGGAGATTGGACGTCCAGAATGCGAATCTGCCCGTCCGGGGGAAGATCCTCAACCAATTTTGACGCCCGTCGCAAAATTTCCCCGGCAAATTCCCCGTTGATTTTGGGTGGGATCAAATCCAGGACTTGGGCGGGGTCCCGGATCATTTTTTCGATCCACGGAGTTCCCTGCGAAGTCCGGGTGGGTTTGCATCCCAGCGCCAGGGGAAAAAAGCAGGTGGTGACCCCTTCGACCCTGTGAACTTTTGATGGGGTCCAGTCCCACTGTTTTAAGCCGCTTAGACGCCGGCTTTTGGGAACAACGCCATCAGCGGAATAAAATATGCCGCCGCGATCCGGATGATCAAAGGCCTCCCGCAAAATTTGTTTCATTTTTTCTGTTGAGGATTTCATGGGGCAGGGGGGGTAAACTTTTTAAATTTTCAAGGCCGGTTGCCGCTTTGGCAGACTTTCTCTCCATAACTTTGGTTTTCTTCATACATGGCAACAATATTTTCGGGCGGGGATGCGCCGGTGAATGGCGTCCAGGAGTTGCTGGCGGTTGGACATGGAAGATTGGGAATTTATGATTTTTGATTTGAGAAGGAAAGGGGGGGCGCCCAACGATATGGAACCGTGCGAATCTTTTTTTCGGGCGGGGTTTTGTTGAGCAACTGGAGAAGCGTTTCCCCGCAGGCATAGGCGTATTCATCGGGGTCCAGTTCAAGATATTGAACGGGAAAGGGGGCGGCGATTCCCGAACCTTTGTTGGAATGGCTGACCACCAAAAGGTCTTCGGGAACATTGATGCGCAGGCTGAGAAGACTCATGGCCGCGTTGCGAAACAGCAAATCATCGCAAACCAGCAGGGCATCCGGTTTTTCCTTTTCCGAACGCCAAAGTTTTCCAAATTCCTCCATCCCAGCGTTTGCGGGACCGTGATGCAAATCGTGGCACAGCCAGTTTTCATGAATTTTCAAACCCGCATCGTTCATCAGCTTTTCGAAAGCCGTTTTTTCAGGCCAGTTTTTTCCGCTGGACCACCCCATGACCGCAATCCGTTTGCGGCCTTTTTCAATGAAAAACCGGAGTCCCATCCGGATCATTTCCTCCGTATCGGAACGAACCTCGTATTCCGAAAAGGGCGGGGGACCGATGACTGGAATCTGTTTTTTTCGGAGAAGGGGGATCCACTTGGAATCCGGTTGCGCAAACAGCACGGCAAGCCCGCCCAAGAGCCCCTCTTTCAAGTCGCCCAAAAACTCCCGACATGGCGCCTTGACCGGATTGGCGGAGGTTTGCTCCCCGACATAAATTTTGGCCTTTAGATTTTGGCCGTCAAAAAAGCGCTTGAATTGCTGGATGACGCGAGGAAAGAAAAAAGAAACCCCCGGAGAGGTGATGTCCAGTTCGGAGAGGATTCCGACATATTGCGAATCCCTCCGTTCGGCAATATAGATCCCGCTGCCGTGCCGTCGTTGGATCAGGCCTTGTTGATTCAAAATGGCCATGACCTGGCCAATGGTGGTTGTGCTGACCGAAAAACGTTTTGCCATGGCGCGCACCGAATCCAGCCGGCGCCCAGTCTTTCCCGGCGTCTGAATTTCCCGGGAAAGGATTTGCGCGATGCGATCAGGGACACGAATGGATTGAATGGCGGCCATTGAAGAAAATAAAAGTGTGGCACACACTGCCACGGTTTATGTGTTTTGTCAAACAGGAGACGTCTTTGAAACCTCAAATTCCTTCCGTGGGTTGCCGCAAGCATCCCGAATGCCCATTCAGCTGTTTTACCTCTGAAGTGAATTGGCTAGAATATACAGTGTGTAACGGAAAAAACACTTATCTAGCACCCCACCTTATCAAAATGACTACTAAAATAAAAGAATACACAAAATCAAAACCCGCGCAAGCATTTTTTTTAAAAAAAAATTTCCCCCTCTCAAAACCCGGGCAAGCAAAGAAAAATGTTAGATTGCGATATGCCAAAATTTGTTGTGTACTCCACCCGCCAACCAGCCCTTTCAAAAGGGGGGTTCCTTAAGGACAAATTTGTCAAGAAAGCCCTCCGTTTGGCCGGGATAAGAAATCAATATAAATGGATGCAAAAATATACGCCTTTGCAGCGTCACCTATGGAGCAAAAAAGCGGCGATCATCAAAAATGCAAGGCTCACACCGGAGGAAAGAATCCAACACGCAAAATTAATGGCTTCCAAAAGGTGGGGGCAGAAAAAGAAAAATGAAAAACCTTCTTCCTCAAATCTTGGCACCGGCAATCATTGCCTTGGGAATTCTGTTGTTGATAAAAATGTTTTTGCCGTGGATTCTGCGCCATTTTTGCAAAAAAAATAAACCGCCATCCTTTCATTACAGTAAAGGCGTTTTTCTGAATTCATCGGAAAGGCTGTTATACGAATATTTGCGGAACACAATTAAAAACTATACGTTATTTGCAAAAGTACGCCTTGAAGATATATGTAAATCAAATAAAAATGATATTCGCGCATATAACGCAATAGCAAATATGCATGCCGATTTTATTTTATGTGACCCATCAACATTCTATGTTGAAGGGGTGATTGAGCTTGACGGAAATTTTCATTCGACAGCGCAACAGCAAAAGCGCGATCAGCGGAAAAATGACGCATTGAAAAGCGCGGGCATTCCAATTTGCCGCATCGAAATATCAGAGTTGAAAAATCTTGAAAAAGTTCGCGCAAAAATTTTGGACGTTTTCAAAATTGAAGATTATTTTTTGGTAAAAAAATAGCGTGAAAAAAAAGACACCGTTTCCGCCCTTGCTACACAAAGACACAGACCAAAACACCCCAGCCCTACGCCAAAAGCCGCGCCAGAAATCTGGCACGGCTTTTGCTTTTCAACCCGAAACATCCAATTGGAAACGCTACGCTTTCCGCCCCTTGGGGGAGGGGGGGCGGGAAAACGTAGCCTGCACAAACCCTTACCGCCCCCACGTCTTGGTGGCCGCCTTCGTCGGCAACCAAGACGCCCCAGACATCAAAGCTTTACATTCGCAACCGAGGTTTCAGGAACTGCAGGAACCGATTCCGACGCCTGATCCACAGAGGGCCGACCTTGAATGGCCAAAATCGTGAGCTTGCGCCCTTTGCCGTCGATTATTTCGCAATAGCGATCACCGATCAAAACAACTCGTCCCTTGGAACAAAAATCCCCGCCCCAATATTCCTCGTTTTCCGTGCATAGAACATCATACCCAATTTGCCCCCGGAAAACTTCAGTGATGACCGGTTTAAAAAAATCGATCTTTTTTTCATCAATGGGTTTTTGCTGTGCCGACACAACAGGGGGAGGGGGCACCACTGGCGCCACAATCGTTCCGCCAGGCAAAACGGCCGGAGAAGCCGCAGGTGCCGCCGGCGGTGTGGCTTTGGGATCTGCCGCATGCCTCATTTTTCCACCAACATAAAAGAGCCCGAAAATTGCCGCCAAAGCCAATATTGCCAAAACTTTCATAACCATCCTTTTTTGATACTTTTTGCATTTTTCCGGCTCTTTCACCAGTGGAGCCGGAAGCCTTTCGTATGCAACTTTATGAGTTGCGTTTGTGTCATAGAGTTCGAAAATGTTTTTATCCTTTTTTTTGAACTCCCGACGGATCAAGGTTTTCCCGTCATAATCAAATTGAATCTGCAAAATGTACGGGCACAAATTCCGAAGCTCTTTGCCAAATTGCCCGTCAACGGAAAGTCCAAGCTTTGAACGTGTCCAATATTCCATGTCGCGAAAACGCCATATAAATTGCACAAGCCGCCGGAATTGCTTGTCAATATTTTCCGCAGATTGGGAAATAAAAATGATGTCATTTTTATACTTCCTTGATTGCGTCAAAAAATTGAGCAACTCCCGGCTTGTCTTGTCCCAATCGCGATTGTTAAACCAAAGATGACATTCATCGATGACCACAAGACAATTATTCGGCGTTTCACGATGAAAAGTTGCGATCTGTTCATCCGTCAATTTTTTCAAGGCGTTTTCGTCTATAACAAGCCCAAATTCCGCTTGAATATACTGACGAACTTTTTCCGGAAAAAGATCAATGTTCGTATAAACGACACCGCCGGAACAGAGCCGCCCGACGATCCGAACCAAAGCCGAATAGGTTTTGCCCCCGCCAATTCGACCTTCAAAAACTTCAATCATCTTATGAAAGAGTTGGCAACCACGATTTAACAAAACGGTACGCGATTGCAGCAATCCACAAGGACGCCAAAACCAACAGCATGGCGAATAGTTCGGAAAGCGGAAAGACATAATTCACCATTCCCACAACATCAGGCAGACCGGGCATATTGATTGAAGGCGCGACAACATCAGCAAGCGCAGTCAAAGCTTCGTCAAGAGCCGCAGTCATCGCATTGACAAAAGCGACAATTCCCGAAAGAACAGCGGCAAGAAAAGCCGCATATTTATCGAAAAACGTTTTCAGACCATCCCAAATGGCCTCCAAAGCATCAATGAGAAAGTCCATAATTGAAAACGTTGATGATTACGAGGGAAAGACCACACGCAACGCAGATCATCCACGCATAAAAAAGTTCATCGCTCATGCAATTGCACTCCTAATGATCCGAGTTGCAAGGAACCAACACCAAATCCCAAGCCCAACAAGGCAAATTGTGCGGAACACACTGCAAGCCGTTGAATACTTTGAAATATCAAGATTCACGCTTCCCAATGCCGGATGCCCAAGATTCAGCGCATATAAAGTTGACGCGCTGGGGACGCTGGGAAGCGATAGTTGATTGATATTGGGCTTCCGTGTCCGAGCCATCGCAATTTTATCAGAAAAACCCGTTAGGGCGTCTTGAAAACCTGTGCCATCGAGTGTTATATCAAGAGGTGGAATGCTCGCGGCGTGGCCCCCAAGATCAAAAACATTAGAAACTGTGCCAGTATTAAAATTCGAAATTGTTCCGCAAGCATAATCAATATTTGAAACCCAATATCCGCCAGTGACCACATTGGTTGAAGTGCCGCCACCGCCAGAAACATTATTTGTATATGGCACATTGATCGTATTGGTAATGGTAACAACATTATTTCCATTTGTCCCACCATTGCTGCCATTATTGCCGTTTGTTCCGCCATCACCGCCAGAGCCAGGATCATCAATGTTACCCGACCCATCGCCGCCGTCAATGCCGGTTAAATCGGAAGTCGGATTTGCACATTGCGAACTTGCTTGAACCCCATACCAAACACCATCCGAATATGTCCCTTGAAAATAAACATCAATAACAATCCAGCCTGAAGCTGAAACACCATTTGTTGTGCCACCTGGAATGGCAACTTCAGTATCAAGAGTAATATTCCATGTTGAAGACGTATATGCATAACCTTGACCAGTATTAAAACGAAATTTATACAAATAAGTTGCTTGTAATGGACGGCTACCGCTGCCGTTTATTCCGCCCCATTGAACAACGGATGTACCATTTACAAAACCGGCAACATTACTCCAACTTCCGGAATCCCCTAAACAAACTTGTAAGCCAATACCAGTATTAGATTCATTATGAACACGAAACCAAACACGAAAATTATAGTCACTTAAATGCGATCCGGAAGGGAGACAGACAATATGCCCATCTCCTACTGTACTGGCATCCTCGCCAAACAGGGAAAGAACAAAAAAGAAAATCAAATAGAATGAGAACGATTTGCCCATATAAGCACCAAAAGCAGACCGCCCAACGCACCGAAGCTAAGAAAAGCGATGCTGATTGCAGGATGAAATTTTTCACCAACTTGAAAGACCAAGTTGGAAACAGTTTCAGGCCCCAATTCAACTAGCAAATTGGTATTCAACGGATTCCTTTCCAAGCTCGAATGACCCACCGCAAACCCAGCCACGCCAAAATAAGAGGGATGGCAAATTTCGCAGCTGTGAAAGCATAATTCTCCCAAAACCACCAATACCAACCCGGCAAAATGCGTTCCATGGCATTGCCCCAATTTGGCAATTGTGAAAAATCGTGAATCATTTGACCCCCTTAAACATCTTCATAAACCACCTGTAAATGTGAAGCAGCGCAAAAAGACCCATCAGCAAATAAACAGCATAAAGAGCCCAAGAGCCGACACGGTAAAACAGCGAATAATCCAGATTGATAAGAAAATTATCCATAAAAGAGTAGGGGAGGCGACCCAAAGAGAGCCGCCCCCCCAATTTTTGATCACTTCACGGCCTTGACCGCGCGCAGCACCCAACGAACGCCATAAATGGCGACGAAGATGCAAAGTGCCGAACCCGCCGCCGTGGTCACATAACCCGCGATGGTGGTTGCCGAAGTGCCGATGGACGTAAGAAACGCTTCCATTTTTTCTCTCCCTGTAATTCCCATCAGGCCATATCCCCCGGCAGCCGAAAAGCTCTTAACGTTGTCCACAAAGACAACGAAAGGAACCACACCAGCAGGCCCAACAAAAAGCCCGCAGATAGTCCACCGGCAAAAAGGCCGGCCCAATAGGAAAGCGAAAAATCATTCATCGAATTTGCGCAACTAGGATTTCATTTACCTTGCCCGCATTTGCGAGAAACCAACACACACACCCGGGCCGGAAAAGACGAACCTCTTCCAAACGGTCAGAACCTGCCCGAACAGCGTCAATGAGATTGTCCCATGCCTTCGCGTGAATCCGAAGCGAGGTTAAACAGCCTGGACGATCCGCGACGAAAAGGGGTTCAACGAATGGAAACTTTGCGTCCCCATAAAAAACCGTGAAAGTATCTTTCATATGAGAATCTCCACGTATTTGCAGGGGCGCAGACCTGCCAAAACCTCCTCGGCAAATGAATGAGCAGCCACGCACAATTCAACAAAACCAGTCACGCCAGCAGCACGCGCCATTTTGAAGCATTCGGACAACATGCCGTGTACTTCGATATCTTTAACCCGTGTTTTGCCTTTCCAAATGCCAAAGACGGCCCAAACCCGTTTTCCGCGTAAGCAATCCTCTCGACGGCCTTTTCCGAGGTATTTTCCAAGGTATTCACCGGAATGGGAATCCCGGCACTTTTCAACAAAAATCCGGCCGAAGCCGTACCTTTGAGCAGCCGTCCGAACAAGGTTGACGTCATAACGCCCCACAATCAGCGCATGCACATGAAGCCCGTGTTCTTTATGCAACTCATAAACCCTAACACCCATGGCTTGCCCTCGATATGCTCGAGTGAACCAATCAACCAGACGTTTCCAGCATGCAGAAGCATCCTTGACATCTTTCACATCTGGAAAAGTGAAGGTCCAAAAATGAACATTCCCGATTTCAAAAAGGCGGTCACAATTGGCAAGAAAAGCCGCTTTTGATTTAGTCATGGCAGATGAAGCAGGAAGTTTGAACAACAGGCCGAACTTTCGGCAGGCGACCCCTCAAGAGTTCGCCGTTGTTCAAACGTTGAACAAGGTTAGAGAACCGCCGCCATCCGGCAGACACCGCAAAGCGCGGGGCAGGGGGGAGACAAGCCCCCCCCAAGCCCCGCGCCGACCCTTTTTCCCCAAATTCTGGAAAAAGCTCCGGTTGAACCATGGTACTACCGGAAAATTTATTGCTTGACGTTTTCATGCGCTTTAAGCTCCTGCAACCGCTCTTTGCACGACAAAACGCAAATTCCGCCTTCACGCGTGATTTTGACGGGTTCGCCAAAAACACGCGCTCCGCGTGGAATGTCCAGCTTTTTGACTTCTTTAATCTCATCAAAATATTCTTGGACATGGTAGGTTTCCAAGCCGGACAAGGGATTGTTGACTTCAACGGAATGGCGCATAACGACATATTCGCGCTTTTTTCCGGTTGACTTGTCCATGTAGGCCTTGGATTCCATGGACGAACCGCGATACTCACCAAAAAACAGCAAACCGCCGCCTTTGGCCAACACTTCGGACAACTCTTTAAGGGTCATTTTTTTCTTCTTTCGTTTATTTTTTACTTGCGAATGCCTGCGTGGGTGGCGCAGGCATTTTTAACGCCATATTAGCCATTTTGCCTCTGGTCTGGATTGGCTAGAATATACATTGTGCGACGTTTAGCCTTGACGAACCTCGCATGCAACGATCCAAAAAACTTTGCGCCAAAGCCAGAAGTCTCTCGTCCGAGATGGCCGAATTGCATTGGGAAAACTGTAAAGTTCGTTAC
>JAQUAF010000007.1 GCA_028687435.1 Verrucomicrobiia bacterium | reverse complement strand
TGACGCTCAATCCCCCGCAGTCGGTGCGCCATTCCGTCCCTCCCGTGCATGGCCACCGACGCGGTGTTTACACACATTTTGGACAGTTATTTGTTGAAATTCGGACAGTTATTTGTTGCCGTTACAGGAGGCCAAGGGCGATCCGAAATCTCCTCCCGGAATTTTCGAGGACTTCGGCGACAACGCCATGCAGTTCACACTGAGATTCTGGGTTGCCTTGCACAAAGATATGGATGCGGCGGCAACGCCAGCAATAAAAACCACCCATCAGCCATGCCATCGCGCCAAGCATCCCAAAAATGACGGTCAGGACAAAAGCCAGGATCATCGACAGCAAATGTTAAGAGTTGAGAGTTGACCACCATTTGGTTAGGACCATTTCAATGAGCGACGAGTATCTATCAAGGGGATTTGCGGATGTAGACCAGGCGTCGAACCGGGACGCGTATTTCTCCTGTCTCGCCCTGCTGGATTCGCTGCCGTATTACCGCGATTGCAAACAGAGGAGCTGCGAACTGCTGCAACTCAAGCCTGGAATGACGGTGCTGGAAGCGGGTTGCGGACTTGGGGACGATGCTTTTCGAATTGCAGAGCGAGTCCTTCCGGGCGGAAAGGTCGTCGCCCTGGACTCCAGCGCAGCCATGCTTGAGCAGGCAAAAGGCCGGGAACCCGCCGGGCGGCTGCCCGTTCAATTTCAACTCGGGGATGTGCGCGCCATTCCTTTCGCCGGCCATTCCTTTGCGCGATGCCGGATCGATCGCGTGCTGCAGCATGTTCCACACCCGGAAAAAGCCATCGCGGAATTGGTCCGGGTTCTGGCGCCGGGCGGGCTGCTGCTGGCGTATGACAATGACTGGGGGACCTTCTCCATTGCATCCCGGCACAAGAACATCTCCCGCATCATTGAACAATCGTGGCGCGACTCCTTCACAAACAGCCGGATCGGGCACGATTTGCGCAGTCACTTCATTTCCGCCGGATTGTCCGGGGTGAACGTTTACCCCGGCACTTCCGTTATCGTGGATTTTGAGACGGCCGACCGGGTCTATAATCTGCGGGAAACAGTCCGGAGGGTTGTCATCCGGAAAGTCATCACCGAAGCCCAGGGCCGCACATGGATCGGGGAATTGATCGATCAATCCCGTCTGGGCGGCTTCTCCGTGACACTCACCGCCCATACCGTCGTCGGCCGAAAGTGACTCCAGCCCAGGCATCCGCATTGATCCCACCAAACGTCCGCCAATCCGCAGGGTGGCGCCAGTCATTTGCGCCATTGCCGGAGGATTCTCCTTTCGCGCCGGATCGCCTTTAGGAGCCTCGCAGTTTTGCAAGAGCCTCTATTGATCAACCAACGATTGGAGACCGGTATAGCAGGCTCGATAGGCCGCCGGCGTGGTGTGAAACCGGGTCTTGAACAAGCGGCAAAAATTGACCGCCCCATGAAAACCGCACCGGAACGCCACCTCCTTGACCGACAAATCCGACGAGGCCAGCAGATGACGCGCCTCCCTCAGCCGCCGCTGCAAGAGATATTGGTGCGGCGTGGTTTGCAGATGTTTTTGAAAAAGATGATGCAAATGCGGCTGGCTCACCTGCGCCGTCCGCGCAACCTCTCGCAAACTCACCCCCCGGTTCCACCCACGATCCAATTCGCCCAAGACCGTCTGCAGTTTTCGCGGCAGTTCATTGGGCGAACGCCGGACGCTGTAAACATGCGCCTGCCACAACAACCGGGAATAGGCGTAATGAGCAAGCGCCTGCCGGTCAATGTCATCCCGGTGAAAGGCGTTCAACACTTCCGCCAAAAAGGCCTTCGCCTCCACCGTGTCCTCCCAAAATGAAACCCGCGGCGCCTGTCGCAGCGGTTCCCCGGTCACCGGAAAAACAAACACCAGGCATTCGTACGGATTCGCCGGATCATTCAGATGAATCGTCTCCTCGCCGGGCAGATGCCACAGCATGCACCCGCACCCCACTGCCTGCCTCCGCCCCTCCACCTCAAAATATCCCGTCCCACCGCTCAAAAACTCGATCTCCTCCCTGCCCGCGCCAATCACCCGCCCGCCGGGACTGCTCCCAAAAGGCGCCTTGTAACGGCTCAATTTCAATTCTCCAGTCAGATGGTTCAGGTTCATATCCGAGGTATTATTAAAAAATCATAGTTTTTGCATATCATCTACCATGCCAAACGATTTGCCAAAAGGAATTTTTACCCTATATTTCGAAAAATAAGATATTTTGTTTACCCTGAGCAAGGCGCTCGTGGCGCCGAGCCGAAGGGTTTATCCCTTTAAACTCATGAAAATTGGCATCATCGGCTGCGGTTCGATCTGCAACGCTTACTTCAACGGATCAAAAATTTTCCCGATGCTTGAGATCGCAGCTTGCGCCGATATCAGGCAGGACGCCGCGGTAGCCAAGGCGGCGGAATTCAAAGTGACCGCCATGTCCGTGGAAAAGCTGCTTGCCGATCCCGAAATCGGCATGGTCATCAATCTCACCATCCCCAAGGCCCATGCCGAAATCACCCTGAACGCATTGAACGCCGGCAAGCATGTCTATAGCGAAAAACCCCTGGCCATCACCCGCGAGGAGGGGCGTCTCATCCAGGAAACCGCCAAGACCCGCAAACTCCGGGTGGGTTGCGCGCCCGACACCTTTCTCGGCGGCGGACAGCAAACCTGCCGAAAACTGCTCGATGACGGATGGCTGGGCCGCCCCGTCGCGGGAACCGCTTTCATGCTCTGCCATGGTCCCGAACGCTGGCATCCCAATCCCGCGTTTTTCTATCAAAAAGGCGCCGGCCCCATGTTCGACATGGGCCCTTACTACGTGACCTCCCTGGTTCACATGTTGGGACCGGTCCGCAGGGTCGCCGCAATCACCGGCGCCTCGCTCAAGGAACGCATCGCGGAATGCAAAGAACATTACGGCGAACGCCTTCCCGTCGAAATCCCCACCCATTACTCCGGCACGCTCGAATTTCACAACGGCGCCCTCGTCACCATGGTCATCAGCTTCGACGTCTGGGCGCACGGACATGCCCCTATTGAGATCTACGGCTCAAACGCCAGTCTCCAGGTTCCGGACCCCAACTCCTTTGGCGGCGTCCCGCGCCTCAAAAACCGGGACATGAAAGAGTGGCAGGATCAATGCCTCAGCCACGGTTACTCGGAAAACACACGCAGCATTGGCGCCGCGGACATGGTTTGCGCCATTCAAGCCAACCGCCCCCACCGCTGCGGCCTTTCCCTGGCCAACCATATTTTGGACGTGATGCATTCCTTCGAGGAATCCTCCGTCACCCGGCAGGCCGTGGAAATCAAAACCACCTGCGACCGCCCCGCCCCCCTTCCCCTCGGCCTCATCCCCGGTCAGGTGGACCTCTGATCAGAAAAATGGAGGGCGGGGCTCCCGCACCGCCGTCTTCAGCCTTCAGCCTTCAACCTTCAACCTTCAACCTAATCAACCTATGCCCACCCCCATCTCCGTCCAACTGTATTCCCTTCGCAACGAATGCGCCAAAGACTTCATCGGCGTCCTGAAAAAAGTGGCCGCCATCGGCTTCAAAGGCGTTGAACCCGCCGGATTCTACGGCCACAAAATCCGCGAGGTTCACAAGACCATCGAGGACCTCGGCATGGTCATTTCCTCCAGCCACCGCCCATGGGTCACGCCCGACAACGTCAGCGAATCCGTGGAAATCGCCGGCATCCTTGGGCTGGACATGGTCTGTTGCGGCTTCGGCCCCGATTCCTTCAAAAACATGGACGAAATCCGGCGTGCCGCGGATCAGGTCAACACCATGCACGCCGCCCTCAAAAAACACGGTCTCAAGCTGTTCCTTCACAACCACTGGTGGGAATACGCGCCGGTCAATGGACGGCTGGCCATCGATCACTTTGCGGAAATGTCGCCCAATGTCCTTTTTGAAATCGACACCTATTGGGCCGCCAATTTCGGTGCCAACGATCCGGCCGAACAAGTGGCAAAATTCAAGAAACGCGCCCCCCTCCTGCACATCAAGGACGGAACCTTTGTCAAAGACCAGCCCAACGTGGCCCTCGGCAGCGGCAAAATGAACTTCGCCAAGGTCCTTCCCGCCGCCGATCCCGAAGTCCTCCGCTGGCTGGTGGTGGAATTCGACAGCTGCGGCAGCGACATTTTCCAGGCCCTTACCCAAAGCCACGCCCACCTTACCTCGCTTGCCGGCTAGAAACCGGACGATTCAAATCGGGCGCTGGCATCCTTAAACCACCTTCTCCTGCTCCAGCAAAAAGTGCCGGGCCAGTATCCTTCCCGGAGACGCGCCCGATCATAAGGCGCCGTCACTTGATCCCTCAAAAGATCAATCGACAAACCGCCATCCCCATTCGTCAGCGCAAGATTCCTGAAACACGCCTGCCACGAACCGCCAAGCGCTTTTTCATCAACAATGTCAACGGTCAGCAAAACCGCAGGCGACTGTTTGCCCTGAAATTTTGACAGGTCAATTTTCACATGCTCCCATTTTCCTCCGGCAACGCGATTCTTGAAAATGCCCGGGGTCACATCATGGGTGACTCCCGGCAGAAAAGGCAGCGTGGCTTTCGCGGCATGCATGTTCCCCGTCAACATCACCGCCGCCTCGTATCCCGCATGGTTTTCCGGAAGCCAGATGTCATATTCCAAAAAACTGTTCCGGATATCCAATGGCGGATTGAAACCGCGAAGGTAAAAGAAAATCGCGCCTTTTTCCGGATGATCAAATTCCCCGGTGAAACGCAACACCTTGTCCTTCCCGTCCGGACGCGAAACCGGATTGGCCGCCACCGTTTTGTTCCCGTCAACGGTCTGGATTCCTCCTCCGCCGGGTGAAAGTTTGCCGGATATTCTGAGCACCCGGCATTCCTTTGGCTCCAAACACAGGGACATCCCCCCGTCTGATGATTTGCGCGGGAGTGGACAGGTTTCGCCAGTTTTCAAATCCGTTATATGCAGGGATTGCGAGGGATGCCCCGAAAAAGCAACCTTCGCCTCCCGCTCCTTGTCGGAGCTGTTGAATAAAACCACCATGCGGTCCCCTCCTTTGTCCACGACGCCGCCCTTGATTTCATAATCGGAACTCTCCACCGTTTTCCCGCACCCGGCTTTGACCATCATATCCCCAAACACCCTCAGTGGCGGGGTTCCCGCAACCAAAATCACCTCTCCCTTTCCATGAGACCATTTGATGATCGAGGGCGAGCCATCCTCCCAATTGGCCCACGCTTCATGCGCCCAGGAGGAAGAGGGTTTCATGCGCCAGCCCGAATGCAGGTTGAATCCCGGACTGGAAAACAAATCATTCTTTTGAGTCACCCTCACCCTTCCGGCATGTTTCCTTTCCCGGAAAAGTTCCCCTTCAAATCCCAATTCACGAATCAACCTGAATGAGGGATGCGTTTCATCCGTGTCCTGGGTTGAAAAAAAGCCCGAGCCGCCCAGGAGAACAAGCCTTCCGCCTTCGCGCACATGGGATTCCAAACGCGAAACAACCCCCTCCGGAAGAATCAGGGCGTTCGCGGCCACAATGCAGTCATGGCTCATCAAATCATCCAGGGGCATCAAATCGCTCAGATAAACAAACGGATACTCCTGTTCGAACGCAAAGTTCAGCATGTCCGCCCCTTGATCCCGAATCAGAAGAGAGGAAAACGCCGTATGATAGGAATACAGCAATCCCACCCTTTTTTCGGACAAAACGGGCATTCCCCCCGTGCAACCGCTGAAAGCCGGACGGTATTTGCCGATCTTGTCGAAATTCAACGGACTCCGGGACTGCCCGATATAAGGCGGAATCCATTTCAAAAACGCCATGTCGTAACCAAAACGGATGGCTTGGTACATGGTTTTGTAAAAATCGCCGGGCTCGCAGCTCGAAAGGCCATGCTTGTAAAACAGGGAACAGTGCTTGACCATCATCGCGCTCGCATTGTCGCCGCAGGTGTTCTCGACATATCCATAGACTCCCAGTTCGTCGAGCAACGAAAAATAATCCTCGTAAATGCAGACAATGTCCGGACGAATCCCCCCGGCCACATAAAGCCGGAAAACGTTCCGGGAAGGATCCTCCTTGCGGGCAAGACAGATCAGTTCCCTGTACCATTCCTTCACCGTCCAACGGCGGAATTCCTGAAACTCCTTCCATGCCGGCCTCAAATCAACAACCCTTTTCCTGGGCTGGGGCTGCGTCACCTCATCCCATGACTTGAACGCCGTTCCGTATTTGGCGTTCAACCCATCGAGATCATATCGCTTTTCCACCCGCAACCAGCGGCGGTAGTTGGCCTGCGACCATGAGGAGTAATCCACGATATCCTCCTTCGTGCCGCCCTGATAATTCGCGTCGCCTTGAAACGAAGGCAGCGTCCACCCGATCACCTGCTTCACCCCCTTGTATTTTCCAATCCGGTCAAGAATGCAATTCCTGGCAAATTGCCGGGTGGCCGATCCCCAAAATGAAAGCATCGAAAACTCGCCTCCTGTGTCTTTCACGGACACCCCCTCATGGGTGATCATGAACTCATTCAGAAAATCAGGATGGATTTTCAGAGGCAGCCCCTTCCTGGTCTTCAGTCCGCCATTCCACCACGGCATCACCCCGGCAATCAACCTCAGGGAGGGATTTTTCTCCAGAACCTCCAGATTGTCGGGCTCCATGACAACGACTTTATTCCGATTCGACAGCACCGGCGAGGCGACATACTCCAACACCAGGCTGTTGGCCTTTTCATCCAGCGCAAGTTGGACGCTGTAATCGTTGATGAAACTCAGCGGATTGCCGCTGTCCCATCGCACCGGAATGCTGAACATATCGCTCAAACGCGCCCTGTCCTCCCCTCCCGCAGTCTTCGCAGCCGCCGGCAATCCCGAAAAAAACACGTTCACCCTCGCCGGGCCGTCTTTTTCAAAAAGCAGCTTCTCTCTTTTCCCAGCCTTGATGATCCGGGAAACATCCTGACAACCCGTCCCCAAAACACAAACCTCATCCAGCAATCCAAAAAAACTCCTGCTGTTCTCCCGATCCCCGTTTCCGCCAATAAACAACGGCGACTTGAGCGCCGGGGTCAAGGCGCCCTTGCGCGGATCGAAAACCTTCATCTCCCCATTGATGAACAGCCGGATGGCCTGGCCATCGTAACTCGCCGCCACATGCGACCATTTGTTGATCGGAATGCCGGCATCCGTGGCAACCTCGACAATTTTTCCGTTGATTGCAAACGCCGCCTTGATCACACCTTCCCCGGCCGGATAAACTCTGGGGCAAAGATACAAGGCATATCCGGCCTCGCCCCGCACCTTGAAAAGGATTCGGGGCATCATCTCGCCATAGCCCGGAAACGGCTTGACCCACGCCGCCAGGGTGATCCCGGCGGAGGGATTCAAGGCATCGTGATCGTCAACTCTCACAAAGGCCCCTTCCTCAAACTCCAAGGCCCTCCCCATGGCGCCGTCATCCGCCATGACCGCATTGTTTTTCGCAATGGCCCGCTTGAAACGCGACTGATCCTCCGGCCCGCCCCCTGTTGCGGCGCATCCCAGACAAAATACGGCATCATTCATTTCCGTCATTCCAGGCAATGGAGTTTTCATTCCACAGGCAACCAGCAATAAACACTCGAAAATTAAAATTGATCCCTTCTTCATTTTCACCCCTCGCATCATGTGTTTTTATCAACCGCTGTTCCGAACCGCCAGTTCCACCGGCAAAACAATCCGCCTTGGCGGCGTCTTTCTGCCGCTTAACTGCTCCAGCAAATAACGGGCGGCTTCGCCCCCCATTGCTTCAACAGGTTGCCGGACAGTGGTAAGAGATGGAACCGCCAGCCCAGCCCGTTCAATGTCGTCAAATCCAGCAACCGCGATGTCCTCGGGAATCCGCACTCCCTTGCGCTTGATCTCCTCCATTCCCATCAAGGCCAGCGAATCATTCGCAAATACCATGGCGTCCGGCCTTGTCTTCTCGCCAAGAATCTCCTTCACCGCCGCGCATGCCGCCTCCATGGCGGAAACATTGACCGTCAAGGATTCCAGCTTTTTGACATACCTCTGCTGGCAGGCAATCTGGTGATCGTTCAGCGCATCGCGAAAACCTTCATACCTTTCTCCTGTCGTGGAAATGGAGGTCCGCCCCACCCACGCAAACCGCTTGTGTCCGCGCCGGATCAAATGCGCGGTCAATTCATAAACCCCGCGGTAATTGTCAACCGTGACGGATGGCAGCTCGATGCCGGGAAAAAAACGGTCAACCAAAACAAACGGCAACCCATCCATGTGAAGCTTGATGATTTCCCGGATAATATGCGGCAGCGGAATGGGAAAAATAATGGCCCCTTGCAGGGGAAGATCCTGAATCTGACGAATGTTCTCCGCCTCCTTTTTGGGATTGCATTCCGAATCCATGATCAACGAATTGACCCTGGCTTCCTTAAAAACCGTTTGAATGCCCTTGATCATGCGGGAAGCCATCGCGTCATCCACCGAGGGAACAACCAACGCGATGCAAGAATTGCGGATTTTTTGTTCAGCCACAAAAAGCCCGCGCCCTTGGATCGGACGCACCAATCCTTCCAATGCCAGATTTTTGATGGCTTGACGCACCGTGAGATGATGGATCCCTCCAAATTGCTCGCAAAGCTGACTCACACTGGGAAGCTTGTCCCCCGGCGCAACCAACCCAGCCTCAATTTGATCCCTGAGAAACTGCTCGACTTGACGATAAATCGGGCCCTCTTTGACGCTTTTCATAGTTTTTCTATAAAATACAGCAGACTTTCGGTTTGTCAAATACTTCAGGCTTCACAAATGAGGCTCTTCAAACCAAACCAAAAGATTTGCCTCGCCCCACCCTTATCGCTAAATAAGACAAAGTTCATGATCCTCCCCATCCTCCATTACGGCCATCCCATCCTGCGCCAGAAAGGCGCCCGGATCCAGAAGGTCACCGACAGCATCCGGCGTCTGGCCCACGACATGATCGAAACCATGTACAAGGCCCGCGGCCTCGGACTGGCAGCCCAACAGGTCGGACAAGCCCTCCAACTCTTGGTCATTGACGTGCGCGGAAGCGAAAATCCCTCGCAATTCATCCAAGGCGGTCGCGATGTCCCACTGGACGAAGCCATGCCCCTCATTCTCCTCAATCCCGAGATCATTCGGGCCGAGGGTGAGGAATTTTGCGACGAAGGCTGCCTTAGTTTTCCAGACATCAGCGCCAGCATTAAAAGAGCCTCCACGGTCCATGTGTCCGCCATGAACCTCGACGGATTCCCCATCCAATTCGTCGCGCTCGGGCTCCTCGCCCGCGCCGTCCAACACGAAATGGACCACCTCAACGGAGTCCTGATCGTGGATCGCATGGAGGACGCCGTCAAAAAACCCTTGGAACCCGCCCTTGCCGAATTGCACAAGGAAAGCCTTTCCAAAAAGAAAAAACGACGCTGATTTCCATGAAAAACACCCCTCCTCTTGCCGGGGTTGAAATCGGCGGCACCAAAATTCAAGTCTCGGTCGGTTCCGCATCCGGGAAAGTCCATGAAACCCGCCGCTTCGCCGTTGAGCGTCAACATGGCGCCGCCGGCATCCAAAAACAAATCCTCGACGGATTGAAACAACTCCAGCCTTTCTCCTCCATTGGCGCGGCCTTCGGCGGTCCCGTGGATTGGAACACGGGCCACATCGTCAAATCACATCAAATTTCCGGATGGGACCGCTTCGACCTCGCCGGATATCTGGAAAAGGAATTCCATGTCCCCGTGCGGGTGGAAAACGACGCCAACACCGCCGCCCTCGCGGAAGCCGTCTGCGGCGCCGGTCGTGGTCATAACCCGGTCTTTTACATGACTGTCGGCAGCGGCATCGGAGGCGGATTGATCGTAGATGGAAAAATCTACCATGGCGCGTCGCCCGGCGAAGCCGAAATCGGTAACCTCCGCATCCCTCTCCCCAATCATCCTCCCGCCCAATGGCCCGCCTTGGAACAACTCTGCGCCGGATGGTCCATCGACGCACGGCTTCGTCATGCCGCGGAAACCTCTCCCGATGGCAAACTGGCGGAATTGCTCAAAACCCATCCCCAATCCAGTCCCGAAGCCGCTTGTCTCCTCGCCGCCCGCAACTTGGGCGATCCTCAAACCTTGGAAATCTGGCGGGACTTGACACTTCACCTGGCCTTGGGACTTTCCCATGCCATCCATCTCTTTCACCCCCAAATCCTCATCATCGGCGGCGGAATCAGCCTCTTGGGCCAACCCCTTCTCGATGACATTCGCCGTTGGACCAATGACTTGGTCATGGATGTCTTCCGCGGCTCCTATCAGATTTCCCTCCCCAAGTTGGGGGAGGCTGTCATGCCCACCGGCGCCCTGTTGCTCGCCGCCCAGGCGATCGGACTGGAAAAGTAGCCGGCAATCCTTCAAACTCATCCCCATGAAATCCGCTTACGAACTGGCCATCGAACGGCTCAACAAAGCCAATCCCCAAGCAACTCCGGTCAAGCTTTCCTCCGAACAAAAAGCGCGCCTCGCCGAAATCGACAAGGTTTATCGCGCAAAAATCGCTGAAAAAGAACTGTGGTTCGGCGAAAAAATCCAGGCAGCACGTGAAAAAGGCGACGAAGAGGCAAACGCTTCCTTGGAAAAACAATTCAAAACCGAAATCCAATCCCTGCGCGACGAAATGGAATCCAAAAAAGATCAAATCCGCTCCGAAACCGGCTCAAATTAAGCCGGGCCGGAGCGCGGCGGCTTGATCCGCCTTCGCCCAAGCGCTTCGGCGAGACAATCGCACGACGCAGAAAACCGGCAAGGCGGTGCGGGAGCCCCGCTTGCGTGGCCAAAGCCACTACAGCGAGGCGACGGCCCGCCCTCCATTCATTTCGCGACAAATGGAGGGCGGGGCTCCTGCACCGCCTTTTTCGCCAAACATTGAATTTCTTAAACATAAAATTAACCGTGACCCCTTTAACCTCCGTCTTTTGGATCACCCTCAAAGCGCCCCGCGACATCCACCCGGGCAAACGCCGGCTGACCGTCACTGACGGCGGACGATTCCCCGGCTGGGCTTATGGCGACACCTCCGTTGTTTACCCCGGCCCCAACGGCCGCCCCATCGACTCCATCCGATGGGAAGTGTTCGCCGAATCCCTTCAGGACTACGCCCTTCTCCAAACCCTGCAAACCGATCCCCGATCCCCCCTGTTCCGCGAGTTCAAGGACTTCGACCAATTCCCAAAAAACGAAGCATGGATCCATCGAGCCCGACAGCAACTGCTCGCCTGAGCCTGCCCGTTTAAACAAAACATTCGTGAACACCATGGCCTTTTTTTAACCCGCCATGGTCGCCGCATGTCTCGATCATTTTGGCTCGATCACACATAGTTCATCTTTTGAGTAGAAACATGCGGGTTAGAGAGAATTCATTGAACTTTTTTGAGTTTTCGATTGACACAATGAGTTTTTTTGATATATTATGAGAAATCTTGTATGAATTCCCGGAACCCCATTGTTAGAAGAAACGATTTGCTGACCCTCCTGCGACAAAAACCGTTGCATGGAATTGATGAGATCAAACGTCAAATTAACGGTTCCAGCGCCACTCTTCACCGCGATCTGAACATCCTGCAAGAAGAGGGACACATTCGGAAAAGCTACGGCTGCATTGAGGTGTTGTCGGAAAAAGTCGTTCTCAACTACCAAAAACGAACGGATCAAAACATCGAACTCAAAAAAGCTATCGCAATCAAGGCGGCAACCTTGGTTCAACCAGGCGACTCGCTCTTTCTCGACGCTTCATCAACCAGCTATTTCTTTGCGACGGAACTTTTGCGTCTGAAACCTGAAAAACTCACCATTGTCAGCAATTCCATCCCTCTTCTGTCTCTTTTCAAGCAGCCTCAATCATCCATCAAATTCATCTCCACCGGCGGAGCCCTCGATGTGGAAATCGAGGCGTTTCTGGGATATGTCGCCAGCGATTGCATCCATCGGCTCCATTTTACCAAAGCCTTTGTTTCCGGAGCGGGTTTCTCCCTCCAATCAGGTCTCACCACCTCCCATGAATCGCTCCTGGGAATCCTCAAAACCGCCATCAAATCAGCGCGCCAAACCTTTTGTCTGGTTGACAGCTCCAAATACGATCTGAAAAGCCTTTTCAAAGTGGAATCACTGGAAAAATTCTCCGCTGTTATTACCAATCACGATTTGGCCCCTGAAAAAGCCGGAGAACTGCAAAAGGCCGGCATAAACCTCGAATTGGCATAAAACACACCATTACCATGAAGTTATTCATTGACTCAGCCGACCCCGAAAACATCCGTCAAGCCTCCCTCTTGGGCGTCATCGACGGCGTCACCACCAATCCCACCCTGATGGCCCAATCAATCAAAAAATACGGCAAAACCTCGGATGAAATCCTGAAGGAAATTTGCGCCTGCGGATGCGGCCCCGTCAGCGCCGAGGCCCTGAGTCCTCTCGCAGCCGGAATGGTCAAGGAAGGGGAACAACTCGCAAAAATCCACAAAAGCATTGTGATCAAGCTTCCCATGAGCAGGGATGGCTTGATCGCCGCAAAACAATTGAGGGAAAAAAACATCCCCACCAATGTCACCCTGATCTTCTCCGCCAGCCAGGCGCTCCTGGCCGCCAAGGCGGGCGCCGCTTATGTAAGTCCTTTTGTCGGCAGGCTGGAAAACATCGGGCAGGACGGCATGCTGCTGATAAGAAACATCGCCGCCATATTCAAAAACTACGGCATCACGACAAAAATCATCGCCGCCAGCCTCACCAACCCGCGCTGGATCATGGACTGCGCCCTGTGCGGCGCGGATATCGCCACAGTCCCCTTCCCCGTCTTCGAACAATTGCTTTATCATCCCATGACCGATCTCGGAATTGAAAAATTCAAAAAAGACTGGGCCGCCATCGAAAAAAAATAATGGAGGGCGAGGCTCCTGCACCGCCTCTTTTCCACCCAACTTTGAATTTCAACCCATGAACCTCAAAAAAACATCCAAAAATCAAACAGGCTGGCAGAGGATTGTCACCCCCTCGGAATGCGAATTGAAACGGCTGGGATTTGGCATCCTTCGTCTCGAACCAGACGGGGAATTCTCCGCCAAAACGGACAACAATGAAACCGTCATTGTCATCCTCTCCGGCCAGGCAAGTTTTACCGGCAACGATTTTTGTTTTAAAAAAATCGGTTCCCGCAAGGACATTTTTTCAGGAAAACCATCCGCCATTTACCTTCCGCCCCGAACGTCATGGACGGTAAAAGCGCTCACCCAAATGGAGTGCGCCATTTGCGAAGCGCCTTGCGACCGGCAAACCCGTCCGACATTGATCACCCCGGAAAATGTGATCGAAAAAAAGATCGGCCGCTCATGCTGGAGCCGGAAGGCCCATTTTATCCTGGGAGATCAGGTTGACTCACAAAATTTTTTCGTGGGCGAAACTTTCCTGGAACCCGGGCAATGGGCCTTCCCCCCCCACCGGCACGATGTCAACAACCTGCCGGAGGAAGTTGAAATGGACGAAATTTATCACTTCAGACTCAAGCCTGAAAACGGTTTTGGCGTTCAATTGGTTTATAACGACGACAAAACCCGTGACGAGGCGTTTGTCGTCCGCAACGGCGACACCATCGCCCTTCCCGAGGGCTATCACCCGGTTTCCGCCTCCCCCATGGACTCGGTTTATATCCTCTGGATGCTGGCCGGTCCACAAAGATTTTTCAAATCAAAGGTGGACGACCAATACCGCGATGCCCTTGCCCCATGAATCATCCGCTTCCATCATCCATGCACACGCATCAATCTGATCACACTGAAATTGACAGACTAAACATCGATGAACAGGATGCACGGGATGGTTTGACTCTCCAAGGGCTTGCCCGGAATTAATCCTGTTTATCCTGTCCATCGATGTGAATTTCACCTCCGCTCAATCCCTGACATTCCCTAAAATTTGATGAAAAAAACCCTCTTATTGGGCATTGATATGGGCACCGGTGGCTGCAAAGTCACCTTTACGGACAGCGAGGGCGTCATCGTCCACCATGCCAGCCGGGAATATTCCTCCCATCACCCTCTCCCCGGGTGGTCCGAACAAAATCCCGCGGACTGGATCCAGGCTTTCCTTGAGGCGTTGAAAAACGCAGCCGCCCATCCTGATGTCGATTTGTGCCAGGTCTTATGCGTCGCGATTTCCGCCTCAACCCACAATGCCGTGCTGCTCGACGAAAAAATGAGCGTCATCCGCCCGGTCATCATGTGGACCGATCAACGAAGCGTCCGGGAAACGGAATGTCTCGAACAAAATCATGGACGCGCCATCTTTGACATCGGCTTTCAAAAAGTCAGCCCCACATGGACCCTGCCCCAACTCCTCTGGATCAAAAACAACGAGCCACGCGCGTTTGAGAAAATACGCCGCATCCTGTTCGTCAAGGATTACCTGCGCTATTCCCTCACGGATGTCTGGGGAACCGACGTCATCGATGCCCAGGGAACCCTGCTCTTTGACATGAAAAAATCGGTCTGGTCCGATGTCCTGTGTTCCATGATTCCCCTCCCGGTGAATGTCC
Organism: Verrucomicrobiia bacterium; assembly: GCA_028687435.1. Lineage (GTDB taxonomy): Bacteria > Verrucomicrobiota > Verrucomicrobiia > JABWAM01 > JABWAM01 > JAQUAF01. The sequence continues at coordinate 114,684 of JAQUAF010000007.1, read as the reverse complement.
TCCCCCCCCTCCATCAACCCACCGACATCATCGGGAAAATAACACCGGAGGCAGCCAGGAAAACCGGCCTTCCCGCGGGAACGCCGGTCATCGCTGGCAGTTCGGATTCAGCCATTGAGGATTATGCCGCTGGCGCATTGGAACCGGGAGATTGCGTTTTGAAACTCGCCACCGCCGGCAATGTCAATGTCATGACGGCCCGCCCCTGCCCCCATCCCCAAACCCTGACTTATTCCCACATCATCCCCGATCTCTGGTACACCGTCTCCGCCACCAATTCCGCGGCATCCGCCCAACGCTGGCTTCGGGATGTTTTGAATCTCTCCTTCGAAACCATGGAACAATTGGCCGACAAAATACCCGCGGGATCCGGAGGATTGATCTTTCACCCCTATTTGCTTGGGGAACGATCCCCTTATTGGAATCCCCATTTGAGGGCAAGCTTTACCGGCCTGCATATGTCCCACTCCCAAGGACACCTTTGCCGCGCCTTGATGGAGGGAGTCGCATTTTCCCTGCGCGATTGTTTGCAACCCATCCATGCGCTGGGGATCGACATCAAAAAATTCATCCTCATCGGCGGCGGCGCGCGCAGCCGTTTGTGGCGGCGAATCGTCTGCGATGTATTCGGCCAGGATATTCATGTGCCGGAACAATGCGACGCATCATTCGGCGCCGCGCTTCTCGCGGGAGTCGGCGCCGGGATTTTCAAGGATGTCCGCGCGGCCGTCCAAAAAACCTTGAAAACATCCGAAAAACTCACGCCCAACCCCGATCTCCACAAACAATATTCCGCCCTGTTCGATAAATACCGGAAAATGCAGGCCTCTCTCGCCCCCTTTTACGGACAATGAAACAAGCCTCCACCCGTTTTCCATCTCTAAAACATGGAGGCGGGGCTCCCGCACCGCCTTTTCTCAGCGAAACCCGAATTTTCCGAACACCAAATTGAATCCTTTCTCAGTGCCTTAGTGTCCAAGTGCCTCAGCGCCTTCACATCACATCCACAGCCTAAACAACCTGATTTACTCCATGAAAACAAATCGAGAATCTTATTTTTTCGACATGATCCGCTCGGAACTGGAAGACATCGTCGGTCCCGAGGATATTTCACAATCGCCGGTGGACAAACTGGCTCACGCGGTCGATTATTATTGGGTCGCCGAGTTATGGCATGATCGCGGCCAAAAAACCCCCCAGGCCGACTTCATCGTCTATCCCCAGACAACACAGGAAGTTTCGCGAATACTCAAAATCGCCAACACTTATAAAATTCCGGTCACTCCCTGGGGTGGGGGATCGGGATCCCAAGGCGGCGCGCTGCCGGTTTGCGGGGGCATTGTCATGGACATGAAAAAGATATGTGTCCTCCATGAAGTCAACAAAACCGCCATGACGGTCACCGTGGATACCGGCATCAACATGCAACAATTGGAATGGGAGCTTGAAAAAAAGGGGGGTTCCACCATGCATCTCCCCGCTTCCATCACCTGCGCCACCCTCGGCGGTTTCATCGCGCACCGCGGCACCGGCGTCTTGTCCACCAAATATGGAAAAATCGAGGACATGATCATCTCCATGGAAGTGGTACTCCCCGATGGAAGAATCATCAACACCCTGCCGGTCCCGCGACACGCTTCCGGTCCGGATCTCAACCAGGTGTTCCTGGGTTCCGAAGGCACGCTGGGAGTCGTCACCAGGGCCACCCTAAAAATCCATCCCATCCCCGAGGTCAGGAAATTCCAGGCATTCCTCTTCCCCGACCTGCGCCAGGGCCTCGAAGCCGGAAAAAATATCATGTGCAAACGCCTGCGCCCCTGCGTCATCCGCCTCTACGACGAAGCCGAAACCCAGAGGCTCATCAAACGCGTCCTGGGCATCGACCGGCAGGGCGCCTATCTGGTGTTCGGCTTTGACGGCGACGAGGACATGGTTGACCTGGAAATGAAAAGCGCCGTCCGCTTGTGCGATGAGATGAAGGGCGAAAACCTGGGAACCGAAATGGGACAGGAATGGTGGAATCATCGCTACAAGTTCTTTTTCCCCCCCTACATGTTCCACATGCCACAGGCCTTCGGCACCCTCGACACCGTGGCCACCTTCGACAAAATCGGCAATGTTTACACCGCAATGAAAAAAACCATTGAAACCAATTTTCCCGAAGCCACCTACATCGGGCATTTTTCCCATTGGTATGATTGGGGCTGCATGCTTTATGCGCGATTCATCATCGACAATCCGCCCGCGGATCCGCACGAAGCGCTGGCCTTGTACAATCGCATTTGGAACCTGGCCTTGCGGGCTTCCATGGAAAACGGGGGGGTGCTTAATGAACACCATGGCATCGGCTTGAAACTGGGGCGCCTGATGAAGGAACTCCACGGCGAGGCTTTCTTCGCCCTCGAAGCCATCAAAAAAAGCCTGGACCCCAACAACATTATGAACCCCGGAAAAATGGGGCTGGGAATAAATTAAGCCGGGCCGGAGCGCGGCAGCTTGACGCAAAACCAACTGGATTCCCGTTTTCGCGGGAATGACGATAATGAAATGGACATGCAAAAAAATCGGGATATTGAAAATGACATGCTCCCCTTCCGTCATTCCCGCGAATGCGGGAATCCAGAGACTGTCGCAATTTCGTTTTCATCCGGAAACATTGAAATTCCTGAACTAAAAAAACGCAACAACAGCACCTTCAGTCTTCAGCCTGGCCTCAACCGTAAACCTTTGACCCTCTGAACTTTTCCCCTGAATCACCATGAAAACGCAAAATAAAGATTGCAACGCCACCATTGACGCCTGTCGCTATTGTTTCATGTGCCGCCATGCCTGCACCTCGGGACTGGTCACCGCAACCGAATCCAACACCCCCCGGGGACGCGCGCTCGCTCTCTTCAACGTGCGCGAACAACACACGGCTTATGATCCCAGCCTCACGGAAACCATCTATAATTGCACACTCTGCGGCGCGTGCAAACAGTGGTGCGAGGGAAAATTCGACATGCCCGCGCTGGTCATCGCGACACGTGAAAAAATCGCCTCCAACGGCCAGCCGCCCGCATGGGCCCGGACCATCCGGCAATCGCTCCTGCAACAGCAGGATTTCTCCCAACAGGACCTGCCGGAAAAAAAAGCGGACGTCCTTTTTTATCTTGGCGTCCAGCCCCATCCCCGCGCGGGGGAAATCTTGAAACATTTTTCAAAAATCATGTCCGCGGCAGGCATTCCTTTCCAGACTTTCAAGCGGGAACCGGACCATGGAAAAATCCTGCAGCTTTTGGGATATGTCGATGACGCAAAAAAGAACGCCTCCATCCTTCACGCTCAAATCAGCAAAACCTCCTGCTCCGTCGTGGTCACGCCCGACATTTTGGCTTGTCTGGCGCTAAAAAATGAATTCCCCTCTTGGGGCCTGGCCCTCGAGCCGAAAATCAAGGTGTTCCATGTTTCGGAATACCTCCTCCAACTGGCGCAACAGAAAAAAATCCAGCTTAAAAAGGAAACCCGGACGGTCACCCTGGCTGATTCGGAACTCGCCAGCGATCCGCAGGGACCGGCCGCCGCCGCCCGGCAGCTCTTGCGCCTGACCGCCGGCGACTGTTTCCGGGAATTGCCAAAACCGGAAAACCTGGTCCTGGCAACCGGCGAAGCCGCCTTCGGCATGGAAGTGGACTGCCGCCCCGTCGCAAACCTGAAGGAAACACTGGAAAAAAGAATCGCCGCGGCCGCCCGCCAGGCCGGCGCGGAAAAAATCATCATGCTCTCCCCCCGAACCGCAGCCTCCCCCTCCTGCGACGGCATCCCCAGACAGGATATCCTGGAATGGTTCGCCGAACTAATTTAACTCCCGCCCCCGTCCCGCCACGACGGGACGGGACAGCTCGACGTTCAACGCTCGATGCAAAAACAATCACTCAAAGGCGGAATACGACCGCCCAGAGCCGTTCCGCCTTCGTCTCTCATCGGACTACGGCGGGACAGGCCGGGAGGCCGGCCCTCCATCATTTCGCAGCAAATGGAGGGCGGGGCTCCCGCACCGCCTTTTTCGCCAAACTTTGAAATTCCTTAACATTAAATTAAGTCGCGCCTGATCGCGACGACACTGCCCCTTGCCCCAAAAACCGTGAACCGTGAACCTATTAACCCATCCTCCCCTAAATCCAGCCTTTCAGCCTAATAGTCTAACAGTCTCACAACCCAACCCCCTCACCAACATCATGATAAAACTTGGAATCATCGGCGCCGGCCGCATGGGACAGCTCCACGCGGAAAACCTCCTCAAAATTGAAGCCGCAAAAGTGGTGGCAGTGTGCGATCCGCTTCCCGAAAACGCAAAAAAACTGGCCTCCAAGCTGGATTGCAAAACTTATGCAAACGGCGTGGAATTGCTTGATGATCCCTCTGTTGACGCTGTTCTGATCTGTGTTCCGACCCCCGGACATCATCAGTTGGTTTTGCAGGCCATGGAAAGAAAAAAACATGTCTTTTGCGAAAAACCCCTGGCCAGAACCTTGGAACAAGGCCGGGAAATGATCGCCGCATGGAAGAAAAGCCAGGTGACCTTCGCGGTGGGGTTTGTCCGGCGTTATGCCTGGGCCTGCCGGCAAATCAAAAAAATGATCGACGAAAAGGTCATCGGCATCCCGCAAATCGGACGGGTCTCGCTCATCCTGGGCGTCTACCGCCGTCAACGGGGCGACTGGTTTGCCGATTTTGACGCCTGCGGCGGAGTCATCCTCGACATGATGGCCCACTCGCTCGATCTGCTGCATTGGTATTTTGGATCAGCGGACCGCGTCAGCGCCGAAGGCTGGCTTCTATCCCCAACGCTGCCCGATCCCGCCGATTATTTTTCCAGCACCCTCCTTTATTCCAACCGTGTGATCGGCAGGGTCGAGGGCGGTTGGTTGCGCGTCGGCGAAGGGATCGATCGCATGGATATCCATGGCGACAAAGGGCAAATCTCCTTTGATTGGGGAAATCCGGATGTCCTTAACCTGACCTTGAAAGATCGTCCAACGGAAACACTGAAACGTCCCGCCGATGCCCCGGACAAGCCCTTTCTCGAGGAAATGAAGGATTTTGTCGAAAGCGCGGCCAAAAAACGCCAGCCCAAAGTTACCATCGAAAACGGAATGCAAAGCTTGGAAACCGCCCTGGCCATCATCCAATCCATTCAAAACGAACAAACCATCCGGCTTCGGTAAATAAAATGGCGGTGCGGGAGCCCCGCCCTCCATTTATTCAATCGCAAAAATTATGGAGAGCGTGGCTCCTAAGCGCCTTCCCCAAAACAGCCTAAAAACCTAAGATATGAAAAAAATCGGTTTTATCGACTATTACATTGACGAGTGGCACGCGAATAACTATCCGCAGTGGATCCGCAACAGCGCCCGCAAGGCTGAATACGATGTGGCTCTGGCATGGGAGGAAAAACCATTGGAAGGCAAAAGGGATCTGGCCCAATGGTGCGGGGAGTTCTCCGTCAAACCGGCCAAAAGCATCGGGGAAGTGGTCGAACAATGCGACGCCATCTTTGTGCTGGCGCCAGGCTGGCCGGAATTCCATGAACGCCTGGCCGACCTTCCGCTCCAAAGCGGCAAGCCCGTTTATCTGGACAAGCCTTTCACCACCACCCTCGCGGCCGCCCAACGGCTTTTTGAAAAAGCCGACCGCCACCACACCCCCTTGATGTCCTGCTCCGCCCTGCGATATGGTTCCGCGCTTGAGCAGGCTTTGGCTGCGCTGAAAAATGAAAAAATCCACTTTGCCGCCGCCCGGGGCTCCGGCGTCATTCGCGGCTTCCTCAACTATGGAATCCACCAGATCGAAATGCTGGTCATGGCGCTGGGAACAGGCGCCCAAAGCGTCATGCAATGCGGCAATCAACGATCCACCGTCATGATCGTCGATTATGCCGACGGACGGCGCGGCGTCATGAATCTCACCGCAAACCAGCCTTTTCAACTCACCATTCAACACGGCGAAGACAAAGGAGTGGCCATCAATTCCATGGATGATTTTTTCCCGCGCATGATTGATGACATCCTGAAATTCTTCGCCACCGGCGTTTCCCCCATCCCGCGGGAGGAAACCCTGGAATGCATCGCCATCTTCGAGGCCGGCCTCGCAGCCCTGAACCACCCCGATTCCTGGGTCGCAGTTCCCCAAACCAAACAAAATCCCAACCGTCCTCTCAGTGCCTGAGTGCCCCAGTGCCCAAGTGCCTTCGCCTAACAGCCTACCCCTATGCTCTGGATATCAACCGATAATTACCAAACCATGTGCCAACAGGGCGCCTCCCTTATGTTTACGCTGATCAAGGAACAGTCCGCAAAGGGACTGCCCGCCCGCCTCGGCATGGCAACCGGCCAAACCATGATCGGCTTGTACGAAGAGCTTGCCCGCTCGCTCAATCAGGACCAAACAGATCTTTCCCGCCTGTCCACTTACAATCTTGACGAATACCTGGCGCCGGATGGCGGCGCTGTCGCCAATGACTTTCCCTTGGGATACCGCCGCTATATGCGCGAAAAGTTTTATTCGCTGTTGTCGCCAAAACTCGGTTTCTCCAAAGACCGGATGTTTTTTCCCGATCCAAAAAATCCCGTCCGATACGACGATGACATCCAAAAAACAGGCGGCCTTGATCTTCAACTTTTGGGCGTTGGCTTCAATGGCCACATCGCTTTCAACGAGCCGATTTCCCGGCATGAAATTTCAGTGGAAAATTTCCTGACCCTTCCCTCGCGGGTCGTGGATCTGAAAGAATTGACCATCAAAACCAATGCGGATTTGACGGCAAACGGCAATCTTGATCGCGTCCCCAAACAGGCGGTGACCATGGGAATGAAAACCATCCTCCATGCAAAAAAAATCCTGGTCCTGGCCTGCTTTAAAGAACAATCCTCTCCCTTGAAAGCCCTGAAACAGGGCGTCATCACCCCCGAAATTCCCATCACCGCCCTCATCCGCCACCCCGACTGCGTCATCATCCATACCCAGGATATCAGCCTTTAAACCATTAAATTAACATCTCTCTCAACGCCTTCTTGTCCGTCGAAGCCTTGGCGAAGACGGAAGCGCCTTCACCTAACAGCCTACAGCCTAAACAACCTAATGGAATGAACGGAACTCTCTTGCTCGGTTACGATGTCGAACATCTCCCAGGCCGCGTCCCCGGACTCAAATGGGCCGGGATAACCCTTCCCCCGGACACCACGGAAATATTCTTCCGCTCGGCGATCGAAATGCACAAATCCCTCGATGCGCCGGCAACCATCTTCATCCTCGGGTGCAAAATAAGGGAAAACATCCCATGGCTTGAGAAATGCCTTGCCTCCGGCCTCTTCGAAATCGCCCATCACACCTTTTCGCATTATCCATTGAAAACCATTGTGGAAGAAAGCCCTGAAAAGGTTTATCTGCCAGGACTCCCATTCCACAAAATCGAAAATGAAATCGCCAAACCCATCGGCCTGTTGAAAAAACATCTGGGCATCAAATGCCGGGGAATGACCGCCCCCTACCTTTATTATCGCGGTTTTGCCGATCGTCCCGACATTTTGCAATTGGTAAAAGACGCCGGCCTTTGTTACACCCGCTCTTACGGGCGCAACAGCAACGATTACTGCCCTCTGGATTGGAGCATCCAACCCTTCTGGTATCAGCGGCAGGGATTTCCCGGCATCCTCGAACTGCCGGCCCAGGGCTGGATGGACGCCCAATGGCGGCGGGCGCATGGCTGGGAACAATGGGATCGATATCTCGCCCATCTGAAAAAACAGGCGCGTTTCGCCGCCAGACACGGTCTCTGCTGGTCGCATGTCCAGCATGACTGGACCAGCATCTACGCCGATCCAAAACTTCAACATACCCGAAAATTCCTCATTCACGCCCGCCAATGCGGCCTGAAATTGATGACTCACAACGCCTATTATAATCAATTAATCCCCTCTCCCCCACGGCGCATACGCGTCAACCTAAGGAACCAATGAAGCATATCTCTATCATTGGCGGTGCGGGAGCCCCGCCCTCCATTGTCTGCACGGCAAAAATGGAGGGCGGGGCTCCCGCACCGCCTTGCTGCCTCGAAAATTCCCAAACCGTGAACCTGGAACCTAGAACCGCAAACCCCATCCATGCCATGGCCAAAACCACCACAAAAAAACACAAACTTAAACCAGTCACCCCCCTGCCCATCGGCATGCTGGTTCGCCTGGGAAATGATCCATTGGAAGCATTCGAACGGGTTCAATCAACGGGATTCAAGATTTGCCAGCTCGCTTGTCCTCCCGATGATTATCTGTTCGGTGAAAACGCGGAAAACCTGACGCGGAAAACCCGGACCGCCATGAAAAAAAACGGCATCCAGGTCCATGCGGTTTTTCTCTCCTTTAAAAACCAGGTCTGGAACAAGACTCAAGGACCCGGCACAGTCGGTTTTATGCCCGAAAAAACCCGCGCCCCGCGAATGGCCCGGGCCTGTATGATCGCCAACTGGGCCAACAAAATCGGAGTCAAAACACTCATTGCCCATGTCGGTTTCATCCCCCCCAATACTCAATGCGCCGCTTACAAGGACATCGCAACCGCCTTGCGCGCGTTTGTCGAATTTTGCGAATCAAATGGACAAATCTTTCTTTTCGAAACCGGACAGGAAACCGTGGCAGTATTGAAACAAGTCTTGCTCGACATTGGCAGACCCAACATCGGCGTCAACCTGGACCCGGCAAATCTGCTTCTTTACGGCATGGACGATCCCCTTCTGGCCGTCAAGGAATTGCATCCCTGGATCAAGGGCGTGCACGCCAAAGACGGCTGCCGACCTGTAAAAGACGGCGATATGGGCGTGGAAACGCCTCTCGGCGATGGTCAGGTCGATTTTCCACGCCTGATGGAAGAACTTCGCCGCCATGGCTATCGCGGTCCCATGATCATCGAACGGGAAATTACAGGCCCGCAACAGCAAAAAGATATTTTGAAAGCCAAAAAGATTCTGGAAAACATCAATAATGGTTATGAAAAAAACAATCAAACTTGAACGTTACGAAGGCAATCCGATCATGCGCGCGAATCCGGCGCACAATTGGGAATCGCAGCATGTCAGCAATGCCGGCGCCGCCATATTCAACGGAAAGGTTCAACTTCTCTATCGCGCCGAGGGCGATGACTATCGCAAAAGCTGCCCCACATGGCCGGTGGCAAGGATCGGCCTGGCCGCCAGTTCCGACGGTTTCCATCTCGACAGTAGAAATGATCTGCCGGTCATCGATCGTTACAATGAGGGACTTCCGCAGATCAACGCGGTCGAGGATCCACGCATCACCCAAATCGGCGACACCTATTACATCGTCTATGTCGTCACCTCTCTTTATGGAGACCAGCTCGCCCTGGCCACCACCAAGGATTTTATCCGCTTTGAAAAACACGGGCTTCTGATGGAACACGTGTCGCAGAGAACCTCCGGCCTGCTGCCGGAAAAAATCAACGATGAATATGTCTTGTTCCACCGGATCATGCCCAACATCTGGGTATCTTATTCAAAGGATTTGAAAACATGGCACGGTTCAAAAATCGTCATGACGCGAAAATTCAACCATTGGACCGACAAGAAAATCGGAATTGGCGCCCCCCCGATCAAAGGAAAAAACTCGTGGATCCTGTTCTTTCACGCCCGGGACCGCGACGACGTGTACCGGCTTGGAATCGCATGGCTGGACTTGAATGATCCGTCAAAAGTCATCAAAGTCCAGGATGAGCCCATTCTCGAGCCCGAAATGGAATATGAAAAAAAGGGTTTTGTCCCCAATGTGGTTTACACCAGCGGCGCCGTTCCGCTTGGCGACAAATATTTCGTTTACTACGGCTGCGCCGACCAATGCCTGGCCGTCGCCACCGTCGGCCGGGAGGAGGTGGAATTATGAGACACCCTATGCGCTGGCTGGCAGCATCTCTCTTTTTCCTGACATTTGGCGGTTGCCCTACCGGATTTCTTCTGTCGGCGGAAAATCCGCCACTCATGCAAATTTCGGCTAAAACAACCATTGTCATTTCCTCCGACGCCACTCCAACGGAAAAGTTTGCCGCCCGGGAATTGCAGGAGCATCTGGAAAAAATCTCGGGCGCGAAATTCAATGTTGCCGGCGATTCCTCGCAGATCAATGGCCCCAAAATCCTGGTCGGAAACAGCCGTTCCGCCGCCCGTTTGGCGCCCGATGTCGACTTCAGCCGCATGGGCTCTGAGGAGTTCATCATTCGAACCATCGATGGAAATTTGATCCTTGCCGGCGGGCGTCCTCGCGGCAGCATGTATGCGGTCTATGAATTTCTGGAAAAATATCTCGGCTGCCGTTGGTTCGCCTCGGATTGCGTCAAAATCCCAAAACTCAATCCCATCGTCATCCCCTCCATTGACGAACGGATCAAACCCACCCTGGAATCCCGCACGGTCACATTCGCGGAAACGCGCGGCGACAACCTGTGGTGCGCACGGAATCGCATTAATGGTCATTTTCTGCAAAACAATGAAGGGATGGGGGGCAAAATCAAATACCCCAAGGGACTGTTTGTCCACACCTTCTATGTGTTTGTCCCTCCATCCAAATATTTCAAGGAACACCCGGAATATTTCTCGGAAATAAACGGCAAGCGCGAAGCCGGAAAAAAGTCTCAACTGTGTCTAAGCAACCCTGAAGTGGCAAAACTCACCGTCGAAGCCATAAAAAATCTTCTTCGACAGGAACCGGACATTAACATTATTCCCCTTTCTCAAAATGATGTTTTGGGGGGGTTCTGCACATGCCCGGCCTGTTCAAAAATTGCCGGTGAGGAAGACGGCCAAAGCGGAGTTTTATTGCGTTTTGTCAATCAGGTGGCTGACATGATCAAGGACGAATTTCCCCGTGTTTCCATTGAAACACTGGCCTATCAATACACGCGCAAACCGCCAAAACTCGTGCGCCCGCGCCCGAATGTCATCATCCGCCTTTGTTCAATCGAATGTTGTTTCGCCCATCCGCATGAAGTCTGCCCTTTCAATCAAACTTTCGTGAAGGATGTCATCGATTGGGCCAAAATTTGCGGCCGTCTTTACATTTGGGATTACACCATTGATTTTTGCCATTATCTGGCGCCTTTTCCCAATCTGCGTGTCATCTCGCCAAACATCAACTTCTTCATCAACCACCGCGCCAAGGGCATTCTGGAGCAGGGAACTTATCCTGAAAATGAAACCCGGCCCGGCATCGGCGGGGAAAGCGCATGGCTTCGATCCTATCTCATCGCAAAATGCCTGTGGAATCCCGGATGCGATCCAAGCGCGGCCATGAACGAATTCCTTGAAAATTATTACGGCGGGGCCGCCTCGCATGTGCGCAAATATTACGATCTGATCCACGATGAAGTTGAGGCGCGCCAATTTCATGTAAAAATCGGGGATCATCCCTCCGGATTTTTAACGCTTGATCTGCTTGACCGATGCGATCGCGAACTGGGGCGGGCGGAAAAGCTGGTTTGCGGAAACGCGGTGTTTTCAAAAAGACTTCAACAGTTGCGCATGTGGCCAGCCTATGCCAGGCTTTGCGTTGCGCCCGCACAAGACCTCCAACGGCGGGAAAACCGCCTCTGTTCCACGGCCATTGGCAAATCTTACGAGGGGCTTCTGGAAAATTTTTACGCCGATGTTCAAAAATTCGGCGTCAAAAATGTCAGGGAATGCGAAAAACCCTTTGCTCCGGCCGAATGGATAAAAACCAATCTTCTGGCGCCAACGGACTTTAAAACGGTTGTATTGGAAAATCCAACGCAATTGATTGAAATCGTTCCGGAGGCCGGCGGCAGAATATTCCGCTGGCTGGACAAACGAACCAAACGCCAGTTCCTCCATGAAAGCGAGGGATGCAATGGAAAGAGGTTTTTCACCGGCGGATATGAGGAATATAGCCGTCATTTCACTCCAGCCCAGCCGTATAAAATCAATATGACCGGCAAATGCGAGGCGGAGTTGTCAACCGCATATTATGAGGGCGGCGTCGTTTCGCGAAAATATTCCCTGGATCGCGAAAAACCAATCCTTCATATCAACACCTCTCTAACCTGCCCCAAGAAAAAGCCGATGACGCCAATAACCGGTTTGATCAGAACACAGTCCCTGTTTGACCTGGGCAATCCGGCCGATTGCGAGCTGCGCTGGATGGCCGCCGACGGGCAATGGAAGTCGGAAAAAATTTTGGCGTCAAAAGAATTCAAAAAATCCGAACCAGCCCGCCATCCAAACGGACAATGGTCGGTTTGCAACAGGCATTTAAACATTGAAGTTTTGAACCGGTTTGATCCCTCGCAGGCGGAGGAGCTTCACTGCCGGATCTATCCGGACAAAAATTGTCTCTCGCTTGAATTATGGTCGCCCGTGCGGGAGCTGAAACCGGGCGAATCCATTCATATCAACCAAAGCTTTGAAATCAGAAATGATCAAAGCCCGCCTTAAGACAAAGCGTTTATTCTAACATGAAAAAAATGGCCATCACCGCCGCATTCCTCCCTCTGCGGTTTGCGCCCATCTTTTTGATGATCCCGATGGTTGCAAATGGGGAAAAACTCAATGGTTTGATTGCCCGCTGGCCGTTGTCTGAAGGTCAAGGTCTTGCGATCCATGATAACGCAGGACATCATCACGGCAAACTGACCGAACCCGGCTGGTTTTTGGAAAAAACATCCGCTTTCTTATATCTCGCTCCATCGCGTTATATCATCATCCCCCATCAGGATGACCTCAATGTGGAGAAGGCCCTCACCCTGTCCGCATGGATCAACCTGACAGACACTTCCGGCGAACAGGCCATCTTATGCAAAGGCCGGCAGCATTTTTCATCCGGATTCATCTTTCTGCAGGAAGATGGCAAATTGTCCCTGCAGATGGCCACCGAAAAAAAACCGGGATTAAAAACAAATGCCAAAGGGTATTTCCTTTTCACAAAACCGCTCTTGATGAAAAAAACGTGGTCTGCCGTGGCTGTCACCTACGATTCGCAAAAAGGAAAGGTTGTTTTTTACCACAATGGAAAGGCAGTGCATGAAACGCAGGCCGAAGGCGGGGTGGTTTATCAACCCAAGGACGCCAGGCTGCCTGCCGCCATAGGCACGGCATCGGCGGCCCCTGGCGCCTGTTTCCAATTCAATGGCTTTATCCGCGAAGTCAATTTATATGGGCGGGCTCTTTCTCCGGATGAAATTGATCATGATTATCATGAAAACCGCCCCATCAGCTGTTTCAAGGTCGAGCATGAGGATGAAAGATTGGAAAAAAAATTGACCTGTAAAATCCATGCGCTGGTAAAAGACGAAGAGACCGGAACCCCCTTGAATTGCCGTGTTGTCATTGAAGGAAAAGAGCAAAACTACGTCCCATCGGACGGTCCCATCTACGGCAGCGCCAAAAATGGGTATTTTTCCGCCTTTGGCGAATTCTCGCAAAAAGTTCCGCCAGGAACTTTCACCATCACCGTCAGCCGGGGATTCGAGTACCGTCCGGAGCGACTGAGCGTCTCGTTGACCCAAGAAGAAACTCAAAATACAGTCATCAATTTGAAACGACTGGTCGATTTTCCGAAAAAAGGCTGGTTTTGCGGAGAACACCATGTTCATGCATTGGGACATTCCAAGAAAAAACTGGATTCATTGTTTGGCAACACCCCTGAAACAGCGGAGAGGGGATTCATCAACGCCTGCATGGTCTGCCAGGCCGAGGGATTGAATTTCGTCAATTTTGTCACGGCCATGACTTGGAAAACCGGCCCCCATTACACCGGCCTGACTGCGGCAAAGGATTTTATCGCCTATTCCGGATGGGAAGGGGGCTCTTGCGCAGGCGGTCATATTTGCGCGCTGAATTGTCCAGGAGGAAAAAAAACGCTGAAGAAGGGGATCTTTGACAATATGGATTTTCTGGATGATCTCCGCGCCAACGGCGCAATCGGACTCTTTACCCACCCCTATAGCGGCGCGGTGGAAGATGCATCCGACAACTGCGTTGCCAGGGAGCTTCCCTTGGGAATTGCGCTGGAAAAAGTCTCGGCATGGGACGTCTTTTGCTGGGGAGATGTCAACGCCGCCATGCGGGATTGGTATCGGTATTTAAACATGGGGTTCAAGGTGACGGCAACAGCCGGCACCGACACTTATCTCAACGCCAATGGCAAACCGGGAAGCTTCCGGGTTTATTGCAAGCTTGATTCGCTCACATGGCCTGAGGTGGTGAAAAGCTATGGCGCAGGGCGCACCTTTGTGACCAGCGGCCCCTTGCTCTCCTTTACTGTCAACGAAAGGACGATCGGCGAAACTCTGGTTTTCCCGGGAGACCATCCGGAAACGCTAAGATTGAATCTGGAAGCCTTCTCCCTGGCCGGTCTGGAAAAAGTTGAAATCATCAAAAACGGTTCACCTGTAAAAACACTGGCGGCCGCCGGTTCCGATCTAAAAAAAGATTTTCCCTTGGAAATCAAGGAAACATGCTGGCTGGCCGTCAAGGTCTTCGGGAAAAAAGGATTCTGCGGCGGACTGGCGCATTCCAGCCCTGTTTATATCCAATTTGGAAAACACCCCATGATCCCCTTCCCGGAAGACATAAATTATTTCATCGACTGGCTTGATAAATATAAAAAAGTTCTTCCGGAAATCGCCAGGCAAAACAAGGCTTCCATGGCGCAGGCCGATGGTCTATTGCGAAATATTGACAAAGCCCGCGCGGTTTATGAATCATTGTCAAAATCGCCGCGTTTGTGGACAATGCGGCAGAACCCCTGAAATAAAATGAAAACCTGCTTGTCGGAAAAATTTCAGCGCCCCATCAAAACAGGGTTTACGCTTGTCGAACTTCTCATCACATTGGCCATTCTTGCCGTCTTGTTTTCGCTGCTTTTGACATCCATTTCCAAAGCAAAAGACAAAGCGCGTCAAATCGTTTGCATGAACAACCTGCGTCAGATCGGCACAGCCCTTAACATCTATGCCACCGACAATGACGGGCGATTGCCGAATCTTTGGGCCGCTGACTGGCTTCAATGCTTTTGGCCCCAAGTCGGCCCCCTCCTTGGCGAACCCATGACCGTGCTGGCCGACAAGTATAAAACCAGGATATACAAGTGTCCCGCCGAAAAATATGTCGGAACCGTTCTGGGCCAAGGTCCGGTCTATGCCTTGAACTACAAGCTCAAAGACGCCTCCCGTTCCAATGCGTCACTTTACGCCGGTTGCGCGCTTTCCGAAATCAGCAACCCCGGCAACACCCTCCTGGTCGGCGACGCTTTTTTCATGGCCTCCTGGAGCAACAGTTCCTCGCAAATTTCAACCGTCAATGAATCGCAGGCAGGCATTGGCTACCGTCATTCGGGAGGCGCAAATCTCCTTTTCGTCGACGGCCATGCCGCCTGGCAGGAAAAACCCGCGCCCAGCGGCATCATCACAAAATAGATCGACACACATCTTCTTCCCTTTAATCACATCCGAATGGAAAGCTTGTCTCGTTGGATATTACTAATTGGCGTTTGGTTGGCCCCATGATTTTAGCGTTCCAATTACCTCATCGCCGGTGAATTTCTCGTTCTTTGGCTGGCATTGAACCTCGAAAACCCTAAAATAACAATATGAAAAACACGCAATATTTCAAATGGCGGATTCAACCGTTTTCGCCCTGGCAAATGGCTGTGGCGCAATTCCAAAAGGGTTTTGCCTTGGGCGGTGCATTGCTCCTCCTAGCGTTCACGGTCATGGGCAATGAAGCCCCCTCCTCGTCTTTTTTGGTGGCCGGGGCGAAAACCCCCAAGGCTGTCGTCATTCTGGGTGAACAAGCCTCCCCGATTGAGGAACATGCCGCCGCGGAACTGGTCAAGTACATTCAACTGGCCACGGCAGCCCGTTTGGAAATCAAACGCGCTCCGCGAAATGAGCAGACCAACAACGTCATTCTCCTTGGCCGGGCGGAAACGAATCCCCTCATCAGGCAGCTGGTTGAAAAAGGCGCGTTGAAAATGTCGGCGGCTGATCCGGGACTCGACGGTTATGTCATCCAGACCGTTGCTTTTGAAAACAGAACTTATCTTGTTCTCGGCGGTTCAATGGAGCGAAGCGTTCTTTACGCGGTTTATGACTTTCTGGAAAGATTTTTTGGGATCGGTTTTTTTTGGGAAGGCGACCGCATTCCGCCAACGGACGGCCTGAAAATCGCCCCGGTGGAGATCCGGGAAAAACCCCGCTTCGCCAGGCGGTTTTATCTGCAGGAATGCATCTATGCCTACTCAACGCGTTTGTGGAATCTGGCTGACTGGACCAAAGAACTCGATTGGGCCGCGAAGAAGCGGCAAAATACGCTGATGATTCCGGGCGATAACTGGAATGTGTTTATAACCACCGGGGAGATTGTCAGGGAGGCCAAAAAGCGCGGATTCGACCTGGTACTGGCGGGCGAGTGCGGACGGTTCGACGGGGTTTCACCGGAATTCATGCAAAAAAATCCCGATCATCATTATGTAAAGATGCGGTGGTGCGCGGATCCGCCTTACCATGCGTTGCATCCGCGGGATCCATTGTATCTTCAACGCGGAAAGGATGTGGTGAAAAAAACCACCGCCAAATATGGTGATGACAGCATTTTCTTCTTTTCGCCCTACGGGGAACAAAAGATTCTTGACGCCACGCCGAAACAAATTCAGGAAATCCGGGTTGGTTTTGCGGACGCCACGGTGAAAATCCTGCGGGAGACAGCGCCCCAGGCCAAATGGACCTTTTGGACCTGGCCTTTCGTCTCGTGCAGTTGGAGCAAGGAAGACGTCAGGTGTTTTCTTGAACATATGCCGAAGGACATCGGTTTTATCTGCGATTCAAGCCAACCGGAAAAATCCAGGGATTATCATTATAAACGGTTCAACTATTTCGAGGGCCGCGATTGGCTGCTGTCCTTCATTCATCTTTATGGCGGCGATGATTATCTCAGCGGCAACCTGGCGCAACTGGCCGCCGATGTCAATGAGACCATCAGCGATCCCAAAGCAAAAAATTGCGCCGGCATTTATATCTGCCCGGAGATGATTCATTATAATACCGTCTATTTCGATCTGCTGGCCAGGCTCAGTTGGAATCCTGCCGCGGTAAATCTGGACGCCTACCTGAAAGATTACATCGAAAAACGCCACGGAAAAATCCTGGCGCCCGCGATGACGGCCGCCTTTGACTGCCTCAGGCAGGCGGTCTACGGGCCGGTGGCCGGCATGGAAGCCATGTACCAGCATCGCGTTTCGCAATCCGGTTTTTCCAGTTTATACATCACCGGCATGGGCAAACAATTGTATGCCAACGCCCCCATGCAGGTCCGGCTGCTCCGGCAGGCTCTTGAATCCGCCTTGTCACAGGAGGAGGCGGGACGGGAAAATGAATGTTACCGGAAAGATGTGGTGGACATCACCCGGCAATATCTGACCACCCTGTTCAATCTTCACCTGGCCGATCTCAACCAGGCCTGTGGCGCCCGGGATCAGCAGGCGGTGCAGGCAGAGCTGGCCTCCTTGCGCTGGTTGTTGGACAAAGTCGAGGAAATCCTCTCCAGTTATCCGCCTTATCAAATACGGGAGATGTTAAGAAATGCCGCCACCCCAACGGAACGAACCAAAGCTGAAACCATCGCCAAGGATCCGATGCTGACCTTTGCCACCAAAGAATGGCTCATTGATTATCCCAGCAAGGATATTCATGAGATGGTCAAATTCTATTACCGTCCGCGAATGGAGTTATATTTCAAAGCGGTTGAAGAATCCTTATCCACCCAGAAAGCCATTGACGAGAAAAAATTGCTGAAAGGTTATCGTCAGATCGAAAAGGAATGGCTCGCCAAGCCCGCCTGTGAAAGCGCGGATATCCACCGCCATGAAAACGCGATAAAAATCATTCAACGCGCATTGAGCGATATCACCGCCAAGAGCGGTCTGCTCAGAGACTGGCCCCCCCTGCCGGTGGAGGAAATCATCAGCAATCAGGAACCATCATGGAAAAACACCGGATGGGAGGAGCGCTTCCAGGATCTGAATCGCTGGAAAGTGACGCATTATGACGGCGGCCATTTCACGGTTGAAAACCAGGTGGCCACACTCCATCCAAGCGGCAAAGGGGCGGTGGTCCATGGAATCGACACCAAGGCTTCGCTGAAGGAAAATCCCATTTTGTGTTTCCGGTTTCGCCAGCTAGGCGAAGCCCGGGAAGGCAGCACGGCATTCGTCCTTTGGGGAACGTGGCGCGATGTTTCCGGCCGCAAATGGCGAAGCCGCATTTACCAGGGAGAACCCGTGAGGTACAACCAGTGGACCACGGTGACTTTGAATTTGGGGCAACTCTTGCGGTTTATCGGCACCCCTGCCATATTGGAGAGGATGGAAATTGAGGTTTCCGGCGAAACAACCCAGTGGGAGTTCTTTAAACTGGGATCGAAAACGCGTGGGTGAACCTGAAAATCCGCATATTGAAATCCGAAATTCAAAACAAAAAGACAAAATTCCAATGGTCTATGCCTTGAACTACAAACTGAAAGACGATTCCCGTTCCGACGCTTCGCTTTATGCAGGCTGTGCCCTTTCCGAAGTCAGCAATCCCGAAAAAACCCTGTTGGTTGGGGATGCTTTTTTTGTGGCCTCCTGGAGCAACAGTTCCTCGCAAATTTCAACCGTCAATGAAACGCAGGCAGGCATCGGCTACCGTCATTCGGGAGGCGCAAATCTCCTTTTCATCGACGGCCATGCCGCCTGGCAGGAAAAACCCGCCTCAAGCAATATCATCACCAAATAAAACCAACTCTCGTGCCTAGGGCTTGCGCAAAAATAAATTCACATTTTGCTGGGAGAACTATACCCTTTTGGCAAGGCGCAAGCGGCGAGCCCTTCGGCAAGCTCAGGACTCGTCCCGAGCATATCCCAAAGTGGATACCTATATCCGAGCAATCCGCCTTTGGCGGACCAAAAGGGTATAGAGCCCCAGCCCATAGGGGCTCGGCGGCGTGCAGGCATCTGCGGCGTTGCCCCCTCGACTTTGCTCGGGACAAGTCGTCGGCTTGCCCGAGGGGCAAGTCCTGAGCCTGCCGAAGGGTCGAAGATCCACAAGGGATATTCTCCCTCCTCGCGCCTGGCATCTGCCTGCACGGCGCCTTTGCCAAAATGTGAAGTTATTTTTGCGCAAGCCCCTGGTGCGGCAAAATTTATTTCGCCGCTGGCTGGGACGCATTGGATGACGCCGGAAAAATGGGCACGACCTTGCCGTCCCATGCGGAATCGGGCGTCAACCCGAGGGCCGCAACAGCCGTGGCGGCGGTGTCGCACGTGCTGACGCGCCCGTCAATCTGCCCGGCAATGATCAGATTGGGATTTGGACTGTAACAAATCCACGGAATGGTCGTGTCGCGGGGATCGGCGGAACCGTGCCCCTTTTTGTGTCCCCCATGGTCGGCGGTGACAATCAAAATGGTGTTTCCCTCCAACTTGGGATCGCGAATGGCGGTCAGCAAAAGGCCCAATCCCTTGTCGCAGTTTTCAACAGCGGCCAGAAACGGCGCACTCCCCCATCCATTGGGATGTCCGGCTGCGTCCGGATCGGGAAAATGAACGAAAAGAATAGCCGGCGCCGTATTCTGCAGAATCTCCACAGCCTTGGTGGCAATGGGAATGGCTCCTCCCTTGATCTCCTCAAATTGATCCACCGTGTCGGGTTTGGCAATGTGATGCAACTTGATCTTGCCCACAACCATGGCCGTGCCCATTCCAGCCTTTTTGGCAATTTCAAAACAGGTGCTGGTCTTCACAAAACCCTTGGCCGGCTGATGATCGTTCCAGGTAATGCCATGTTTGGCAGGCTGGCTTCCCGTCAACATCGATGAATGGGAAATCAGGGTGATGCTGGGCATGATGGTTTGAGCCCACCACGTGTAGGCGCCCTTGGACGCGATTTCCCGCACGTTTGGGGTGTTGGCCCAGAGAACCGTGTCCGGACGCGCCCCATCCATGCTGACAACGACCACATGCTGAATGGGCGCGGCGGACAGGACAACCGCCAAAGCCGCCGTAAAAATGACAAACAACCCCAGCCGAAAAGAACCGGCTGCCTTCATGAATTTTAAATTTCCAACAATTTGTTTTTGTTTTGTTTTCATTTTGATTAGTGATTCAACGGTTTTCCCCCGTCATTCCCGCGGATGCGGGAATCCATCGGCATCCTGCTTCAACTTTGGATTTGTGCCTTTTTGCGGCCATTACTGATGGGGCGGTGCGGGAGCCCCGCCCTCCATTTTTTCCGTGCAGACAATGGAGGGCGGGGCTCCTGCACCGCCTTTTCCAGCAAACATTGAAATTCCTTAACATAAATCAGGGGTTCGCCGTCCAACGCCGTGGCGATCCCTCCAAGGATTTCAAAATCGCATCCCCCTCGTCAATCAAGGAATAAATCCAATCGGTTTTTCCCTTGAAATTCTTTTCAAATCCGGGCGTGACGGCGCGAAGAGTTTCCATCCACTTTTTAAAATACCGGATGTCCTCCGCCGCCGGTTGGATGCCCTGATCCTTATACTGGACGTAAATTGGCGCACTGTGCGCCTGAACGCCAGCAAAATCACCTTTTTTTCCATAGGCTCGGGCGGCAATCCAACAGGCGCCATCGGGAGTCAATGAGAATTCCTCTTTGATCCGCCCATCCTTTGGAAAAAAGGTTTTGACCACTTTCCCGTTCTGAACAATCTCCACTTTTTCCATTCCGTAAATTGAACAGGCTTCCAGTTTGCATTGGATCTGCTCAGGCCCGTTTTTCCCGATCTCCAGGGTTTCCCCCATATCCCTGCCATTGATGGTAAACATGAGCAACGGCCCCTCGGTGGCAAACAACCGCTGGTTCCGATAGGCATCGGCGATTTCCGGCCATGTCAGATTCTTCAGTTTTACATAGGTCCGGGGACTTCCCGGTTTCATCTCCCCTTTGGAAAAAATCATGTAAAGATCCGTTCCCGCAGCCTGCGCAACCTTGAATCCCATGTTCAGCAGTCGATAACTGTCCGACATCCCTTGGGAACCAAAAGGCAGAAACGCATGATGCCACAGCCTGACCCGGCCTGACATCACCCAGATCGGAAACAATCTCGCGGTCAGGTAAGCCCGCGGATTGGCGATATCATGCCCGCCATCGGCAAGATTCGCGGCGCCCCCCTCGGCAAGAGACTTTTGCAACTGTTCGAGCTGATTGTTTCCCTCCGCCTTCTGGTCCGGAACATTCACGCAAATAATGTCTCCTCCATACTCGCCCCTCAATTCGCGTCCATGCCGGGCGGTAAACCGCGCGGTGTCAACCGCTCCATACATCCTGTCGTCCCATTGCTTGCTCCAATAACGAATATTGCTGGTGAAATTGACCCAGTTCAAGCCCTCGGCCTGGCAAATCCGGCAGGCGTTGACAAAACCCTCCGGCATGGGACCGCCAGCCAGCCGCCGGAAATAGTCCCGGGATCTGCCCTTGCCATGCGCAGCGCAATACTGAAGCTCGTCCTCGCCGCAATACCATCCCAGGGCGGACATGTCCGCCAGCCGCTCCAGCTTGATTTCCACCCTCTCCGCCTTGCCCGCCGGAACCGCAACCTTTTTGGGCAACCACTCAAACCCTTGCCCGGCCAGAAGAGTTGCGCCTCCAGGCGGAACTGCGGCAGAAAAAGATCCAAAGGCGTAAAAAAATTTATGCCCTTCGTTTCCATAGGCAAAGGAATCCTTGGGCGCATAATATTTCCCGTCAGCCCCCTGCAAATAAACCTTTGCGTTCAATCCCTGCCCCCCCGCATCAACAACACATCCGTCAACCCTCGCGGTCAAGGAAGCCTCGACCTCTTCCGCATGGGTTTTAAATCGGGACAGCTTCAAGATCCCGGAATTCTCCTCATGCCTCCCCGCCACCTCTTCCGGAGACAAGGCCCGGTCATAAACCCTCAATTCCCTCAGAAATCCCTCCAAATGATAATAATTGTAATGCGGCACAAGCGACATGCCGCTGACCGCGCATTGCAAATTTTGATACTCCTCAAGGTTCAGAATCCCTCCCGCCGCCGGCGCCTTTTTTATCAAACGTCCATTCACGTACAATGCCGACTCATTTGCGGCCGCGCTGTAAGTCACTGCCACATGGGTCCACTTGTCAACCGGCACAACCACTGTGTCGGTGTATAATTCGTAATGTTTAAACCCTCTTTTGGCTCCCCCTGCCCGCTCGGTCCTTGCCAAAAAACCCAGTTTGCCATCATTAATCAGAAAATTGTATCCCGAGGGAAAATTGCCCGTGCCTTTGTTGAAAAAGCTAATCTTGCCCTGGACCGAAACAGGACAAACACATGTCTCGATGGTCAATTCATCGCGGATATTCAAGCAAGGTTTGTGGGGCATTACAATGTAAGTGTCGTTCCCGTCAAATTCCAATGCTGTGCCTGTTGCATCCTTGCGCCAATAACCGGCCTTGATCTTTCCGTGGTTGACATTCGCCGAACGGTCATGAGCCACCTCCCCCTCCCCCTCGTCCAATGGCCAATGGCCAATCAGCCCCCCGGATCCCCGCGTTTCAGCACGGGTCCATGCCGGAAAAATGATTGTCGCAAAAAAAATCAGAACTGCGGCGCTGACTTGATGTAATGTTGCCATACTTCCTCTCCTTTCAGCCTGCGATCGTAAATTCGAACCTCATCGATGCGGCCGTGAAACGGAGCGCCTGCCGACGACAATGTCAGCGGGGCGTCCGAACGATCGATGGACAGTTTTCCCACATAATAGGCGTCCACCTCGTTGCCATCATGATGCAATCTTAAATAACCGCCGCCATAGGTGAAAACCAAATGGTTCCACCGGTTCACCGCCGGAACAAGCTTTGCGTCCATCCACCGGCGTTGTCCGAGGTGCCGAATGCCACAGGGCAACACCTGCGTGGGCTGGAACCAGTCCATGCTAAGAGATCCCTTTTTTCCAATAAAACACATGCACTGTTTGAGCGACTCGGGATAGACCCACAATTCGAGACTGAAAGCGTCCCGCAGACGATCCGCCAGACCTTCCACAACCAATTCGGCATACGCTTTCTTTCCATCGAAAGCCAATCCCTTCCCGGCAAGCCCATCCGCCTCCTTCGCCCCTTTGAGAACAACAATCTTTTCATCGGATTTTTCAAAAGACCAGGATCCAATCAGTCCCTGGGGATCGTCCTTTGTCTCCGTCCTTTGCAGCCGGCAGAATTCCTCCCGGAAAGAATTCTCCGTATCCCGGGCCTGCGCCGTTCCAGCGGACGCCTTTGCGCCGCCCGGTTTCACAACCAGACAACAAACCCCGCGCGGCGGAATCTTATATAAAACTCCCTTGTTCAAATCGCCGCCATCCCATGCTTGAGCGTCCGTTTTTACAAACACCCGCCCTCCGGCCGCGTCGGCCATCTCATAAGCGCCTCCCGCAAGCTTGGGAAACGACAACTCGACAAAGGCGGCATTTTCCACATTGTAATTGAAAAGGGTGATCAGCCATTCGCCGTCAAGCCGGCGCACATTATGAAAAACAAACTCTCTCAGATCCGGAAAACCCCGTTTCGACTCTCCTTTGCCAAATTCCTTGACCAAAAGAGGGCGGACAACAGCCTGTTCGTCGCACCGCTGTCCATTTTGATAAAATCTCCCCGCGACCTTCAGCAGTTTGTTGGCATCGCCAATGGCATGGTAATAACGCGCGTCCATGCTGGAATCCCCCACAAAATAACACGCGCCCCGGCCTCCCGTTGAAGCGGTGGCCATGATGTTCAGAAAAAGCAATTCAGGGGGCCAGGCATTGTGCTCTCCCAGCGGAAAACAGGTGTTGACGCAGGGAATGACAGGCTTTTTCAAATGTTTCACCGCATGGTCCATCTCGCGATAATAATTGGGCGACTGCGTGTAAAACATGGGCCAGTGTTCATCCACGCAATCATCGTATTCGGCGGGATCGATCGGATGATAGGTTTTTTCCCGGTCAAACGGCACCCCCACCGAACAAATCGCCACTTTCAACTTTGGATCCAGACCGCGGACCGCCCTGGCATACAAACGCATCATCTCTCCATTCTGCCAGTAACGAAAATCCAGCCATTCCTTGCGATATTTTCCCAGCAGATCCCCGGGAGAAAGCCCTTGGGGCTGGATATTCATCTTGCATCGCCGGACAAACGTCTCCTTGCAACGGGCGCAAAAACAACTCTGTTTCCATGCAATGTCACTGAATATATCCAATTCATAGTCGTTGAGAAAACCTGTTGTCAGATTTTCAAAGTAATAAGGCTTCAAAATGCCCTTTTGCATTTCGCCGATCACATATTCAGCCTGATCGATCAGCCAGCTCTGGCAGATCGCATTTTTTGCCTTCGACTGGCGGCCATCCTTCATCACAATCAAAATATCCCCGGGTTTCAACTGCCTGTCTTTGCAGGCCTTCTCGGTCTTCACCCCCCACCAGGCGCCGCCCCAGCCGCCAAGGCTGGCTTCCGCATAGACCTTCATTTTTTCAGCCATGGCGTCCTGGGTCAAACTGCGTCCATTGTCCACAAATCCCTCCACGCCAGCCTTGCGATAGAGCGAGCCAAGTCTTTTCCTCACCGCCGCATCCGGCGCCTTCAACAAATGCGCCCGGTAAAAATAATGGCTGAAAAAAGGCTGCGACAGCGCCTCGATCGGCGGCAAAATCTCGCATTCAACAGTCTTTTCATCGCCATTGCCGGTGGCATCCTCCAAATGCCACTTCAATGCGCCTCCTCCGGATGATTTGGAGCCCGTATCAAAAAGAACCGCAAGATAGGCGGGATCGAATGGCCCCTGTTTTGCCAGAAGACCCTTTTTGACAAGCTCCTCGTTCAACGGAATCTCAAACCGGTTTCCCCCCCCACTCCCGGCAGATTTCCTGACCAATGTTTCAATCGCGGGATGGGTCCAGTAGCCGGGATGAAACGCATACGCAATATTCACTCCCTCCGGCGCATCGATCACCAAAACCGGCCTGGCAACAGCCTTTTTGTCGCCCCAAAAATAAAAACAAAGCGGATTCAACTCCCCGGCAAGAAGATAAAACCTGCTCTCATACTCGTATTCGGCGGGATAACTCACCGCCTGAATGGAAACCGCCCTTCCCTGTGCCGCGCCAAAAACAGCCAGCAAAAAACATAGGTGTAAATTAAGCCAGGCCCAAGGCACGGCGGCTGCTCGGCGCAGAAAACCGGCAAGGCGGCGCGGGAGCCCCGCCCTCCATTCATTTCGCGACAAATGGAGGGCGGGGCTCCCGCACCGCCTTTTCCAATTAACTTTGAATTTCTTAAACGCCAAATCGAATCTTCGCATAATTCCTCCTTTTACCATCCCCACCATTCGTCCTTGATCTCCCCGAATGGAGTCCAGGAGCAATGGCCGTCGAGAAAGACGATCACAGCGCCCCCATGATGCGGGGCGCCAATCTGGTAAACACTGGGCGCTTTTATTACTTGAGGGGTGTATCCGGTTCCATGCGAGGCCTCATTCCGATCAGCGACAAGAATTCTCGTTGCGGGATCGTTCACTTGCATGAACTTTTTCCAGGCAGTGCCGGTGGTGATGGTTTTCGAAAGACCATATAAATTGTAGCCATAATTGATGTAAAGATGCGCCTGCCAATACCAGTTGGGGGGCGGCCAAGTCGTGCGCGCGGACGGACAATGAAAAACCTCCCGACTATATGAAAGATGTTTCTCCAACAGGTAATTCCAATAACTGGCCGGATCACCGATTTCACCTTTGTACGGCACAATCCAGTCGTCATTTTCCTGTCCGTAAAGCGCCACCCCCAAGCCGATCTGTTTCAAATTGGTCATGCACCTGATCTGCCTTCCGCTGGCCTTTGCGCTGGAAAGGGCCGGCATCAACAGCGCGGCCAATATGCCCGTTATGGCGACCACGACTAAAAGCTCAATGAGCGTGAAGGCCCTCCGGAATGACCAATGGACATTAAGGGCGCTCATTTTCCCCGCCCGAAATCTCAGGAAAACGTTTGCCGCACAAGACGTAAAAATCTGAATCAAGGTGTTTTTCATTCTCAATTAGGGAGTAAAACGTCCAGCGAATCTTTGCTGCCAACCTGCTCTTTGCCAACAATATTTTCCACTGATCCGCGCGAAACACAAAGCGGCAAATTTTCCTCGTCCTCCCCCCTGATGCGTTTCCACAAAACCGACAACAAGGCCCGGGCCGCCGCCCTCGGCGAAAACTCATAGCGCTCAACGGGAAGCCCGTACTGATGGTGAATGCCCTCGTTGGCCAGGGTGACCAATCGCACCCCCTCCGGCATCGAAACATCCTTCCGCATCAACGCCAACACCACACTCCGGGCGGCAATGTCATCGGAAATCAGAATCGCCTCCGGCCATTGGTTGGCACGCTGCCATTGGCCAATGGTTTTCAACGCAGATTGATAGACCGACTGTTCAAAATCCTCCCCGGCTTTCTGCACGTGCGGCATGGAAACGATCTTCACTCTTGTTTGCGGATGGGCTTTGACCGCATCCTGAATCCCCTCCAAATCCCGGTCTGTATTCAAGGCGGTATCCAAGGTCCGCAAATAGGCAATCCGCCGGATCCCCGCGCGGACAAGGCGTTCGATGGATTCGCGCGAAAAACGGCGAAAATCCAAAATCACATCCGCCCGCGCTTCCGGGTGGGGCGACGCAAGCCGGACGGTTGGCAGGCCAAATTCCAGTTTGGCCCCGTCATAATCTCCAAAACCGCCATGAATCTGAATGATTCCCTTGAACGAAAAATTTTGCAGATCCACGACAACCTGCTGATACGCCAGCAAATCCTCAATGTTGGTTTTTCGGGATACACCGGCAAAGCGGTCGTAAAACCGGCAACAGTAACGCTGCCCGGTCGATTCCTCCGACTCATGCCGGATGGCATCAAATATGGCACGGGCAAAATGAGAGCGTTCGTCGGCAAGACTCGTCCCAAATAAAACTCCGATCACCACCTGATCGGTGGCCGGCCTGACAAAGGTGCCCCTCTTCCGGCTCCTCACAATCAATCCATCCGCAACCAGACGCTCCATGGCCTTTTGAACTGCGGTATTCGTAACCCCCCATTGACTGGCCAGTTTTGCGGTGGAAGGCAGCCGTTCCTGCGGCTCGAGTTTCCCAGTCTGAATCTGCTGCCGCAACGCCCGCTCAATCTGTTTGTGAACAGGATCAATGGGTTTGATGTCAAGCGAAGCAATCATTATCTTGAATTATCTTTCTTCTAAGATAATCGAAAATATTAAAAAGTCAAAAGCCAATTAAATGTCAATATCTTATTTTTTTAATCATTCGAGGCTCTTGCAAAACTACGATGCTTGGCGCGATGAACCGCTTTGGCCAAATCCAAGGCGATGAGGCAGGAAAATCCCCAAAGCGGGCTTTGATCCGCCTTCGCCCAAGCGCTTCGGCGAGACAAGCTGCCGACTTGGTTCCGAGCGAAGTCGAGGAGGTCAACGCCGGAGTTGGCCAAAGCGGTTGTCGCCCAGAGGGTTGCGCGTCTTTGTTTTCGCTGGCGGTCCCGCTGTGGCGGGATCGCTTGTGCCGCACAAGCGGCACCGTTGCAGGGATTGCCCAAGCTCCACGCCTTCCCAGCGAAAAAAATCCGCTGCAACGCCAAGTATCGTAGTTTTGCAAGAGCCTCATTCGAATATCTCAGCCCATTTTGGAAAATGCAGCCCCGTCTATTTCGCGCCCAATTTGAAAAATTTCCATTGGGTTGTTTCGCCGTTGACTTCGATTTCCAGCCTTTCAAGCGACGAAGGTTCGCCGACGAATTTCAAAATCTGCCCCAGATTCAAAGTCACCGTCGTCCATTGATTATACCTCACGGGCTCGCCCTGGTAAATCCGGTTCCGCCACTTGCGCCCGGAAACATCGCGCCATGTCCCCCAAAGCACAAATGCGGCGCTGCCTTCCTGCTCATCGCCCGGCTGGCGAAATTGAAAACACAAAACAGGATATTCCTTCAACGAAGCTTTTACGTCCGCGCCATAGACCACCGCGCCCCTGGCGCTCGGATGGAGGGTGGCCGTTTGGTCTTCAACCGCAAAGCGTCCGCCTTCGTAATGGGTCACTTTCCAGCGGCTCAGATCCTTGAAGCATTCCTCCCATCCGGTTGTTTTCCACGATGGCTCCTGATTGCCAAGGAGTTCCTCCGCGGGCATCGGGGTCCAGTCCCGGATCAAACCTTTTCTGGCGCCGGCCTCGCTCAGCATGCGTTGAATGACTTTCACCGTATTTTCATTGCGGTAGATATCCTGTTTGCCGCATGCCGGTTTGGCAAGCCAGTCCTTTTCAATCTGGCGGTAACCTTTCAGCAGCTTCTTTTCGTCAATGGCTGTCTGGCTTGATAAGGACGACTCAACCGCCTTGAAATAAAGTTCCATGCGCGGACGGTAATAAAACTTGATCATCTCGTAAATATCCTTGCTCGGATAATCGATAAGCCATTCATTGGAAGCAAAGGTCAGCATGGGATCCTTGGCCATTTTTTCCCCCCCTCCGCGTTCCGCCGGTGTCACGGCATTTCTAAACATCTCCCGCAATTGGTAACGCGGATAACTGGAGAGGATTTCCTCTGTTTTATCCAAAAGCCAGCACAAACAGTCCAACTCCTCCCGCGCGGCCTTCTGGTCCCGGACGCCGTACGCCCGGTTGAGATCGGCCAGGTGCAGATTGAAAAGGGTGGTCAAATATTGGCGGGCAATGTCCACCACATCCTTGCGATAACACTCATTCTCCCGTCCAGCCTCCTCCTGCGACAAGGCGGATTCAAGGGCTCTCCTTAACAGCCCTGCCTGCATGGGCGCGCTGGCATACAATTGTTTGCCCATGCCGGTGACATACAAACTGAGAAAACCGGATTCCGAAACGCGATGCTGATACATGGCTTCCATGCCCGGCGCCGGCCCGTAAACCGCCTGCTTGAGACAATCAAAGGCGGTTGTCATCGCGGGCGCCAGGGTTTTCCCATAACGTTTTTCAATATAATCCTTCAGGTAAACATCCAAATTGACCGCCGCCGGATTCCAACTCAGTTTGGCCAGGAGATCGAAATACACCGTGTTGTAATGAATCATCTCCGGACAGATGTAAATTCCACAACAATTTTTTGCCTTGGGATCCCGCAGGGTATCGTTGACATCGGCAATCAGTTGAGCCAGGTTGCCGCTCAAATAGTCGTCGCCTCCATAAAGATGAATGAAGGATAGCAGCCAATCGCGTCCCTCAAAATAATTGAACCGTTTGTAATGATAATCCCGGGATTTTTCCGGCTGGCTTGAATCGCAGATAAACCCCATATCCTTGGGCATATGTTCGAGAAAAAGCCTGACATCCTCCTTGCTCCAGGCGCACGAAACGAACGGCCAGGTCCAAAAAGTCCATTTTGAACGCGGCGCCGTTTCACGCAATATCTCCACCGTGGCGTCCGCAAAACCGATCCGAATATCCCGGATTTGCCCGGGGCTGGCGTCGAGAATCTTTTGTTCACCATAGGGAGAAAAAAAGAAAATATTGTCGTCGCCATATTGCGCGGACATTTTCCTTACCGCCTCCTTTCCGCGCTGGAGATACATCGGATCTTTTGGATGCAACAGATGGTAAAAAGGGTCGCCGCCCCATTGCATTTTCACATAACGATGGCTTGGATTGTCTTTCATGAATTCCGCCGAAACCCTGTCAAACCGTTCACATTCGCCCGCCAATACCAAGTCGAATCCGCGCCTTTTGGCCTCTTTGACAATCTCCCCGGTTTTGGCGAACGCATTCCAATTTTCGCCCGGAATCATCAGCGTATTCTGCCGCTTTTTCGCCGCCCAATCGAGTTCCTTCGCCCAATCAGCCAGATTCCACAACCGGGTCGAGTAGGCGTAGATGCATTCCTGCAAATAAAACCTTCGTGAAAAGCGGGGTCTTTCCCGAATCTCAACCGGCGCGATCTTCAGGCTGTCAACGGACGGAATGCGATCACCTTCCCAAAAGAAACCGATGCCCAAAAACCTCTCCAAAAAATCATAAACCGCATAAAGAGCGCTTCGATCCATGGAACCGCCAAGCACGAGACAATTCCTTTTCCCCAAAACAGCGGTCTGAATGATATAGCCATCCAACCCGGGGTTGTCCGCCGACAATTTGACCGCCCCTTTTTCCGCCAACTGCCTGATCTGCGGATGCGTCTCCGGCCTTCCGAGAAGAATGAGATTGCCGGCTTGTTCGTCCGGCAAGGCGCGCTTGATTTCCAAGCGCGCAGCCGTGGCCAGATGGATGTATTTGGCCAGTTCCGCCGCGGCATGTTCCTCCACCGGCGAAGCCTTTTTTCCAAGCAGAATGACCGCACTGGGCTTTTTCGCCTCAGCCGCAATGAAAGACGGGGCTTGTTTTTCCCCTCCAATGACCGCCGACGCCACAATGGCCAGGATTCCGCACAAAACAATCCCCATTCGAAATCCCCCCCCAATCCTTTGTCGATGGCAAAACAAGCCTGTCACCCCGCTGAAATCCTGTTTATTTTTCATACTTCATCCTTGCTGTTGTTTCATGCGGATTATTTGTCCAAAAACAATCCGTCAATGTTTTTCATCCGCCGCCAAAGACCGGTATTTCCCAATCGCCTCCTCAATTCGAGCAAAGAGTTCCCGGGCTTTCGCGATATTTTCCCTTCGATAATCGCAATATTTTGGAATGAACCGTTTGTATTCTTCAAGCCAGTTGACGAAGTATTCCGCATCCTCATGGCTTGCCTTGATCTTTTCTGTTCCGCATTGAACATAAACCGGACTGCTGTGCGCAAGACAGCCAAGAAATGGACTTTTCATCCCAAGGCAACGGGCAGCCAGCCATCCGGTTTCATGAATATCAATGGTAAAATCATCCTTGAAAGTTTTCGATCCATGACAGGCGATGGTTTTTATCACCCGCCCGTTCTGGATGATTTCCATCCGCTCCAATCCAAACAAATGACGCCCCTCGACATGCACAGGCGTTCCACCGGAGGCCTTTCCGTTCAAAATCACCGTTTCGCCGGGATCCTTTCCCTGGATCTGAAAAATCAACAACGGACCGTTGCTGATGAAAGTCCGCCCCTGACGATAGGCATCCACAATTGACGCCCATGACAAATCCCCTGTTTTCACATAGGTTCGGCTGGCGCCGGGCGGACACATGACCGATGGATTGTTAAGATACGCATCCGTGCTTCCTCCCGCCGCCAGCTTGAAACCCAAATTCAAATAACGATACCAATCTTTCACCAGTTGATGGTCAAATGAGCGCAAGGCGCCATAGGATACATCCCAAACCGGCATTTTGCCCAAGGCCACCGCCACAGGCATCTCTCTTGACCTGGTATTGTCGCCGACATCTCCCATCCCGGAAGTCGGATGCGTATAAATCGCAAGACCGCCTTGCGAAAAAACCCCATCGATCATCTGAAGATTGCCAAAACTCCCGGCTTGATTGCGGGGTTTTTCGCGGATGTTCACGCAACATAAATGCCCTCCCAGATTCGGACAAAGCTCAAGGTTTCCCCTGGCAATAAAGGATTTGGAACAAACACCGGAGGCGTCAATCTCCAACCCCTGCACAAAACTGGCGTAATTCATTCCTTCCGCCGCGCAAATTCGCGAGGCATTTAGCAATCCAAGCGTGTTGTCATACTTGTGGCACCCATGCCCAATGTATTGGATGTGATGTTCGCCTCCCAGCCAGCCTTTTGACGCGAAATCAACCAGCCGCTTCAATCCAACTTTCAGACACTGGCGTTCACCGTCTTTTTTGAATGAAAATTTTCCATTGCCCGGCTCGTATTCAAATCCGCGAAAAATTGAAAACTCAAACTCGCCGGGCGGCAGTTTGATTTCACCCTTTTCATCGAACAAATAAAAATATCCCATTTTTTCGCTCCCATACGAAAAACAATTGCCGGGCAGATAAAACCTGTTCTCGCAATCCTTGATATAAATCCGGGACGCCAAGGGTTCTCCGGTATCCTTGTCGCAAACATCCATTTTTAAAACGCAGGTCGCCGCTTTATCCAGAATTTCCCTGCTTGAAATCAACTTGAGTTCCTTGATTTGAATCGTTTTTTGATAATCGCGCCTGATTTCATCCCCGGCAAGCGCCCGGGAATAAATCCTTATTTCACGCATAAAACCATTCACTTGTCCGGCAAGCGCAGGGTAGGTGGCAATGCCGCTGAATGTCAGGGGCACGGTGTCATAAGGATAATCGCTGGGGGGAAGGTAGGTGATTTTGCCGGAAACCTTGGCCTCCAGCGCCATTTGGCCGTCAACGAACAATCTCGCAGCCTGTTCATGTTCGTCATAGGTTGCCGCGACAAACATCCATGTTCGTTCTTTTAAAATCGGTCCGGTTTCCAACGAAAAACCAGATCCCTTCCTGTTTTCACCCGGTTTGACGGTGGTATTCAACCCCAATCCCAGTTTTCCGTTTCTCTGGAAAAAAGTATAACCCGATCCCCATTCACCCCGGCCTTTGCTGACAAAGCTTTGATCGCCGCTGACACTGTCCAGCCAGATCCAGGATTCGATCGTCAGGGAGGTTTGCAGATTGAAGCATGGCTGGTGAGGAACCTTGATATGGCTGTTCACCCCGTTGAATGCCGGCGCCCAACCTGTTCCTCCCTGGGTCCATGAAATGTTTTCCAATGCGCCATTGTTGTGAAGCGATGACCGGTCCACCGCAACCTTGCCCTTCGCATCATCAAGCGGCCAATGGCCCATCAGCGCCGGATCTTCGCCTGGCACATCCGAAACCTCTCCGCTCCAGGCAATGGCGTTCCAGTCGGCAAAAAACAAACCGCAAACAAAAATCCCCGCAACCTGCTTGCAAATGGATTCAAAGGGTTTTATGGAAAGCCCGGCAATCATTATCTTAAATTATCTTTTAACTAAGATAATCTAGAATATTAAAAAGTCAAATGCCCCTTCCTTGTTTTGTGTGGAGGGCTGCACCTGAACCCTCGCCATCAGCGTTTTTCCGCCTTCAGGGGAACATCCGCCAGCGGATAGCGTTCCCAATCCTCAATGTCAAAATGCCACCACTCGGTCGGATAACCAACAAAACCATGCCGGACCATGGCTTCCTCCAAAAGCTTCATATTGCGCCATGCGTCGGATGAACCGCCTCGAAAATCACGGCCCGAGCGCTCGCTGAAATCATCAAACAGCGTTGGCATCCCCCAACCAAGAGAAGGCTGAAGATGATCAGACTGAAGACTGAAGGCATAAGGCGCCTCAACCGCATAATAAAATCCTGTCCATCCATGTTCATTCAACCCCGCCACCGACGCGGATCAATACCGCCCCATCATCGCCTTGAGGGTATTAACGATATCCCGGCGGAGAATTTCGGGCGCCACAACCCGCGCGTGTTCGCCCCAACTGAGGATCCATCGTTCGACCTCATGGAGGTTGTTCAACCGCAACGTCAACTCAATCCCGTCCGCGGCCAATTCCTTGATCTTCTGCGAGGCATGCCATTTGCGTTCGCGCACCAGATGGGCGGCAAAGGAATCGAAGCGGATCCTGACCTCATGGCTTTTCCCTCCGGTAAACACCCCGAAGCTTTCCGCAAAATGTTTACCGCTGGAAAAACCGGCGGGGCGGACCAAGCGTCGGCGTCTGGCCGTCCGGAATCGTGGCGGAGGCCCTGACGCAGCTTGAACGCGAAGAATACGAGGCGATGTTGGAATTTGCCGATAAACAAGCCGGTTTATTGAGGCAACACTTGATCACCCTGCTGGAAGACAACAAACTAATCCACTCATCGCCGGAAAGGCGTTTCACCATGATGCTGGCATGGCCCAGCAGCCGACTGGGGCCTCCGAAAATTGGACTGGCGCACATCCGTCCCCTTGCCAAAAGAGTCTGCTTTTTTGAGGCCTCGGCGCTCTTGGGACATCGCAGCGGCTTGGCGGAACTCCCGAAAAATGCATGGAAACTCAATCAGGGCCTGATCTGGGGACATCTTGAATATCTGGATCAAACAGTGTTGGTCACGACCAAAAAAGTGCCACGTTTCAATCTGCGCCCGGGGCGATAGGTCATCGCCGCCTTGTGATAGGTGATGTGCAGGTTTCAATCCGCGCCCCGAGCTTTCGCCCGGGGCGATCTTGGCCAGGGTTTCCAGCGGCAAACTTTTTCCAATGTTTCAATCCGCGCCCCGAGCTTTCGCCCGGGGCGATGACGGCCTCGGGTTCCCCCTTGGCCGCAACACTTTATAACCACCTTTTCGCGAACCTGTCAGCCAACAATTGGGCCAAACATTCGATCAATGTCAAAGAACAAGCCCAACTGTCTGTTTCCCAAGGGGTTGCACCGTTCCGCGAACCCCCGGCGCAAAGGCTGTCACTTGGGGTTCGCGACGGGTTTTTCACACAATCAGGGGTTCCGTCAGATTAAGCGGCTTGGCCACGCCATGATGCTCGGTC
The DNA here is from genome assembly GCA_028687435.1 of Verrucomicrobiia bacterium. Lineage (GTDB taxonomy): Bacteria > Verrucomicrobiota > Verrucomicrobiia > JABWAM01 > JABWAM01 > JAQUAF01. The sequence continues at coordinate 80,141 of JAQUAF010000007.1, read as the reverse complement.
CGCCCCGCCGCCCGTTCATCCAGAAAATAAAACCGCAAGGAATCCTCTTCCTCCTTGATCTCGCTCAACAAGCGATCCCGCAACAAGGCCCATTCCTGGCCGCCCACCTGGCACTCAAACACCGATTTTTGCACTCGCGTGCCGTAATCCTTGCACGCCTGCGCCACGCGGCGCAAACGTCGCTGCCCGGCTTTCTCGTCCACCAAACTGACATCGTAAGTGATCAAAATAACCATGAATCGCCTCCTCTATTTTGGCGTCAGAGGAATATAGCCGGGCAGATCACCCCGCAAATGACGCGCCAGCAACCGGGCCTGGATGCACGGCATTTGAGCAAGACGCAAATTCCGTTCCAACAGCGGATGACTCAACGTTTCCTGTTTGCGTTCCTGATAGGCTTTGATCACCGCCTTTCGTCCGTCTTCGGCAAACTCCACCGCGCCCCCTTCCCGCTCCACAAAATGCTCCGGCAAAATCTGCTGCCGGTTGATCAGCGTCACCGCCAGCCGGTCGGCCAGCCACGGTCGAAATTCCTCCATCAAATCCAAGGCCAGTGACGGCCGGTTGGGACGGTCCACATGCAAAAAACCCACAAACGGATCCAACCCCACGCAGGTCAACGCGGCAATACAATCGTGCCGCACCAAGGCGTAAAGATACGAAAGCAGACAGTTGATCCGGTCCCGCGGGGGCCGCCGACTGCGCACGGTAAAGGCAAAGTGTTCGCGCTGCTGCTTCAACATCAGCGTGAACACGGAGAAATACTGCTGCCCCGCCAGGCCTTCGGCTCCCCGGATTTCGTCGATCTGCGAGGACTCGCCCGTGATCTTCAACTCGCCCAACCGGCGAATCTGCCGCGCCAACCCATCCGCCACCTGCTGGAGTTGCTGTTGCTCGGCGGCGTTTTCGTTTTCCCGCGCCGCCCGCAACAAACTGTTCCGCCCATTCTGAATCTTGCCGGCGATCATTTGCCGGGCCATGGAGGCCGCCCTGGCTGGATCGTCCGCCGCCCGAAACTGCGTGCGGCGCAAGGTGACACTCGTATCCGCCACACCGGTCAAGCGGGCCAGGAAATAGCCGGTTTCGGAGAGAAAATTCACGGCCACGCCCTGAGCCCAGCACAAATTCATGGCGGGCGCGCTGATCGTGGACGGACCAAACACACAAATGGATTCCAGATGATGAATCGGCACCGAAAGTCTGCGTTTGCCGCTGACCTTGTCCGGCGCGCGCTCCTCGCGCGGCAAATCCGGGGGATATTCCGGAACCTCCACCTGCAGTGTCAGATGATCGCGATTCACATAGCTGCCGGGCGTCAACAAATAAAGGGTGTTTTGCTGGATGTTCATGGCGCCTTTGATTGCGAATTAAACCTCAAACAGGGCTTGCGCCTTTCGCTGCCAGGCGCCGGGTTCGACAGCAACCTCGGGCAAACAAATGGAGTAAAGCGAACACTCCTTGCAGGCCGGCTTGAAACCTGCCGGCGAAATCTCTCCCCTTTCAATCGTCTGCCGCATCCTGCCGATGGCCTCCTCGGTCAACTGCCGCAACGCAACATCAAACTCCACCTCCCGCCGCCGTTTGCTGGTTGCATGAAAAATGGCGCCGCGTTCGACGCGCATTTTGAACATCTCCTCCAAACAAAGCGCTTGGGCGCAAAGTTGCGCATCGTCGTTGTCGAATTGCCGCCGCTTCCCTTTTTTATACTCCACCGGGCATAGCGCGCCGTCCGGATGCCGCTCAACAATGTCCGCTTTCCCCGAAAGCCCCAGCCGTTCCGACCACACCGGCAACCCCCGCAACAACTTCACTCCCCTGACCATCTCGTATCCCGGCAAATCCGCATGCTCATGAGCCAACGTGCCAATGACCGTATGCTCGTTGGCGCTCCGATAACCGTCAATCCCCTTCAAGCCCGCCCGGCGGGGGCAGTAGAGGAAATCGTTGAGAAGACTGAGCGCCATCATTTCCATAAAACTACGGAGGCTGAACGCTTTTTATTCTCCACCAATCGGCAGCAGGCGCACCCTAATGCGCCGCTCCTCAATCACCACAATGCAACCATGGATTAATTCTTTTTCCAAAGCGGGTAAATTAGCCGCCAACAAGGCCGTCTGCGTCTCTGGCCGCCGCGAAGTTTGTCCCCGAAACAAAATCACCGAAGGTTGCCGTTCGTTTCGCAAGGCAAGCAACGTCCCAAAATCAGTATCTGCTGAAACAACAATACGCTCTTCATTGGCGGCATAGGCGAAAATCTCGTTATCCGAAGCGGTCTGCATGCCCAAATCGCGCACATGCAACGCCACGTGCCCCAGGCGGCGCAACCCCTCCGCCAAAGCCGGGGAAAGCGCATTGTCTACCAGGAATCTCATGCGGAAAGGAGCACGGGCAATTGCCTTTCGCGCAACGCCTCAGCCGCAAAATTCAAAGCTTCACCAATATCTTCTTTCTCCAAATCGGGATAGTTGGCGAGGATCTCCGGTGAGGACATTCCTTGCGCCACCATCTCCACGACTGTTGCCACGGGAATGCGGAGATGCCGAATGCACGCAACCCCGCCCATCTGGATCGGATCCACGGTAATGCGATGAAATATCATAACTTTCTCCTGTGCTTAACCTTCTGGTTCAAAGAAACATATCCCTTTTAAGCGTGGTTGTCACGTTCAGGCCGCAATCCGTTCCAGTTGTCAGATCAACTCCATCAGTTCAATCCCGGCAGGCAGGGCCTCCCGGTCGATGACAAAGTCATAGTCGGCAAACAACCGCGCCGCCGCCACACCCGCTTTGCGTTTGACCTGCACGCGTTCAAACAGCTTGTGCGCCGGGGCGTTGCCCAATGTCGAAGAATGCTTGAAAACAACAAGCTTCTGGGGAGCCATCGTGCCGCGCGCCGCCGAACGATCATGATCAAACATGTTTTTCAAGGCTTCCCAAAGCAAACCAAGGTCATCGTCGGTAAATCCGGTTTCCGCCGCAAGATTGGCGCTGATGAATCCATGGCAACGATAAAGGCCGTAGGGAATGAGATTTTTGCGGCCCATTGTCTGGTTGGGCGCATTGGCTTCCTTGGCATCGGTAACTGCCATGCGCGTAATACTCAAATCCAGCGGCAGAATGGAATCAAGGGAACGGCTAAAACTGAGTTGAACAGGGCCGCGAACTTGACCAGCATTGGCGCCGGTAGACATGACAGCGCCAAAAGCACGGACGTCATAATACCGCTGGCACATCCGGTTTCGGGCAGTTCCGACCTGCTCACGGGTTGCCTTTTTGGTTTTCGCGTCCACGTCATGACCAAGCCCCTTGTGAGCATCAAGAATTTTATCATTCAAGACCGCTCCTTGCTGGACAAAGATGTCAAATGGCTCTTTGGCTTGTTTCGCCAGCAGTACAAAATTGCGAATCTTGCGTTTAAGACACACATCGCTAACCAGCCCATGCATGTCCTGCGGATCAATACGCGGGGCGTTGGCGGCGTCGGGATCGCCGTTGGGGTTGCCGTCTTTACAGTCGAAGAGATAAACGAAGTCGTAGCGGTTGATGATGGGATTCATGGGGATTTCAGGTTTTGGGTTGAAAAGATGATTCAGGGGTCAATTTTTGGCTTCATCCTCTTTGCGTTCAGCCGCACGGCGGCGGTACTCGGCTTTCTGATGGTAATAGCCGAGGGCAAAACAGCCTTGCTCTTCCAATGTAAGCGTTGGCGGAAATTTTTCACCCAAGGCGTTGGCGATCATTTCAAAATCCTTGCGGATATTTTCGGCGATGCCACCGTTCGCCTTGGCCAAATGAAATTGGGCATTGCGAAAAAGCCGGCCCATGACCAATGCCGGGGTGGTGCTGGCGCTGGCATAGTAACGCTCAACCACGCCGGCATTCACGTTTTGGAGAGCAAGATATTGCAGGCGGTCAAAAACCGCAAACAAACGACCGCAGAGGTAAGCTGGGTCGCGGGATTCGGGATTCAGGCATTCAGTCATACAATCCTTTTGGTTCAGGTTAAAATTGGCAGAGCGAATCAGATACGCCTTGATAAGAGCAATGCGCGCCGGGTTAAATTTGGGATCGAATTCATCGTCAGATTTTCGAAACTCCACTTGTTGGCGGCGCAAGGCTGCGGCAAGTGCAGGTTGAGGCAACGGAGTGCCGCGAAGCGCCGCAAACAAAACTTGTGTAGCAACTTGCGGTGCCAATTTCTCAAAGTCAGGCTTGCCATCTTTACGCGGAACCAAAACGGCAAGTAAAGACCAGAGACCAAAGTCACGGCGAACTGTAACTCCGTCGAAATTAATGATGGACAACGATCGAAACCAATCCGCAACGTGGCATTCCACTTCGAACACACTTGACTCCAGCCAATCACGAACAACAATACGTCCGCGATTACCAGAGAGGCTGAGACAATAGTATGCATTATTATCCACACCAACAACTTGTTTGCCGCGATGAACGGATGCGAAAAGCCTCTTGATGATTTCCGGATCTGCACTCACCACAGGTTCCAAGGGGTCGAACTCGATAAACTGGCGGGTCCAGTGAAGGTGGATGTGTCCTCCTCCTCCGCTGCTGGACTTGTAATAGAAGGCGAGTCCCTGTTTTCGACTTTTCTCAATCAAAACCTCTAGTGCCCCACGGAATTTGTTTGCCGCTTCGTCGGAAAGTGGTGCGTTTTGAGCCTGTTCTAAACCGAAGGAGTTAAATGCGGGACACTCCTTGTTAAAAGCAATCAAGCGATCACCGCTGGTGCGACCTCCCGGAACACCTTTGATTGGTTCGGTCGTTTGCACAGCTTCTGCAAGCCGTCCGGTAGCAAGACACATCTTTGGTTTGCAAGCTTGCGCCGCTCTCTTTGTTGCTCGACGATTGCGCCAGAATTTAATGATCTCCTCGGATTTCAGTAGATCTGCAGTATCTACTAAAAAAGTCATGTTATCGCTGGAATTGGGCTTTTGCTCACGCAACACGACGTGAAGCCGGTCAATTTGTTCCTTGTCGTTTAGGAAAGACAAAATGGCTTGAAGTTTTGGAGCTTCGTTCGGACAAGCAGCGGCGGCTTCGACCAACAGACTCTTAAAGTATTGATGCTGATTATGTCTGGCTGCTGACTGCCCTGCACTCTGCAAATCAAAGAAAGCAAGTGCGCGTTCCAAGTTGTCCGCAAGAAAATGGGCTTTACCATGCCCGACCTCATCATTTCGGGTGAACGGTCGACGAACACGTTTGGGTTTTCGGGTATCTTCATCGTTGAAAAGCTCGATTGGAGGACCTGCCAATTTTCCCTGATGTGTTATTGGAATCCACCAGCGCACCCCCACAGTTTCGAAATCCGGATCGCCGAGGTTTTCGCGCTCCGCGTAAGCGATGAGAGCTTGCAACATCATGCGGCGCCTCCGAATTGTGTCTTCATTTCAGTCCAATCCGGCACCTTTATCACCCCATCCCTGAGCGTGGCGGGAAAAAAGGTGATGCGCGGACGGGGCTGCTCCATTTTGCCGGGTTTCTGCTCATGCGCCACATCGAGATCAAACACATCGTAAAGCATCAAGCCGAGGTCCGTGTCGGGGTTTTGGCCGGGATGAATCCGCATGGCCGATTCATCAACCAATTCAAAGTGGGCGGGAAATTCGCGGCAGCCAAAACAGGGTTGGACAAAGCACTGGCCTTTTTCCGCGCGGCGGCGAAACATCGCGAAGTATTTTTGCTCTGAATCAGGCTCCTGATCTTCCGGGTTTGCCGGCGGCTTGCGGCGTTCGCCAGCCAAGGCGGTGAGGCGCAACCCAGCCTCGATAACGTATTCCACATCTCGCAAGGCAAGGGTGTTGCGTTGAGTGCGGTCTTCATCAGCCAGGAGGGGTTCCGGATTGCGCGGCGACAGGCGGGATTTCACCTCGTTGCGGCGAAAGGAAATAAATCGGATCGGTTTCTTCACCGCAATCCGGCGGATAGCCCAGCGAAATTGAGGGCGGTAAAGAATGGCCTCCAAAATTCCGCGGGCTGCGCTGGGCGTCAGAACCTGGTAACTCACCCGTTCAACTTTCATTTCCGGGCGGGTGAAACAGGCCAAATCTCCCCAGACACGCAAATACACATGCATATTCATTTGGATAAAGGATAAACTGAATGATTAAACAACCAAGTCAACACTTTCCGGATGGCAAGCGCCCAAATCTTCGTCGTAATGTGAATTCCAAACATAAAAGTCCCATCCTGGGGCAGGTTGAATCAACCAGCCATTCGCCAGAGCTTTTTGAAATTCACCCTGGTAAAGGTTGATGGAAAAACGCTGGGCGCGACGGCACTCGTCCGCGGTAAAATGCTTTTGTCGATGAAGCTTCTCAGTCAATTGAATGCCATCTTCCCACTTTACCAGAACACCGAGGGTTTCCTCCCCAACCACCCGGCATTCGGCCGCCGCTTTCGGAAAATCAAAAGCTTTGCTCGCGACAAACACCGGATCATCTTCGACGGATTGCGGTCCCAGCAAACCGTAAAGTTCGGCAAAATACTGACGATAAACTTCAGGCTGATGCAAGGGGGCGTTCGGATGGTGAAAAAGAAATTCCTCGGTTTTGGCAACAGCTGTCCGATATGCGCCGGGCGGAGCGTTGCCTTCCGTTGTTCGAAAAACAACCACCGGACAGGGTTGGCAGTGACGTCCTTCACGATTGCAACGCCCCGCCGTTTGAATGATCGAATCGAGCGGCCCAAGCGCGCGAAAAGCAACGGGAAAATCCACATCCACGCCGGCCTCGATCAATTGTGTGGAAACCAGCCGGCATGGCATCCCCTCGGCCAGCCGTTCGCGAATAACCCGCAATTTCATTTGCCGATGCGCCGGACACATCCGGGCGGAAAGATGGAACCGATCTTCCGCTGGCAAAAGACGAAACAGTTCCCTTGCGTCTTTGGTGGTGTTAACCACGCAAAGTGTTTGCGATTGCGCCACAAGTTTTGCGGCCAGTTCAGACCATGAAAGCTTTTGCTCCGGTTCCGGCAATTCTATCCGCGTCCGTTGCATAAGATCAGCCATGGCATTGGGATTGGAAGAAATTTCCACAGGGTTCCAGACGTAGGGCAAGGCCGCCTTCGCGGCGGCAAAGGCGGGCTGGGTGGCAGTCATAAAAACCGCCGTGACACCATAATCCCGGGTGAGCAGTTTAACTCCCGAGAGAAGCGATGGCACAAGTCGGGACGGAAGGGTTTGAACCTCATCAAAAATCACCACCGAACGAGCCATGTTGTGAAGTTTGCGGCAACCTGACGGTTTGTGATTAAAAAGGCTCTCAAAGAATTGGACGCTGGTGGTAACGATGATCGGCGCGGCCCAATTTTCCGACGCCAAACGGGCACGGCGCAAACGTTCTTCCTCGGCATCCCTGCCAATGTCATCGCTGAATTCACGTGGAGCAACTGCGCTGTGATGTTCCAAAACATAATCCGTTCCAAAAATCGGTTCAAACAATTCCCGGCACACCCGCGCCGTTTGCTCAATAATGCTGGTGTATGGAATGACCACAATAATGCGTCGAAATCGCCGCGAATCGTCAACAGGCAGGTTGGCATTATGCGCAGCGATATGCTTTAAGGCAAAGGCAAGCGAAGAAAGTGTTTTGCCGCTGCCAGTGGGCGCGGTGAGAGTAAATAGTCCGGGCTGTTTCTCGGCAGCCGTCAAACAATCCGCAAGTAATTGCCGCCGGAGGCGATTGATCGGACCTTCGGTTGACTTGGCATTGAGATGAGCCAAAAGAATTTCGAGATTTTGTTCAGCCTGCAGCGGCGGCACAGCGCGCCGACCCCCGGTTTCCGCGTCAAAATGCCTTTCTGTATCGAGAAAGTCGGCATCGACAAGACAACTAAAAAGAAACCGGGTGCGCAAGGCGTTGGCAAAATGGTCTTTGCCAGGCACAGGAGGAATCGATGGAAAAACGAGGCGGTCGGCATAAAAACGGGCCAGTAAATCCGAAAGCGACTCCCTGCAACCGGTCAATTCAAAAACCAGATTGGTATCGGCCAACTTCAAAAGTGTCTGACGCCAGTCACCGAAAGCAGGCAAGCCGGTATGATGTCCATCAACAGCATAGGCAGTTTGTGCCGCTTTCATGGCTTGCGCCTGTCCCGCGCCAAATGCCCAATGCTTAATGCCATGAATTTTAGGATTGCGCAAGCGCTCCTGAAACCGCTGAGAGTACTTTCCCAAGTCATGCAACAACCCCGCCAATTCCGCCTCCGTTTCCAGCCCCAATGGGCGGGCGAACTCCCCGGCCAGCGCGGCGACACCACGCAGATGCTCCGCCAGCGGCTGCCACTTGGTCTGATCACCATCAGGGCTGCCGTCCGGCTTTTGAGCCGTATGAGCGTAGCAGATCATGGCTGGCCTTTAAGTGAGGATGGGTTTGGATGGCGCTGCTCCCATGCGGCAACGCGGCACAGTCGGTTTCGACAAACTGTTCGAGCATCTCGGTTTTGGAAAACATGACGAGGTGATCTGAGCAATGAGTTTCCCGTCCTCCGACTCTTCATCCGGGATGACCGCTCGGGATTTTCCAGATGAAAACGGTCCATCCATGACGCGAACGGCGAGGCAAGGCAACGGATCAGATCGGTGGGGGAGCAGATCAACTGGCCGGAACGTTTTTTCATAGGCTGGTCTCCGCGAATTCAGTCTTCCCCCCTTTGTTCTGAATGCAACACCCCCGGTAAGCATGCCACAATTCGGGGTCTGATTTGACGATTTTAAGCTCAAGCAGCCCCTTGAGTTTCAACAATTGGCGAAGCAAGTTGATCATCACAATCAGGAAATTGGAAAAGGCGATGACTGTTGATGCGAACAAATACAATAAGAAAATCAAAAGACATTTCAGGTGGATCATGTTTTTTAAAAGGCTGAAGGTTTTGAAAATCTTGATTTTTCAGCTTCCATTATATTCATGGGGTGGGACATCCGCGGGGGCAGGGGTGGATTTTCCGAAAATATTTTCATCAGCCTCATTCGCCGCAGGGGCCAGCCGCGAATGACGCTCATTTATCATTTCAAATTCTTCCGGCGCATGTTTATCTCATCATCCCGGCTTCGAAACAGGCCAGGCTGCCGCTGTTTATCCATTAGGCATTTCAACTCCGCCACCGTATCATCATCATCGAGTCCAAACATCAAACCATCGCAGGCGGTCATCCTGCCCGCTCCGTGTGCGAACAAGATCGGCCATGCGGACAAGATGTCCGCGTTCCCAGGTCGGAAAAACCAAAAAATGGTTGTCATGGCCAAAATGAAAATCGTTGAAATCTCCACACAACTGCCATACGTCCCTTTGAGGAAAGGACCGAGCCTCCGGTACGCCGGCATGCCGCCAGCGGCCGGTTCCCCGGCCCCGAAAATCTCACGCAATCAGCGTTTTTCCGCCTTCAAGGGAACATCCGCCAGCGGATAGCGTTCCCAATCCTCAATGTCAAAATGCCACCACTCGGTCGGATAACCGACAAAACCATGCCGGACCATGGCTTCCTCCAAAAGCTTCATATTGCGCCGGGCAACAGGCGAATTGCCCTGAAAATCCCGCCCCGCGCGCTCGCTGAAATCATCAAACAACGTCGGCATCTCCACTTCCCTTCCCCGGGCGTCCACCAGCGTCACATCCACCGCCGCCCCCCTATTGTGCTTGGATCCCTTCACCGGTTTCCCATTCTCGAAAACCGGCTGCAAAACATAGCGCTCATCCGGCATGATCTTCCAAAAAATCACCTGCACGGAAATGGGACGGTAGGCATCCCATATCTTGAGTCCCAATCCCTTTGCCTTCAATTCTCGCTGGACCTCGCTCAGGCGTTCAGCCACCGGACGCCGCAACAGGCAACGGGCCATCGGATAAACCTTTTTCCCGGTAAAATTATTGGTCGTGGCATATCTCAAATCCAGCCGGATCGAGGGATCCATCCGCGCCATATCCACGAATTCCTGTTCCCGGACGGTCAGGGGCGCATCCGAACGTTTCGGCGCCACCTGGCATCCCCCAACCAAAAGAAGGCTGAAGACTATTAGACTGAAGACTGAAGGCATAAGGCGCCTCAACCGCATGAAAGAATTAAAATTTGCCGTCATAAAAATTGATTCAATTTCTGACTGCCTTCAGCCATCAACCTTCAGTCTTCAGCCTGATACCAGCGCCTCACCGCGCCGGAGTCTCGCCCTCCTCTTCCTCCTCCTCGATTTCCTCCCGGATTTTCTTGGAAACAAACGGACGGACAAAACCATAGATCAGATACGCCAGGAAAACCACCGCCAGCGAATAACGCCAAGTCTTGGCCACCACAATGACCACAATCACCGTGCAAAGCAATTGCGGCACCGAACGCTTGGCGCGCCAGTCGATCGTTTTAAAACTGGGATATTTGATCTTGCTGTACATCATGAAGGACAAAAACAGCAGCAATCCCGGCAGCAGATGCTTCCATGCCCCGATTTCCCGTTCCGCGGCATAAGGTTCCGCGGCATAAAACTGCAAGAGCAGCAGCGTGATGGATGCCACCAGCCCGGCTGCGGCAGGGATGGGAAAACCGAGAAAATCCTTGCTCCCGTTCGGTTGGGGTTGCGATGCCACAATGTTGAACCGAGCCAGGCGCATGGCGCCGCCCAACAGATAAATGAAAGCCACCAGCCAGCCCACCCAGCGAAAGTTTTCCGGCAAATCAACCAGGATGATTTTCGCCACCAACAACGCGGGCGCGAGCCCGAACGACACCAGGTCCGCCAGCGAATCGAACTCCTTGCCAAACACGCTTTCCTTCCCGCCCAGCCGGGCAAGGCGGCCATCCAGCAAATCAAAAATAAAAGCTCCGAGAATGAACATCAAACTCATCTCATAACGCGCAAGCCAGTGCTCGTTTCCCTGGAACTGCTCCAGATTGCCCTGAATGATCTGGAGGATCGCCATGAACCCGCAAAAAAGATTGCCGGCCGTCATCAGATTCGGCAGCAGATAAACCTTCGGGACATCGGGCCGGACATCGGGCCGGGCATCGGGCAGCTTGACATTTTGACTCATAAAATTCCGTTTCTCACTTTCGAATGGAAATCTCAAATTTCACTTCCTTCGGCGTCTTGCTCTCGTCATCGGGAATGAATTTTAACACCACTTCCCCCGATCCCAGCGATCTGGCCTGCAAAAGCAATCCCCAACACCCGGCCTCCACCCGCGGGTATTCACTGAGCAAAAGCAGGGTGCGTTTGTCAAAATCCGCCAATTCCCACCGGCCGCGCTCCACGCCCGCATCCTCGTCGCCTTTGGCCATGCAAAACAGCACTTTCTGATCCAGCTTCAGTTGGATGTTCTTGCCAATGTCGCTGCGCCTCACCTCCAGGGGATCGGCAATGGAATAAAGCAATGCCGCGGAACCCCGCGACATCTCCCTCGCGCACCCGCAAGCGCCCAACATCGCCACCCCCAACAGGCATGCCATCACTCTCCACCCTTTGAACCGTGAACACTGGGCCTCGCCTCGCCTCCCCTTCTCCATTGCCCGCGCATTTTCCAATTTTAAATTTCCAATTTTAAATTTTAAATTCACAGCCATCCCATAATTTTTCAGAGATTGCTTCGGTCCCTTTTTCCCAAACCTCGCAATGACCTCCTAAAATGTCATTGCGAACCCAGGGCAACAGGGGGTGAAGCAATCTCCGGATTCTTAATCTCAGCTTTTGGCATTTTGCTTCCTTCTCCTCTGAACAAAAATGAAAAATTGGCCGTTTCACGAAATTATGGGATGGCTGTGTTTTAAATTCATAATCACTCGTCCCCCAAACAGGTTCCAACCAGCCGCGCGCTGGTCACCCAGGTGTGATCCATCGGCACGATTTTTCTTTGCTCAACAACCTTCCCCAGCGACACCGGCACGCAACCGGCCCCCTTGATGCCCACCATCACATTGTAAGTCCCAGCCGCCAGATACCGCGCCGCGTGAGTGCCCAGATTGGTGCAAAGCAAACGGTCGTACGCCGAAGGAGCGCCTCCGCGCTGAACATGGCCAAGGGATGTCACCCGGGCTTCCATTCCCGTCAGGGCCTGCAACTGCCTGGCCAGGCGGCTGGCCTTGGATTCCTCCACCAGATGATAACGCGCCTCCACCCGGTGCAAGGCTGAAACAGTCTTCTTCGCCTTTTTCTCCTCCCTGCCATGGTGTTTTTTCACTTTCCTGGATTCATCCTTTTTCTCCATGGCCTCCTCTTTGGACATCGCCCCCTCCGCCACTGCAATGATGGAAAACCGTTTGCCGGAACGATGACGGCGCAACAAATGATCCGCCACCACATTCAAATCATAGGGGATCTCCGGGATCAGGATCACATCCGCCCCGCCGGCAATGCCGGATCCCAACGCCAGCCATCCGGCGTTGTGTCCCATGATTTCACAGACAATGATCCGCTGATGACTCGTGGCCGTGGTATGCAAACGATCGATCGCCTCCGTGGCGATGTTCATCGCGGTGTCAAAACCAAAGGTGGTGTCCGTCTCGGCCACATCGTTGTCGATCGTCTTGGGAAGCGTCAGAACATTCAATCGGCCTTCCTTGAAAAGATGGTAGGCGTTCTTCTGCGTCCCGCGCCCGCCCAGACAGACCAGGCAATCGATCCCCAGCCGGCGGGCGTTTTCCACCGCCGTGGCCGTCATGTCCATCACCTGCCCGCCCATCTGCATCTTGGAGGGCTTGTCGCGGCTCGTGCCCAAAATCGTCCCTCCATGCGTGAGAATGCCGCTGACCATGTTGCTCTCCAAGGGCATGGTCCGGTTTTCGATCAACCCGCGAAAACCATCCAGCACGCCGACCACTTCCATCCCGTAATCCCCCTTCACCGCCTTCACCACGCCACGGATGGCCGCGTTCAAGCCTGGACAGTCCCCTCCCGATGTCAGGATGCCGATGCACCGCGTCTTGGATTTCATGCCCCATTTGATGCCAGATTCACCGAAGAAACACAAACCGTTTATATTGCGCGCGCCATTCCAGTCAAACGCCTTGAACAGTGAAACCCGAGGCCGCCGCAGCAGCAGCCAACTGGGTGTCGTGTGTAAGAAATGCATCCACCCCCATGGTGTCGCGAATCTGCATGGCGGTGGCCAAGTGAATGGCGTCGAGTGTTCCGACTACGGTTGGGAATGATTCTCCGGCGCGGGCAAGGACCCGTTCGGTAACGGCAACAATATGAAACACGCCATGAATCAGTTCGATATCGCGGCGCAGTTGAACCACCTGCGAGTCGTCGATGGCGGAGGAGAGCCGGGTGCGGTCCAAAACGCGAAGCGCTTCCGTGTGCCAGATTCGGGAGGCATAAGCCGCAGTCCAGTTTCGCCGGTTTTCTCGGACGGGACCAAAAACCTTTCGCGGACGCCTATCCGTTCGACCTCCAAAACAGCACGGAAAAAGAAAACTGGCCCCCGCCCTGAAGGACAGCCCTGAACAGCGATTTCGGAACGTTTTTTTGAGGATCGCCAACTGCCGGTGTTTGCAGGGCCATTTGTACGGCCCCTTTTATTACCTGACCCAGTGCCTGGGGGGGGACGGATGCGCAAATTCCCGCTCAAAGCCCCGGAGGCCCAACAGCAGGCTCGCGAAGCGGTCAAGGGAGTGTGTTATGGGTAAACTGTTCTTTGAAAGTCAATTTGAGTTTTTGCGGTTATCCGCCACGGGTGTGGTGTCTTCACAACAGGCGGTGGGGCCGGACCGGATCAGGTGTTGATCCGCCGGACGCCCCTAAAAAAATGATGCCAACCCGAAAGATGGCAAAAACAGACAACGTTCCGAAATCACTGGCGCAGCAAAACCCCATTTGACTTTTCAATTATGATCATTTATTATATCATTAAAATAAAATGCATCATAATTTTCATTGGACAATTTCGGGGCCACTTCTCCCATTTCACAACAGCGAATGAAAAAGACAAAAACGAACTGCAACGCATGGCGGCTTATCGAGGCGGCATGGTTATTTTTCATCCTAACGGCCAATCTCCATGCCGAAATAAAAGGACTCGCCGCCTACTGGCCCATGAGAAATGGCGTTGGCGAGATTCTGGAAGACCAAAGCGGCAACGGTTTTGATGGAAAGACACATGGCACAACTTGGACGCCAGAAAAAGGCGGCGGGGCGCTTTATTTCGACGGTCAAAAGGCATTCGTGGATTGCGGTTATCATGAGGCCCTGAATTTCAAGGATAGTCTGACCCTTGAAATGTGGCTGTGCCCGGAAAAACAATCCGGCCCCAATCGGCGGATTATTTCAAATTGTGACGCGGGCAATGGAAAACCCAATGGTTATGTTTACTCGCTTTATCTTGGGGATGAACAACTGCAATTCCTGCTTTCCAACGGAAAGACCGTCTCCATTCTCGCCGTGCCGTTTGAAACGGAAAAAAGGCAGCATGTGGCCGCGACTTGGGACGGTTTTTTCATGAAAATCTTTGTCAACGGCGAGAAACGGGCCACCCGTCCTTTCTCCGGCACCTTGAACCGCCAAAATAATCAACGCGGGTTATTCATCGGCGGCATGAAGGGAACCGCCTTTTTCAAGGGAACCATCGATGAAGTGAAGCTTTACAATTGCGCCTTGAGGGAGGAAATCATCAAACAAAATTATCTGTCTCAGCTTGTCCAAACCGTCGAAAAAACGCCTAAAACCCCCAAGCCCCCCATCCTTGACGGCAACTTGGCTGACGAAGCATGGCAAAACGCGCTGAAACTGTCGCCTTTCATGGTTTTTAAATCCGGCAAACCGGCAAAAAAACAAGGCGAGGCATTCGTCTGTTACGACGATCATTATTTTTATCTGGCATTCAAATTTCAGGAACCCGAACCGGGAAAAACGCGAAAAATCCAGATCGGGCATGACAGCCCCGTCTGGGCGGACGACTGCGTCGAGATCTTCCTGGATCCAAATCCCGCCAACAGCGATTATTTCCATTTTGGCGCCAATATCCTCGGCATGAAAGCGGAGGAAAAATGCGCAAAAAATCTCACCTATCGCGATTTAAAATGGAACGCCAGTTGGGAAATCGTCACCAAAACCGGAAAAGATTGCTGGCAGGGCGAAGCGCGCATCCCCCTGGCAGGCATGGGAATCTCCATCCCTCCCCCGGCTGGCAGCCTGTGGAGGCTGAGCGTCAACCGGGGCGAAAAACAGCTCAAGGAAAACAGCGGCTGGCCCGATGGCAGATTCCATTCTCCGTTCCATTTTGGCAAAATCATCCTTGAATCCTATCGCGCAAACCTCGCGCTGGAACTGAAACAAATCAAGGATGCCATCGTTGAATGCGGCAAAATCCAGCATCCCCGCTCCACATCCACTCCTTCCGGAGAAAATTACCCCGCCGAACTGGAAAAGGAAGGCTCTTTTATCTTCAAGATCGAGAATAAAATCAACGGAATGTCAGGGGATATTGACCGAAAAGACTGGTTTTTCCTTTCCAACCTATTGCAAACGCACGAAAAAAAATTGAGCAGCCTGGCGGTGAAAATCAAAAGCCGGCAACTATATCGCAAACTTAAAAGCGAATTTCCAAAATATGACGAAAACGAGCGAAAAAAATTTCAGGAAGAACTATTCGCACTGCTGGACCTGTCCGAAAAAGTTTCGCTGGAAGAGCATGATTCCCTGCTGGGAGAACTTAAACTGTGCTTTTTCCAAATCCAACACAGCGCCCCTCTTCTCATATGGGAAAAAAATCCATGGCAGGCGCTCCCGGCATCCCCTCTCCCCAATCCGGATATTCCCGAATGCCGGGAGATCAAGCTGGCCATGGGAATCAACGCCCATAAAAACGCCTCGCTTGTTCTGGCCAACATCACTCCAAAAGAAATGCGGGTGAATATTTCCGTGAAAACCCCCGGTGTTTCCGTTGTCGTTCGCGAAGCTTTTCCAGTAAAATGCTTCAACGGAATGATCTCCCACGACGCCCTTCCCTTGGTGGAAACCTTGCGGATCCCTCCCCTCGGCAGCCGGGAGATCTGGGTGTGCGCAAACAGCCGGGGGGCAAAACCCGGCGATTACGTCGCGAAATTGATTCTGTCACCCGAAAATTTTTCCGCTTGCGCGGTCAACCTGAAAATAAAAGTCAACCCCATCGAATTGCCCGCCAAGGCCTCGGAGGTTCCTCTTTTCACGGGAGTTTGGGATTACTCGGACTATTACCGCTCCGATCCTGAACTGCTCAGGGCCATCATTGACGACCTGTTCGCCCACCACATCACCTGTCATTTCATCCCGCCGGAAACCGTTCCCTACCCCAAGTTCAATTCCTCGGGGGAAATGAGCACGGACTACAGCCGGCTCGACAACCTGCTCTCATTTTACAAGATTGAGCGGCCAAAAATGTTCGCGTTCCCGGGGCTGAATTGCAAGGCATTTGGCAAAAACACGCTGGATGAGGAATGGCGAAAAAACTTTTCACGCTGGTTGCCGGACTTTGTCGCGCAACTCAAAAAACGCGGACTGGATCACAACCATTTTTTCCTT
Organism: Verrucomicrobiia bacterium; assembly: GCA_028687435.1. Lineage (GTDB taxonomy): Bacteria > Verrucomicrobiota > Verrucomicrobiia > JABWAM01 > JABWAM01 > JAQUAF01. The sequence goes on along the minus strand of JAQUAF010000007.1, from coordinate 63,638 downwards.
CAGTTAATGGATGAAACAACCTCGGAAAAACACCGCCGTCTAGCCGCCTGCGTTAAATCCATCGATCCAAACATCAGGATCTTTGTCAACCCCACGGCACATTCGACTTATGAGGAAATCGTCCAATTTGCCCCTTATGTGGACTTCTGGGCTCCTTACTTTTTCTTTTTTGAAAAAAACTCAAAAATCCACGACCTGCTGAGAAAAAAAGGCGATGGTTATTGGAACTATGCGAATCCGCCGGGTGGCGTCCCAAAATTGAATTCGCCCTACACTGATTACCGGATGATCCCCTGGCTCACCTGGCGGGACGGCATGCGCGGGACAGGTTTCTGGGTTTACCTGCGCTATCCGGATATCAGTTGGCGCGAAAATGAAATCGAATCAATCCCCTATTTTCTGCAAGATGGAAAAATGTGCCGTCGAGGCGACAAAGCCTGCTGGGATGTTGTTTATCTGCGCAAATACGCCCCGCCGGAAGTCAGTCAAAAGGAGGCGGTGATCCCCAGCAAACGCTGGGAAGCCTGGCGGGAAGGCATGGAAGACTATATGTACCTCGATATCCTGCAAAAGGCCCTTGCCCAAGCTGAAACAAAAAACACCGAACCGTCATTGATCCGGGAAGGGCAAACCCTCCTGAAAGATGAAGCCGCCAAGACCGCCACAGAAAAACAAGACCTTGAACTGGCCGATAAAACCATCGAACGGGCCATGACACTCATCGAAAAACTGCTGTACCCCGGGAAAAAAAACCAACATGCTCCGGATTGATGAATCATCATTTTGGGCCAGTTTAAGAGCTGCATGAAAACTCAACTTTCCCACAAAAAAACAAACGACATGGCGCCCGCCTCTCCACCCTTGGCTCAAAATGCGGATCATGCCATGACGCTCATCGAACTTCTGACCGTCACCGCCTGCATCGGCCTGTTATGCTCCTTGCTGTTACCCGCGCTGAAGTCCGCCCGGGAAAAAGCCCGGCAGATTCAATGCATAAACAATTTGCGCGGCATCGGGCAGGCGGCCATGGTTTATGCAAACGAAAACGAAAGCTGGCTGCCGCATTCCGGCTCCGCGGAAACAACCAACGGGGTCAGAACATGGAAAACTCAAATCGCCTTATCGCTCGGATCAAGCCTTCTGACCTCGTCAAAACTGGAACACGGCATTTTTCACTGCCCCTCACAGTCCAACAGTTCCTGCGGTTCCGCAGCGCACGGAGATGGCGGTTTTTATGGCGGTTACGGCTGGAATGCGCGTTATGCGGGATATTCCGACGACTGGCTTTCCGGGCAAGCGCCCTATGTCAAATTGAGCCAGGTCGCCCAGCCCGTCAATACCATCCTGTGCGGAGACACCAGCGATTATTATGCGGGGACAACCCGCTATTACCGGGTTTTTTATCTTTACAACTGGGCCGCCGCGGGAGAAGACGCATTGTCCGTCAGCGCAAGGCATCACGGCGGAGGCAATTATCTCTGGATTGACGGGCACGTCAGCTGGCATGAAAGAAAAGAAACGTGGGCCAATCGGGCCGATTGGTTCCCCATCGAAAAATAAAAGGAAACCCATGATCGCAACAAACAAAAAGCTAACCATTCTCATGATTCTCATGACATGGACAAACCTCATCATCGCGCAGGAGACAAATAACATGGATGCCGAAAAATCACGGGCCTGCTGGAGGGAAAAACTTTCGTCGGATTTCATGATATGGAAAAAAAATCCATGGAAGCCCCTGCAATCCGGCCAATTTCCGGAACAAAACGCCCAGGAATGCAAAACTCTCATTTTTGACATGGCCCAAAATGAATATAAAAGCGCCTCTTTTGTTGTCTCCAACCTGTCCGATAAAAACATCGACATCAAGATCGGCCAGGCTGGCGATGATCTTCCCCTGACGATTCGGGAGTGTTATTATGTCAAAGGAAGCGCCGAGGTAAAAAAAATCAACGACGCGCTGCCCTTGTTTCAGTCTCTGGCCATCCCGCGCCAGGAAAGCAGGGAAATCTGGCTGACTTTGTCCACAAGAGATTTGGCGCCCAAAACCTATCATCGCGCCCTCAGCGTAAAATCAGGCGCCGGCCAGTCCAAAATCGTCGGGATCACGGTCAGGGTCCATCCCATTTCGCTGCCATCGAATCCCAACGATTTGCCCATGCGCACGCTGGTTTACGATTATGTCAACAACACTTATCTCAATCGCGGGCGCCGGGCTCTGGCCCAAGAGGCAAAAGCGGATCTGATGAGCCATTATGTGAATGTCGCCTGCATTCATCCCGATTCGTTGCCATGGCCCAAGGACAAAAACAACATTAAAGGCTCAATGGATTTTTCCAATCTTGATCAAGTCCTGGATTTTTGGATGACCGACAAAAAAATTCCGTATCTCTATTTTTACGCCGGCCTTTTCGAAAGCCGCTTTGGCGAAACGTACATGGATGAAACATGGAAAAATAATTTTTCCACCTGGCTGTTGCAATTTTGCGATCATTTGAACGGCAAGGGGATTTCCCATGAAAATTTCTGCGTCAATTTCATGGATGAAACAACCGCCCAAAAGCACCAGACCCTGCTCTCCTTTGTCAAAACCGTCAATCCTCGAATCCAGACCTTTGCCAATCTGACCACCACCTCCACCCGCGAAGAAATTGAAAACATCTCCCCAAATCTGGATATTTTCAGCCCCCTTATTTATGCATTTCTGCCAAGGTCAAACGACTTGGATTTGATCAAAAAAAAGGCCAGACACTTTTGGATCTATGCCAATCCACTCAGCCGGTATCCCAAGATTGATTGTCCTTACAAATGGTACAGGCTCATTCCATGGCACGCCTACGCCGCCAAGGCGGTGGGATGCGGGTTTTGGTGTTATCTATCCGGTTCTTCCGAGAAAGGATATCTGCCCTGGGAAGAAGACACGGGAAAAAGAGGTTTTCTGCCGCAAAGCCCAAGAACAAAAAAAATCAGTTGGAATGTTGTTTATCCCCTGAATGAGGCGCCCGCCGATGTCTGCAAAATGGAAAACATCATCCCCAGCAAACGGTGGGAAGCCTGGCGCGAAGGCATCACCGATATCATGTATTTCGACCTTTTGGAAAAAGAAATCGCCAAAGCCAAGGCCAGCGGCGTCTCCGAAAAAGCCATCGAACAGGCTCAAAATGCGCTTCTCGATTGGCCGAAAAAAGTTCTTGCCGACGCCGCGCAAGATCGCGGCCCGTCAACCCGCCTTGCCAATCCCAGTCTGGCAGACGAAGCGCGGGAAGAAATCCAAAATCTCATTTTAACGCTCAAATTATCCGCAAAAAAACAAGCAAACCCTTGAGGCATTTTCAAACCGGCGCTTACACTATCCATCGGACGGCATCTGGACCGCCTGGGTGGGCGGGGTGGACGGCTGGGTGGCGGCGGCGCGATGGCTGTTGGTCACGAAATACACGCCGGCCACGATGAGCAGGGTGCCAAACCATCTCGCGGGATTGACATCCTCATGGAGCACCCATTTGGCCAGCGCCGCGGTAAACAGGTAGCCGATGGAAGTGAGCGGCAACACCACGCTGATGTCCCCCCAGGACAGCATCGTCAGGAACAACCCGAAAAAAACCGTCAGCAGCGCCACCCCCACAATCAGATGCGGATTGGTGACCGTGCGCCGCACCGCCTTGACCACATCCCCCACACTGGCCAGGGAAACCTCCCCGCCCTCCTTCATCCCCTTGGACACACAGGTGTTTCCGAGCGATTCAATAACCAGCGCAATGATCAACACAACGTACAATTTCATCATAAAATTTTTCCTTTCCTTGGCGGGATCGGCAGCCTTCATACCGCAGATTCGCAAATTCGTCCATAGGTTACCAACTGTATCCCCTCCTGGCCAATCAAATCGCGCACCCGCGGACTGGTCAGGGCCTCCCATTCGGCAACGGCCTGATAGGTTGGATTCCATTTCAGGAAATCCGCGCATGGCGTGCGGGCCGGATGAAAGTAAACCTCGCTCACCCCCTCCGGCAACCGCCGCAAAAGCTCCAGCAAATAAGCCTCGTTCATGCCGCCACTCTCCAGCATGCCATAAACGCGATCCGCATATCGCAACCCCCGGCCCCGCATGGCCGCCCTGGCCCTTGCGCCCAACGCCCCAAACACCAACGCATGCAGGGTCTTGCTCAACAATTCCCGGCGGTGAAGACGGCAGGCCTGCCACCACGGCTGGCGGGGCACCCGCAAGGCCCGGATCGGATATTCCCCGCCGAGCCGCACCAGCAGGTCGCGCACCACCGGATGCAAATGAATGTTCATATGCCCGTCCAGATGATCCATTTTCAGTCCCAAAGCCAAAAACTTTTCGATCTGGGCGCGCACCTCCGCCTCGATTTCCCGCCGGCATGCGGGATCGAAAAAATAACGCCATCCTGCGCCGGCCGCGTTGTTCGAAAAAAAACCGTCCGCGTCCGTCAGATGGGGGATCCGCTCCGGGGGCAAAACCGCCCTGCCCTGCGCCAGCGTGAGATGCAATCCCACCGCAAGGGAAGGCGTCTGCCGGGCAAGACGCGCGGCTTCCTCAACTGCGGCGCCATTCACCATCAAACTCGCGCTGGTCAACACCCCGCGGGTATGGGTGTCGATGACCGCCTCATTGACCGAGGAGGCCATTCCAAAATCGTCGGAGGTGACAATCAATTGTCTCATGGCCGGGTTGTTTGGACTGAAGACTGAAAAATGAAGCCGTGGAAGCGCCTCCATGTCACCAAAGGAATGACAAGACAGCTTTCTGACGACAAAAAATGCCGGTCATTTTCCGGATGCCATTTCCGCGTTTTCAATGCCTTCGACTTTCAATCTGGCAACCATCGCGCCATCCAACTCCCCGCTACGGGACACCGCGCCTTGCGCCAGCATGCTCTGGAACCAGGCAATGGACTCGCGCGCGCTGGCCTTGATCGGACGGGAGGGACGCCATTTCAATTCCGCCTCGCTCTTGCTCAAATCAAAAAACTGGCGTCCTTTTGAATGGCAGGCTGTTTCCCAGCAGACACGCGTTCCGCCAAACAATTCCCCGATGCTCCCGGCGGCGGTGATGAAAGGCCATGGAAGAACCCTTTTTGGCGCGGGAATCTCGGAACAATTCTCCAGGATCTGAAAAAAATCGGCCAGCCACATATTGTGGTTTCCGATCGTATAACGCTCGCCCCGGCGTCCGTTCTCCGCCACAGCCAGGATGCCGTCCGCCAATTCGGTCACATCGATGAAATTCATCGCCGTGCGCGCAACAAAGGGAAAGGCGCCCCGCAGATAATCCAAAACGATCCGGCCCGTGGGCGTCGGAGTCTCATCCTCGGCCCCGACCGGACTGACCGGGCTGGCAATGGACACCTGCAATCCCTTGGCCGCCCATTTCATCGCCTCCAATTCAGAAAGCCATTTCGACCGGCGGTAATATTGGCGGCGGGGCACATGCGCCGGAAAATCCCTTTCGGTAATCGGCGAGTGATTATTCACCAAAATTCCCGACGAACTGACATGCGCAATCCTTCCGACGGACTCCTTCCATGCCGCGCGCAGAACATTCTCGGTGCCTTTGACATTGGCCTCCATCATGAGGTCCCGGTAACGGCGGCCAAACCAATAGGCCCCTCCGACATGAACAATCGTCTCGATTCCCCGGCAGGCTTCCCGGAGTTGCTTTTCATGAAGCAAATCGCCCAGCGCCACATCCACCTGGCCGCCGAACAACCTTTGAGCCTTCTCCGGAGAACGGCAAAAAACACGGACTTTGGCGCCACGCAGAAGCAAACGCCTCACCACATACCGACCGATAAAACCGGTCCCACCCGTCACCAAGCAATGGCTGTTTTTGAACACTGGCTGCCTCTTCTACCACATCCTTTTGGATTGTGGTAGCGTATTTATGAAAAATAAAACGACCGCCCGGACACTTGACCGCGCGATGAAATCAAACCATCTTCTCGTCATGCCCGCACCGGCGCCATTGTTTATCCTTTTGTTTCTTTGCGGCGGATTGATTCCCGGCGTGGCGGACACCATTCCCATCCGAATCGATCGCGACACCAAAAGCCTCGAAGAATTGCAACACCTGGAACTCAAGCCGGCGGCGGAACTTTGTCCCCAGCCATCCCCTGTTTCCTACGAATGGTTGAATCCAAACCTTTCCATTCCCCTGACTCCCGCCGAAAACATCGAGCGCGACAGCCAGCAGGGGGTGAATCTCAAATTCGATCATCAACCCACCGACTGGCTGGCTGTGCAGGCGCAAAACAAAATGGCGGTGGGCTCCCTTTACCGTCTGACCGGCGACAGTTGGGAAAAACGCGATCACAGCAGTTATGTGCAAGGGCAATTCTCCCTCCAAAGCAGCATCAAAACCCGATGGCCGCTCACCTTGCAGCCCTTGTTTTCCGTACAAAACCTCAATCCTTTGACGGAAAACAACATCAAGGGTGAAGGTCAAACCCAGAGGAAAACCGGGTTTCGGGCAACCACCCAACTCACCCGCCAGACCCGGCTTTCCGTCGAGACGGCCAAAAGCAGCCGGGTTTATGAAAACAAACTCCAATCCAACACGGAAACTGAGGAAGCTTCCGTGGCTTTGGACCAGCAAATCTGGCGTTCCCTCAGCGCCTTCTCCAGCCTTCAGGGAAGTTCCACCACGGCTCTCATGAGCGAAACCGAATCTAACAGCAAAACCCTTGATTGCGGCCTGAGTCTTCAATTGCCGTCCAACGGACGCCTTGCCATTGGACGCCGCGCCAAAACCGAGGATGTTTCCTGCTTCAGCCTGCCATCCGCCCAATATGACTCCGTTTCCTTCTATGCCAATTTTCAACGCCCCCTGAGCCAGCACTGGCTGCTTCACGGTTCCCTTGACTATCAAAATTCAGCCTCACATCGCGTGGTGGAAGGTGAATGGCTTCGCATGGACACCTCACGTCAATGGAATATGGAAATCGGCCCATCCCTTAATCTTGGCGAAAATCTTTCCCTCGAACTGGGCTATCGAATGACCGTTCGCGAAACCCAGGAAGCCACCAGTCAAGCCCCCCCCGAACATCGGGCATCCATCGGATTGCGCTGGAACTATTAACCCGAGTTTCTCAGATTTCGGCGTTTTTCAATTATTTTTCGACATCCTTCAGGTTCAAACTTTGGAAAAAGCCGTATTTTGGCGTGTGTGGAGACCTGCTCCATGGATTTTATTTCCAAGTTGTGTCATGGGTATGACACTGCAATTTATCTTCGCGGCAACAAGCGGTGCAGGAGCCCCGCCCTCCCTTTATTTTGATATGAAAAGGAGGGCTGGCCACGTGAAACGTGGTGAACCTCCCGGCCTGCCCCGCCGTAGTATTCGACGAAGGCGGGACAGCCATGGGGAAAAGGGCATGGTAAAGTTCCTCGAATTGGAAGCTCGCTTCAAAAATGTGTGGGAGACTCAGCCTCTTGACATTTACATGATCAGGAAAGGTGCCGCAAAAAATACGCATTTTTTGCGAAATCTGCGAAACTCGGGTTAACCCGCATCATGCAAAGATCAAAATCCATTTGATTTTCTCAAAACACGTGATATGTTACACGTGAAAAGCTTGATTTATGGTTGCTCAATCCACCATGCAACAGATCGCGGATGAACTTCATCTGCACCGTCTGACCGTGTCTTCCATCATCAATGGCAAGGCATCGCGCCGGGGGATTTCGGAACGCACAATCCAGCGGGTACAGGATTATGTGCGTCAACAAGGGTATGTCCCATCCCGGCAAGCCGTTGCCTTGCGAACCGGGGTCCGGAGCGGCATTGGCATTCTGCACACTGGCCAGTTGTACAGCCATCTGGCTGACGCTTACAGCCAGATGACCGAACAATTTTCCGTTCTGCCCGAGGGACTGGAAATCATGGTCAGCCGGGAGGAAAATACCATTCAAGGGTTGCGTGAACTGATCGCTCGCGGCATCCGCAAACTCATTTGGCTCCACACCTCCCATTTGCAATTTGAACTGCTGGAAAACGAAATCATCACAGGCTTGATATCCAAGGTCCAAACCATCATTTACAATTATCCATTTGATGACAAGAGTCCGGACGAGCGGTTTCTGGCCAAAGGCATTTATCTGGTGGGTGTGAATCGCACGCGCGGCTATGCGCGACTGGCAGCTTTTCTGAAAGAGTCGGGGCATCGTTCCATCTTCCTGCCTGACGTGCCCGCAAATTCCCACGAATATCTCTCATCGTTTGTAAACGCATTCACTTCCTGCGGGTTGGAGGCGGTCACTCCCCAAGTGGAAGTTCTTCCTTCCTCCATACCGGAACGTGTTCTCCTGCTGGCCAATGACATCCTGGAAACCCGGAAAACCAGAAAATTCACCGCCGCCTGTTTTCGCGACGATGAAATCGCCGGTTTTGTCATGAATGAACTGATCCAGCGCGGGCTTCGCATTCCCGAAGATTTAAGCATCACGGGGTTCGACGGACATCGTCTGGCCCCGATTTTCCGGGTTCCCCTGACCACTCTGCGCGTGCCAGTGGAGGAAATGATCCAAAAAATAACCTTTCTGCTGAGCACCGAACCCGCCGAGCATCGTCACTGCTCAGAACTGGAATTGATTTTGAGAAAAAGCCACTGTCCCGTCCAAGTCTGATTTCCCATGACAAACATACCTTTTGTATCATCAACCCCAACCACAACACGTGAAATGAACAAAAAACCAGCACTCCTCGGCGGCCCCAAAGCCATCAAAACTGAACCGGAAAAACTCTTCAAATGGCCCATCATCACCCGCGAAGACGAAGCGGCTGCATTGGATGTCCTTCGCCGCGGCGCCATGTCGGGAACAGAGGTGACCAAGGAATTTGAAAAAAAATTCGCGTCCTGGCAAGGAACCCAATTCGCTTTGGGGTTTAACAATGGAACCGCCGCTCTTCATGCCGCCATGTTCGGCTGCAAACTGGGCGTTGGCGACGAAATCATCTGTCCCAGCATCACCTACTGGGCCTCGGCTTTGCAGTGCATGTCCTTGGGCGCCACTGTCGTGTTTGCAGATCTCGATCCCCAAACCCTGTGCATTGATCCCAATGACATCGAGCGGCACATCGGCAAAAAAACCAAGGCCATCATGGTGGTTCATTACCTGGGACATCCGGCGGATATGGACCCCATCATGAAAATCGCCCGCAAACACAAATTGAAAGTGATCGAGGATGTTTCCCATGCCCAGGGATCGCTGTACAAGGGCCGGATGGTGGGAACCTTCGGCGATGTAGCCGCCATGTCACTCATGGCTGGAAAATCCTTCGCCATCGGAGAAGCCGGCATCCTGGCCACCAACAACCGCGAAATCTACGAACGCGCAATCGCCTTCGGCCACTACGAGCGCTTTGGAGGCGAAATCAAAACCCCCAGCCTGCAGCCTTTCACCGGATTGCCCATGGGCGGATACAAGTACCGCATGCACCAACTGAGTTCGGCCGTGGGTCTCGTCCAACTCAAGTATTACGACCAGCGCTGCAAGGAAATCCGCAAAGCCATGGACTACTTCTGGGATTTGCTGGACGGAGTGCCCGGCCTCCGCCCGCATCGCCCCACGCATCCCAGGAGCAACATGGGCGGTTACTACGCTCCCCACGGGCTCTATGTGCCGGAGGAACTGGGCGGTCTCTCCGTCACCCGCTTCTGCGAAAGCGTGCGCGCCGAGGGGTTTGCCGGCTGCTTCCCGGGCTGCAACCTTCCCCTGCATCTCCACCCGCTGCTCAACAAGGCGGATGTTTACGGACATGGCAAACCCACCCGCATCGCCCATGCCTGCCGCGATGTGCGCCAGGCGCCCGGCTCCCTGCCCCTAAGCGAAAAAATCGGACAACGAACCTATTCGATTCCGTGGTTCAAACACTATGTCCCCAAAGTCATCAAGCAATACGCCGAGGCTTTTCGCAAAACAGCCGAACAGGCGGAACTGCTCCTCAAGGATGACCCCGGCAATCCGCCCCAACTCGGCGGCTGGCATTTCTTCAAAGCCGCCAAACGCTGACCGGCAGTCTCTCAAAAACCCGCCCGGACCGCGGCGCCAGCCGCGGCCCGGGCTTTTGGTTTGGCGAATCATCCCGGAGTTTTCCCCGTCCGGGGGGCTTGGATCCGCTGCACCGCCTCCGCCAGATTGAGATAACAAATCCGCAAGTCTCCCTTTGAACGTTCAAATCCGCGCGTAATGCGGGGGGATACAACCAAATTCAGTCCCCGGGGATGAAGCTTGCGAAAAACCATCAGGTTGGCCGGCGAAAATTCGTCCGGGTCCCATTTGCATTCAATTGCCGCGCACGCGTCGCGCCCGCAGGGAATCACAAAATCCACCTCATGCCCCTGTTTGTCGCGCCAATAGTGAATGCGCGGATTGTCGAGCGCCGCCAACAATTCGATCAACACAAGATGCTCCCACAATCCCCCGCAATCCGGCGGACGCAATTCGTTCCAGCCCCGCACATGAACCACAAAGCCGGTGTCGAAACCATAGATCCGTTCCTGCCGCATCAACTCCTGGACGCCTCCGCCATGATAAGGACGGACGGGATAAATCAAATGCGTGGTCTCCAGAACTTCCAGATAGTTGAGCACGGTTGGCCGGCTAAGTCCGCTTTCCGCCGCCAGTTGGCTGGCATCGCGACCGCAACCGCTATTCCGCAAAACCAATTCCACCAGCTTCAGAAAGCCATGCCGTTTTTCGACATGAAACAACTCCTGAACGTCCCGGGCATAAAACGAATCGAGCCATTCCGAATAAAATCCAGGTTGCTGGATCCCGCTCAACAAGACTTCAGGCAATCCCCCTAACGCAAGCCGCCGGCGCACATCTTGAACTTTAAACAGCGGCAGTTCGCTCCAAAGCGCGGGGGTCATGTGAACAGTCCGTTTGCGGCCAGTCAAACTGTCACGAAATTTGCGGGTGGCCGCCAGCGTCGAGGATCCCGTGGCCAGAAGACGAAGGTGGGGAAAATGATCCGCTCCAATCTTCAACAGGGAACTGGCATCTTCCAAACGGTGAACCTCGTCGAAAACAACGGGACGTTTACCGTCAAACGAACGAAAAAAGGCCTCGGGATCAGCGACCTCGCGCCGGGTGGAGGGCAGATCACAGTCAAAGTATTCAATTTGCTCAATGGCACGCGCAAGGGTCGTCTTCCCAACCCGTCGCACACCGGAAAGCCAGACAATGGGGACCTGTCCCCACGCCGACATAAGCCGTTGCCGCCAAAAAGGCCTCTCAATCATGTAAAGTGACTTTACATTTGGTTAAACCAAACGTCAACTCTCTTTACACACGTCATTCAAGATTTCTGCTTTCGCGGGGATTCAGAGACTGTTGCAATCTCTTTATATCCGGAAATTTTGAATTTCCTAACAACAAGCCACTTTCACCGGCGCCCCGCCCTTGGCCATCGACTTGTTGGCCGCCTCCATGAAGGCGATCACCTCCACGGACTCGGCTGCCGGCACGGGCGACTTTCCGGTTTCAATGAAATTCTTGATCCGTTTCAACAACTCTGGATAAATTTTCCCGGGATCCACCATCGAGGTTTCCGTGCATTTCTCCCTCCACACGGTGAAACCAAAACCGTGAAACCCTTTCCTGACGGCGCGCGCCACGCCAAGGCGTCCATCCTTCCATGTTCCGATGGCCACCGGCCCATGCGCATGTTCCACGCAACGCACCTCCCGGCATCCCGTCCCCAACGCGGCGTACAAAGGTTCCACGGCATGGATCGCATAATAAATCCAGCCCGGCATGGTCGGTCGCAGGATATACGGGGCATGGGTCATGGCCGACAAAACACGGCCGCCTTTTCGATTCTCCAACGCCTTGCGAATCTCGAGGCAGAATCTCAATGACGACGCGCTGAAGACCGGGCATTCATGCCGCCTGCATAAATCCATCAAAGCCTTCGCCTTGCCCGCGCTGACCTCAAAGGGTTTGTCCACAAAAAGAGGCTTGCCTTTGCCGGCAAACATCCGCGCCAATTCCAGATGCTTCGATCCATCGTCATGCAGGATGAGAATCCCATCCACCGCCGCCGCCAATTCCGCCGGATCATCCATGATTGCCACGCCGAGTTTTCTCACGGTTTCCACATGGGCCGCCAGTTGTTTCCGCGGGATCATCACCGACGGAATGGGCATGGCCGCCGTCACCCTCAATCCCTCAATCGCGGGCATCCTTCCATTGACCACCTGCGTAAACACGGGCCCATGCCCGTCCAAACCCACCACGCCAAGTTTCAGTATTTTCTTTTTCATTTGAGATAAGGACCGATGATTTTCCGAAAGAATTTTATTCCACCATCAACATCTGGATTCCCGTAAAAGCGCATAGGCGCAAGCCAAGGCATCTGGCCGAATTTATTGAACATCGATGAACAGGATGAATGAGATATTTTAAATTCTGAAGGGGCGGTTTGAATTTGATCCTGTCCATCCTGTCTATCGATGTGAATTTCACTTATCACTCAATCCTTGTTTCATTCTTTTTCCATCTAAATCATAAAAATCAGGTTGAGCGGATGAGGGAATCCAGTGTGCCTACACAACCTGCCCCCCCAACTTCGCCTCCAACTGTTTGATGATGTCATCCGGCGGAACGCAGGGAAATTCCACTCGTTTTCCGGTCAGCGCCGCCTGCAAGGTCGCCAGAATGGTCTCGAATCCCTGCAAGGCGTTGTCCAGGCAGTTGTGATGTTTTTTACCATCATCATCCAGCCAATGCGCCATGGCGCGGGTGAATTCCCGCTGTCCCGGCACGTCGCTTCCTTCCCACGAACTTTTTTCCACATGGGCATTCTTCATCCCCTCGCCATGATACCCCCAATCGCGGTTCTGCGCCCACCAGGCCCGGCCCTTTGTTCCCCAAAAATCCAGCTCCCCATGCTGCCAGAAATCCGTTTCGCCAGGGGTGCCCACGGCATCCTCCGCATCCTCAAAATAAACCACCTTTTGCCCCGGAAACACATACTGGACCAGCATGTTGGCCGGCGCCGGATGTCCATAGTCATATCCATTCATCCCGTTGGCTGCGGCCCACACGCGGATGGGACGGACGTTGTTCATGAAAAACAACATCAAATCCACCATGTGCGGCCCCATCGAGAGGATGTTTCCCTTGGTCACGCAACGGATCCACTGGATGTCGCCGATTTTCCCCTCATCCAGAATCTTCTTCAATCCCAGGCACGTCTTGAAATAACGCCGCTGCATGTTCACCGCGATTTTCATTCCGGACCGTCCGACCAGGCTTTTGATTTTGCCGGCCTGCACAGGATTGAGCGCAATCGGCTTTTCCACAATGATGCCTTTCACCCCAAACCGGGCCGCCAGTTCCATCGGTTCCTCGCGGATGGCGGGCGGCGTCACGATATGCAAAATATCCGGACGTTCCTTTTCCAGCATCGCCTCGAGATTTTCGTAGAGATGGGGTATCTTGTATTTTTTTCCATAATCATCCAGCCGTTCCCTTCGCTGATCGCAGGCGGCGCTCAAATGGATTTCATCAAGCCCTTCGTACGCCTGAATGTGGAACGCCGCGCGCGGCCCGCACCCCAAAATCGCGGATTTGTATCGGTGGGACGGTTTGGTTTTGTCACTCTTCGTTTGTTTTTCAGACATTGTTTTTTTCATGATAACTGCAACCTCGGTTTGTTGGGTTCAGCGGTTCACGGTTGATTTCGTTTACCCTCAGTGCCTTAGTGCCCCAGTGCCTATGTGCCTTGTTTGATCCTGAACAACCTCATTGTCGAACCCCGGGTTGCGACTGGATTGTCTCAATGAATGCCAGCATGTTTTCCAAAGGAACATCACCTTCCACTGCATGGGCCGGGGCAAAAATATACCCCCCTTTCCGGCCAATCTCCAACAGATGCCGGACTTCCCGGCCGACATCCTCCGGCGTCCCGTAAGGCAGGGTCCTTTGCGTGGACAACCCGCCGTCAAACGACAGGCGTCCGCGATATTTTTCCGTCATTCGATCCACATCCATCACCTCGGGCTGGAACGGATTGAAACAATTCACACCCAGTTCAATGAGATCGTCAAAAAGTCCGCTCACGTCTCCGCAGGAATGAATCGTCACCAGTTTTCCCGCCTCTCGCGCAGCTCCATACATCCGCTTGAGAACCGGACGAATGAACTCCCTCCAGATCTTCGGTCCCATGATCAATCCATGCTGCTGGCCCCAGTCATCGCCAAAATGAATGGCGTCAATGTCATATTTCACAGCCTCGCGGATCTGCGCGACATTGAAATCCGCGATCGAATTCAGGAGGTCGCGCGCAAAATCCGGATTTTCATGAAAATCCATCAAAAAATTCTCCATTCCGCGCAACGACCAGGCCCGTTCAAAAAGTGAAAAACCAATGGCAAAAACCCGGTAGCAATCCCCCCTTTCCTTGATCAGTTTCGGGATGTTTCGGAAGAAACGGGAATCAAGCGGATCGGGCCATGAATAACCGGACAGGGTCGGTTCGGGCAGCGCAAGCCCCTTGACCGTGCCGATGTCCTTCTCCTCATGCCGGTCCCACACCACGCCAAAAACATCCCTCACACAATCGTTCTCCATGGGGATAAACCGGTCGTCGCATCCCAAATAGAGAAGATGATTCCCCATGATCTCATCAACATCCGCCTTTTTGAAACGGCTCCTCAACTTCTCCGCCGCCTCGTGAGTAAAAGCGCAATGCCACGGCACATAGGGAGGTTGTTCCCATCGCAAAGCCCGCTGAACCACTTCTCTTTTAGTCATAATTTTTGCCATACAGACACAAAGGCATTGAGGCGCCAGGGCACTGAGGTTAATTGACCGCCAGCCTTCAGGCCGGACAAATTCCAATCAACCTTTTCTAACATCATCAATACCCTCCATCTTTCCCAACCGTTTTTCTTGGTGCCCCAGTGCCTGCCTGAGCAGTTGGATTTTCCTAACAGTCTAACAGCCTATCCACCTGACAGCCTCTATTTCACCACCACGGTTCTGGATGTCTTCAATCCGGTGGCCACGTCGCGAACCTGAATCGTCCATTTGCCCGGCGAATCGTTGATGGCGAGGGGAATCGTCCCCTCCGCCTTGCCCTGTTTCAACGTGAGGTTTGCGCCATAATGAGGGCGGGGAGCGCCATCCGGCCCCATCACCTCCACACGCGCCACATGCCGTCCGCGAGCCGCCAAGGCCACCTTGTACGAAACCTCGCCGCCAGCCTTGGCCTCAGCCACGGTTTCCAATTCCAATCCCCTGGCTTCTTCCGGCAACAAGGCCCACAGACCCGCCTCCCCCGCCCCCGGATTCACCCGCAGGTTGTCGCTCCTTCCCAGATATTTTCCCGCCCTCACATCGTAAACATAAGCCGCCTGCGGGAATTTGATCCGCGCCTTCTGGGTTTTGAGCTTGGGCGAATGATCGCGCAACAATCCGACATATCGCGTCTCTCCGTCCGTGAACACCGCCAGTTCCCCCTCGTAAGCATCCCCTTCCTCCGGCGCAATCGAAAACTCCGGCGCGATTCCCAGCGCCGCAAGCCGTTCCGCCAGGCAAACACGCGCCGATGCCGCAAAGTGAATGTCCCGGTGATACCCCCTCAGCGCCGGGCCAAGATGCGTCACACGCTCGTTGCTCCACTCCGCCCACGCCGTGTCCGCCGCCGGTTTGCCATGCCCATCGTAAACTCCGGTTTTGTCATCCGCCAAAACCTTCCCGCCCGCGGCCGCAAACGCCTTGATCTGTTCTTTCTCCTCCCCCGACAACGCCACCGCGCAGGGCAGGATCAGCAACCGGTATTTTTCCCTCTTTAAAATCCCCTCCTTGACCTGGTCATAGGAAACAAACCGGTATTGATACCCCATGTCTTCCAATGCGCGGATGAAATCCGTCTGGCTGTCGTTCGGATTGTGACGCATTCCATGATAGGTGGCCGCATGCAGGCTGGCCTGCGAATAAAGAATCGCAATTCCTCCCGCATCCCGGCGGCATCCCATCAACAGTTTGCCCACCCCGCGCTTGAGAACCAAAGCCTCGTCCGAGGCGGCTTTCAGGATCGGAAACGGCTTCATGGTTGCGGGATTGAAAGTGTCCTCCGCCTGGGGCCCGCTTTGACTGTCGCCGCCAATCAAATTAAACCACCACACATTGTTCATTTCGTGAAACAGACCATACCACGGCTCCCACTTCGCATACTCCTTGAATCGCGTGATGTTGTAATAGCCTCCATACCACCGTCCGCTCCGCGTCTCGGGCAGATGAAACGACCTCAAAATCTCGCTCTGCAAATGATCCGGATACACCCCCCAGACCTCCATGATCCGCGACAGCTTCCACCAGTCATACCCCGTAAAGCTGCTGATGTTAAAACCGCCGTCAAATCCCACCAGGGCCTTTGGATCAACCCCCTTGATCGTCGCCGCCCCCGTCTTGTGAAGATTCAAAAACACGTTCTCCATGGACATCCTGAAATCCACCCACCGCGCCGGTTGTTTCTTTTCCCTGGCTTCGCACAACGGCAGGGGCCCCGCCTCCTCCCACGATCCCAGCGCGGTCCCCCATTCCCTGTTCAACGCCTCCAGACTGCCATAAACCCCCTTCACATATTCGCGAAACGCCGCCTTGCAACTCTTGGAAAAACACACTTCATGATCGTTCAGGGACAGATCGTTCTCATCGCCCAATGAATAACCCGCCGTTCCGAAACGGCTCATCTCCTCGGTCCCCTTCTTTATTTTAGCCTGTTCCTTGGAAACAAAATCCGGATCGCTCAGGCAGGGAATCCGTTCAGGGCACAGCCCCCCGCTGCTTTTGTCGATCGCATACCGCGTCAGATAGGGAATGCAGAAAATCCCGCTCGTGGCCGGCACCCACGCCTGCGAATAGGAACGGCCCCCATAACTGCTGTCCACCCCCAGTTTCAACAACTCCCGGCGCAGATAATACGACACATAATCCGGCGAGCTTAAATGCCAGTTTACAAAACCAAAATCGTCCCGCGGCGGCGAAAGCTGCACCGGCATCCACGCCTGGGCGTGACTCTGCTCATTCCCGCCGTCCATCAGCCACACCCGCGCGTAAACCATGTTGGTCAGCGGCCGGTTCGCCGGCGCCGACACCGACACCTGGGCCTCCCCGGCTTTCACCTCCTGCCGCGTCTCGCTCAACAACCGCTCCCGCATATCCCACACCTTGACCTTCAATTCCAAACCTTTTTTGGCGGCGCCGTTCAAGGCCGCCTTGAATTTCAACGGCTCCCCGGGTTTTAAAAACAAAGCGTCCATCTCCAGCCCCTTGATGACCGTTTCCTTGTTCACCCGGAATGCCGCCGACCCCCAATTCAAAACCTTTCCATCCTTGCGCGCCACCACATCCGCCACATATTGGCCCGCGGCCAGATCAGGCAGCTCATATTGCGTCTTGCCTCCCTTCGCGTTGAAAACCTCCTCGCCCCAATCATCCCTCACCTTTACAGAAAATTCCCCGGCTGCCGCTCCTCCAAAATTGATCTTCAACGTCCGCCCTTCCACCGCGCACTGCAAATCGCCCTGCGGCGCCTTGCCTGCCGCCCAAAGAACCGCCCGCGCCGCCAGGCTGAAATAATAATCCACCGGCCAAAGCTTGATTTCCGGACGGTACACCGTTGGCGCAAAACAACTGTGCGCCGTTCCACTGCCGCATTTGACGATCGCCACCCGCCCGCGTCCATACTCCTTGCAACTCAATATCTTCCCGGCCGCTTCCGAGTCCGTTTTGCTCCCATTCCAGCCATCCAGGACGGAAAAGGGCACCCCTTGGGCAATCGTTCCGACCGCGCCGGCAACCGCCGGCAACGCCTTCAATTCGGACGGCGCATAAATCTCCTCCGCCCCGTCAAAAACCAGCGTCAACCCCATGCCCCCTTTGACACGCTCCATCAATTGCTTTTGAATCTCCCTCGGAAACGCATCCCAATACACATGTCCCACCACCAAGACATCGATGTTTTTCTTCAGCTTGCCGTTTAGCAGGATCAACTGATCCGCCTCCGTATAACCCACCGGCATTTCATAACGTCCCACATCCAGACATCCAAAAGATTGCCGTGAAAAAGCGCCAAAAACATCCACATCCAAATCCGCGCGTTGAGCCAGTTCCACCGCGTCCCGCAACGCCACCCGCGGCATGATGATCAGCGTTTTGACTTTGCCGGCACAATAGGGCTTGGCCCAGGGAGTGTGAGGCGTCACATAGGACACATCGAACATCCCATACTCCGGTTCATACATCGAAGGATGCAAAGGAATGCCCGGAAAATAATCCCTCCAATCCTTCTGCTCAACCGGACAATCAACCGCCATGCCCGTTGCCACAGCAAAAATCCATCCTGCCAAAATCAATTTTTTCATGAAGGCTCCTTCCGCAAAAACATCCGATCCGGACACAGGGCGGCGATCCCGGCAATACAGCCGCATCGAGATTGTTATTGAACATTATGGTCTAATAATAGTCCATAACCGCCAAAAGTCAAATGATGGGTATGATTTCAGAATTTTAGAAACCTGGGCATCTCAACCCGGATGCCTTTATGACACAAAAGACCGGTTCCTCAGGGCAACGGCTTTCCGGTCAGCTTGAAATAAGCATCACGGTATTTTTCGCTGGTCTTGAGAACGATATCCCCGGGCAGACGGGGGCCCGGAGGTTGTTTGTTCCAAGTCAGGGTTTCCAGGTAATCGCGGACAAACTGTTTGTCAAAACTTGGCTGCCCGCGTCCGGGCCGGTATCCGTCCGCCGGCCAGAAACGGGAGGAATCCGGCGTGAGCACCTCATCAATCAGGATAATCGACCCATCCGGCAACTCGCCGAATTCAAATTTGGTGTCGGCAATGATGATCCCCCTCTCCCCGGCATAATCGCGGGCCTTGGTGTAGATCGACAGGGCCATATCGCGCACCCTGGCCGCCTTCGCCGCTCCCATCAACTTGGCGGATTGCTCAAAGGAAATATTCTCATCATGCCCTTGTTCCGCCTTGGTGGAAGGGGTGAAAATGGGAGCGGGCAGCATGGATGATTCCTTCAACCCCTCCGGTAAATTGATTCCGCAGACCATGCGGCTCTTCTGGTATTCCTTCCATCCCGATCCGGCCAGATACCCCCGGACAATGCATTCCACAGGCAACGGCTTGCACTTGCGAACCAACATGGCCCTGCCGTTCAACTCCGGATATTTCCGTCCAATCGCCCCCAAATCCATCGACAGAAAATGGGTGGGAGCCGTCATCTTCAGAAATTCAAACCAAAACAACGAAATCTGCGTCAGCACCCGCCCCTTGTCGGGTATGCCATCGGGCATGACCACATCGAAGGCGGAAAGCCGGTCCGTGGCCACAAAAAGCAGTTTATCACCCAAGTCAAACACTTCCCGCACTTTGCCGGAGCGGGTTTTCACGAGATCAGGCGCCTCAAAGGAAAGCAGGGGTGTTTTCATTTTTTAAGCGTTGAAGAAACCAACGGGGTTGAAAATGCGGCGCACACTTGTGAAACATCGGAATTGGCCGGGTCAAGAGAATAATCCACCCATGGCCCAAAAAACCCTTTCGTCCGTCACACCTGCTCGGTCCGAAGGAATTCATGGTTCACCGCAACGGCGATTTTTTTGCCGCTGGCCGATTTGAACGTCACCTCGCGCCGGCCAAAACTCACGGTCTTCACCACATCGAAGCCGTCCGGTATGCGGGCCGCTCCCTGGATGTAATTCACCACCGTGGGCCGCCGCGGGGACAACTCCACCGATGTGGAAATTCCCATCCGATTGAGCTGGTTCGGGGAACCAGACGCCTTCAACCCATCGGCAAAATAACCGCAGACCTCCTCCAGGCCCAGGCAGCGGCTTCGGCCATTCCAGGGAATCCCGTGCCGTCCCTTGTTGGAAATCCAAAAAGTCGTGGCGGGCAGCATGGCCGGATCCTTCAAGGCAAACCACAGGTAACGCTCCGCCTGATTGGTCAGGGTCGTCCATGCCGGCTCATCCGTCTGGCGCGCATAAATCTGCAAAAGATCCTCGAATCCTGTCCGGGCGGGATGCGCCGTGGCGTCCGCAAACGCCGGATCGCGGGTCAACAACGGCACCCGCCGCAAATCCCTGAACCGGCGTCCGATGGCAAACGACTGATAAGCGCCCTTCGCCGGATCGCTGAAAAGAGATGGCGCCGTCATGCCAAAACGAAAAGGACTCACCGCCACGCGGGCGGCGCCCTCCTCATCGGGCAGCCGGAGACTGGCGTGATGCCCCAGCGGCATCCGCCCGGAATACCCTTCCAGCACATGCTGGACGTAAACCACGTTCTGTCCGTCCACCAGCCAGAATCGTTTGCTGATCCGCCCCGGACGCACCTTTGTCTTCAATCGCAGGAAAAGGCTGTTCACTCCATCCTCGGAACTGGCGGCATCGAATTCCCAACGGGCGCCCGCCGGTTCCCCATGGCAAAAATGTTTTTCGCCCTTCAAAGGTTCGGCATTGTCTCCAAACGGCATGCAGAAAAAATCCCCCCGCAAGGGAACCAGCACCGGCTCGGCAAGGCTGGTTTTTTCCATCTGCCAGGGACTGATGAAATAAGGCTGCACCGGACGCCCTGTTTTTCTGAAAAAACTCACCGGCGCCATGTGTCCTCCCTGCCGCGTCACAGCCAACTCCACATGGTCGGATCGCATGATCCACGAAGGTTGGGACAATATATTTCTGAGGGGAACGGCAGGCCTTTTTGTTTTCATGGGAACTGATTTTAAAATCATGTCAAAAAAACTGCAATCATGGAAACATCAACGGATTTTCTGATCCCCCCAAAACTCCCACGCGGATCTCATTTTCACCGGTGTGTGATCGAGATATTCAAGCGCCGGCAATTGCCTGAGAAATTCCAATTGCGAACCCGGGCAGGAAACTGTCAGCACCCGCAATCGGGGCATGGTCAAAACAACCATCAAATCCTTCGGTTTGAGTTTCACACAACCATCGAGACGCAATTCCTCCAGGGGCATTCCATTCAGGGGTTGAATGGTTTCCACCGGCGTTTCAGAGAGATACAAGCGGGAAAGCTGCATTCCCATCAATGCAGAAAGATCCCTGACTGCGGTTCCGCTCAAATCCAGTTTTCGCAATGGCAGGCCAGCCAGGGGATTGAGCCCGCCGGAATCCAACATTCCGCCGGAAGTCATCATCGGAATTTTTCGCAATTCCAGCTCATGCAGCGGCATTCCACTCAAAGGCCGGAGATCCCCCACCCCGGTGTCCGAAAGGACCAGGCGGTTCAAGGGGATCCCCTTGAGAAAATCGATCCGATCCACCTGCAAACCGCCCAAATCAAGCTCCAATCCTCCATTATTCACGCGGATTTGACGCCGGTTTTTCCGGAGCATCGCACCACCGGAGGATTGAAACAGGATCTCATTCAGTTCCGCCACCAACCGGTCATTGTTTTCACTTGCGCGGGAAACCAGGAAGGAAGCCGCCATGATTCTTCCCTCTTTTTCCATGAGTTCCCGAAGCGAACAGAGGGTTTTGGCGGAAATTTTCCCATCTTTATCATCGGGAGCGGGGATGTTTTTGCACCAATCGAAGTTCGCCCTGGCTTCGGCATGTTGCGGGTTCAACTGCAATGCCTGCCGGTACGCTTCCCGCGCATCGGCGAAACGCAATGCGGATTCCAAAACATGCCCCTTGAAGCAACAAAAAGCCGGTTCATTCGGCGATATCCTGATGGCATAGTCAATGGACTGGAGCGCCTCCTCCACCTTGCCGCCATTCAACAGGTCCTGCGCCTGCCCATAAAGCGCGGCGCCGGTGATCTGCACCAAGCCAAGTTTTTCGAGTTGTTGAAGCGCCCTTTTCTCGAGATCGTCCGCCTTCGCCTCGGCCAACCGGGCCCGTTGCTCGTTCAGCCTGGCCTTTTCCTCCTCAGTAACGGCTTTTTTTCTGGCGCTTTCAGCTTCCTGTTTTGCAGTCAGGACGGTTCGCAAAGCCTCATCCCTCGCCGCCGCCTCCTTGAGCAATTTCCCGGTCATTCTGTTGCGTTCCTCCCTTTCCCTCACCAACGCTTCAAAAGCAGAAGACTTTTCCTGTTTGAACCCCTCCGAAACCGCCCTGGCTCTTCGGAGTTGCAAATAGGCCTTTTCAGTTTCCCGCTGCTGTTCATTGGCGGCCACAAGAAGCGCTTCGGCTCTGCGCCACTGCCAGAGCACCCCGGCAAAACCGGCGAGAAGGGCGCAAACCAGGGCGGCTGTCAGGACCGACAACACCGGTTCCCGGCAACACCATCGCCATAACCGGCCGCCCAGTCCGGTCGGACGGACCGTGATCGGCAAATGACAAAGCCAGCGCCGCAAATCCTCCGCCATGGCGCCAGCGGTTTGGTAACGCCGATCCGGATCCTTTTCCAGACATTTGAGCGTGATGGTTTCGAGGTCCGCCGGGATGAGACGGTTGTGGTAACGCAGGGGAGACACCGCCGCCTCAAGAACCTGGCTTAAAACCACCTGCGTGCTGCCACGAAAGGGAACCTCTCCCGTCAACAACTCGTAGAGCACCACCCCCATGGAATAGATATCCGCCCTCCGGTCCACCGTATGACAGGCGCGAATCTGCTCGGGACTCATATAAAAAGCTGTCCCCAAAATATGCCCGGCCTGTGTCAGAGTGGCATCACCCTTTTCCGATTTGGCCATGCCAAAATCCATCACCCTCGCCCGGTAACCGCCGTCCCTTTCCATCGAGGGTTCCAGCATGATGTTGCCCGGCTTGAGATCACGATGCACCACGCCCAGGCGATGGGAATAATCCAGCGCCTCCCCCACCTGTGCCATCCACTCCGCCACCTGGCGAAAGGCCGGCTGATGCTCCGTCTTCCATTGGGCCAGCGTCACGCCATCCACAAATTCCGAGACAATAAAAGGGCGGTCGTCCACCCGTTCCACTTCATAAACCGGCACAATGCCGGGGTGCCGCAATTGCGCCGCAATCCGGGCCTCTCTCAAAAAACGATCTTCCGCCTCCGCATTGGCAAACTGGCCATCACGCGGAATCTTGACGGCCACAAGGCGTCCCAACAACATGTCCTTCGCCTGCCAGACCGTGCCAAAAGCCCCCGTCCCCACCACTTTCAACAATTCAAACCGTCCCACCCGGGTCAGCGGACGATCAACCACCTGCGCCACAATTCCCTCCAAATCCAACCGCAACGACCCGGAACAAAACGGACAAACCACCCCCTCTCCCTGGTCGTCCGCCATCTCCATCGGTTGATGACACTGCGGACATTCCACCGTCATCACCGACTGCGTCAGGGCGCTGGCCAGCAGACACGCCGGACAAAGCCCCTCCACATTCCCGTTGGGGGAATATTCCCTGTCGCATTGCTGGCAGCGGCATTTTTCCATCATGAGAGGCTCTTGCAAAACTACGATACTTGGCGTTGTTGCGGATTTTTTTCGCTGGCAAGGCGTGGAGCTTGGGCAATCCCTGCAACGGTGCCGCTTGTGCGGCACAAGCGATCCCGCCACAGCGGGACCGCCAGCGAAAAAAAAGACGCACAACCCTTTGGGCGACAACCGCTTTGGCCAACTCCAGCGTTGACTTCCTCGACTTCGCTCGGAACAAGTCGGCAGCTTGTCTCGCCGAAGCGCTCGGGCGAAGGCGGATCAAAGCCCGCTGGGATTTGCTGTCTCATCGCCTTGTCCCCTCGATTTCACTCGGGACAAGCCTGAGCCTGTCGAATGGCTTGGATTTGGCCAAAGCGGTTCATCGCGCCAAGCATCGTAGTTTTGCAAGAGCCTCATGAAACAAAAGTCTTTCTTCACCCTTCAGTCATGACCTTGATGAAATACCGGATTTCCTCCTCGATTTCACCGGGATGCTCCACGGTTTGCCCCATTTCATCGCAAAGGATTTCACGAAACTGGCGGCGCATGCGGCAAACCGCCATTTTCAAGGCGCCTTCCGTCATCCGGCATTTCCCGCCCAGGTGGCGATAAGGCGGCAGATTGGGACCGGCAAGAATGAATTCCTTCAAAAGATCAAAAAGCGTCTCCTTGCCGTCCTCCGCCCACTCGCGCCGCAATCGGATCATGGCCTTTTCCAGCAAAGTCATGGCCCAGGCTTTTTCAAAAGCCTTGTCAGGACGCATCTCACCGCCATCTTCCTGTTGGAATCGCATCTCCGCCTCGGCCAGGCCATCCAGACTGATCACCTGTCCGCCTCCCCTTTTTTGGGCGGATTGCCTCTTCCAATCGTCAGCCAAAAAATGATTGAGCGAAGTCAGCAAAAAGGAACGGAACTTTCCCCTTTCCTGCCGGGCTCGCCGGATGGAATTCTTTTCGAGCAGATGCAGCAGAAACTGCTGGGTCAAATCCTGGGCTTCGGCATGGGGATATCCCTTGCGCCGCACAAACGCATACAGGGGATACCAATACTTCTCGCAAATCCGCTCCAAAGCGCCGGAGACGCGGGAAGATTCCTCCTCCCCGGCAGTCAGCACCGTGCTCCAATGGGTCGCCGGAAAATCCGCCCGTTTCCATTGGGTTTCCCGCCGCAGAGACAAAACGCTCATATCCGCATGATATCCGTCTGTCATCCCAAATCGAGGAAAAACAGCGGCAGCAACCGGGGGGCAGGCAGAGAAACCCCCTTCATCAAGGCGTTGTTTTTCGAGGCACAAACAAAACAACGGCATCGTTCTCGACATCCACATCAAGACCCGCGGTTTTGGCGACATAATCCACAAGTTTCAGCATCGACACCCCCCGGACATCGAGGGACACCCGGCAGGCCTCCCATGAAGCCGGTTCCAATGCCAGGACAAAATTAACCCCCTGCTTTTGCGGATCCGCCTGCCGGCTCATCTCCTTCAGGTGATTGATGACATTCCTGACCGGCACATCATCGAACCGGATTGCCGTCACCGGCATGGAAGCCAGTTTTTTGATCATGCGCATTCCTTTTCCCGATTCGTCCGGCAAAACCGGCTCTTTTCCTTTTTCCGATGGCATGACCAACACCACCCCCTCCTCCACACACAGGTTCATTTCCGCAATCCGGGCGGCATAACGCATGGCCTGCATTACAGAGACAGAGCTTAAATCCAACGTCACCGGCATCCGCTCGAATTCCTCCGTTTTGCCAATCAACATGACATTCACGGCCAACGGTTGGGAACAGGCATGCCTTCCCAAATCCACCAGGGATTTGAATGCCAGAGCGGCGGACATCGCTTCGCACTCGAACCTGGGAATCATGATATTGTTCAATATCCACAGGGTTCGCTGATGATGGACAACATTCTCCGCGTCAACCTTCACCGGCAACAAATCGGCCCCCTCCGGCGGATGCAGGTTCGGCGCGTAAATCACCACCGATTCCCTGCCGATTTGAATACCCAAGCCGGTTTGCAACGCCAGATGCCGGAGGATGGAAAGGAAAGACACCCCCCGCAAATCCAGGGAAACAGTCACCTCCTTCAACAACCGGCAATCCCCGGCCAGCAACAAATGAATCCCCTGCCCATTGGGATCCAATTCCCGGCTTCGCCAAACCAGGGAACCCACCACCTGCTCAATGGGCGCCCGATCGAAAAGAACCTCGCCTGGGAAAAAACCATCCAACACCTTCAAAAGGGGATTGGGAGGTTTCGGCGGCGGGGATGGCGCGGGTCTGGCCTCTTTCGCGTTTTCCTGGACGCCGGGAAACCCGAGCCGCTTGACCGGGTCCTTTTTGGCCGGGTCATCCCTGCCAAAACCGGCATGCGCCTCCAGCGTCCACCATCCTCCCGCTCCGCAGGCAAACAAAAAAATCAGCCATCGTCCCGCGCGCCCCGGTTTGTCTCGCAAAAAAGGTCTCACATTTTTTACTACGCAAGATTCCCCCGAAGGTAACAAATTTCAGTTTTACCCCCCTGCCTTGCTGGACGAACGCGTGTGCTGCTGCCTGTGCTGCGCCAGGCAACGCCACTCGCCTCGCCGTAGCCTTGGCGAAGCGCGGGTTGATTTCCACGTCCTTGTCCTGGGCCTCTCCTTCCATGACGCCATGCGGGAAATCACCAATCCCTGATTGCCCCTGAACCTGTCCCCGCCAAGCACCCGCCAGCTCCCAGCCTTGCGACCGGAATTTGGCCAAACACCCCACAAACATGGACTTACGATGCGATCACCAGAAATCACGCCGACCTATCCCCATGTTCATCCAACCGCGTCACAATTACGATCACAACGCGGTTATTCGGAAACAAAACACGACGCCAGCGTTGACTTTTTCCCAAATCCCCTACGAGATCAATTCGGCCAATTCTATGATGTTAACCCGAGTTTCTCAGATTTCGACGTTTTTCAATTATTTTCCGACTCTCTTCAGGTTCAAAACTTGGGAAAAGCCGTATTTTGGCGTGTGTGGAGACCTACCCCGTAGATTTCTATTTTCCAGTTGTGACATACTGGGGACATGTTTCTCAAAGCCAACAGGCGCCACAAAGATGGGAAAGAGCACATCTACTACACGCTCAATGAGACCATTCGCATCAATCAACGGCGGACCATGCAGCGGACAGTTCTTCACTTGGGAGAACTAACCACACATCAGCAACACCGATGGGAACATACCCTTGATGTGATCAATGAGCGGGAGCAAACCCGTCAGATGGAACTGTCCAGCGAGGAGGAATACCAACGGCGGGGTTGTCCCGAAGATCCTGATGTGGTGGCGATTCGACTTTCAAGTTTGGAGGTCAAAAACGCGCGTGAGTTTGGCAGTTGCTGGATTGGTTCAAAGATGTGGCATCTTTTGGAGTTGGATCGTTTCTGGGAAGAACGCTTGGGCGAACTTCGGGGAGAAGTGGCATGGTCGAAAGTGGTGGAGTTGTTGGCCATCAATCGGCTGTGCGATCCTGGCAGCGAACTGAACATCCATCAGCGATGGTACTGGCGAAGCGGGATGGATTTTTATTGGGCTGTGACGAATCGGTTGGCGGCCAGGAACCGACTCTATCGCTGTCTGGATCGGATGGTGGGCCATAAGAAGACATTGGAAAAACATCTCAAAGAAAAGTGGGGGAAACTTTTTCATGCGCAGTTTGAGGTTTTGCTTTACGATCTGACCAGCACCTATTTTGAAGGGTTGATGGAAGAGGTGCCCCAAGCCAAACGGGGCTATTCGCGGGATCATCGCAGTGATTGCAAACAGTTGGTCATCGCTCTGATAGTCAATGCTCAAGGTTTTCCGCTTTCTTACGAGATTTTTGATGGGAATACCCGGGATGTTTCGAGTCTTGAGAGGATGGATCAAGTGGAAGACAAGTATGGCAAAGCCCAACGCACCTGGGTTTTTGACCGGGGCGTGGTCAGCGAGGAAAATCTAAAATTGCTTCGTCAACGAGGGGGAAGTTATGTGGTGGGCACCCCGCGTTCCAAACTCAAGGAATTTGAAAGCCGGTTGTTGGATCAGAGTTGGGAAAAAGTCCGCAAAGAAGTGGACGTCAAACTGGAACCGGGACAGGACGGGGATCTCTACGTTCTGGCACGCAGTGGAGAGCGTCGGGCCAAGGAAAATGCCATGCGACGCAAACCCATGAGAAAACTTTTCGACAGTCTTCAAAGCCTGTCGCTTTTGGTGCAAAAAGGGGCGCTGCGCAATTATGACCGATTGGTTCAACGTCTGGGACGCTTGCAAGAACGCCACACCCAGGTCTTTGATTTTGTGGAAATCATTCACCGCCGGGAGGGGGAGGACATCCGACATTTTGAATTTAAACTCAGGGCTCAAGCTCTGAAAAAAGCCTATCGGCAGGATGGCATTTATATCGTACGAACCAATCTGCATGAAAAAAACGCAGGTCATCTCTGGGAAATTTATATTCAGTTGACGGAGGTGGAGGCAGCCTTCCGCTGTTTTAAAAGCGAACCGGGTTTGAGGCCCATTTACCATTGGGTTCCCCCACGAGTGGAGGCTCACGTCATGGTCGCGTTTCTTGGATACGCAATGTGGATGGCGCTCAAATGGAAACTCCGTTCCCACGCATCAAGCTTATCCCCCCGGCAAATCATTGAACTTTTTCGCGGAATCCAACTGGTCGATGTTTGGTTTGAAACGGCGGATCAACGCAAAATCTGCCTCCCAAGGATCACCATGCCCCAACCGGAGCAACAATGCGTGCTGGATCAACTTCAGTGGAACCTTCCAGCCCAGCCCCCGCCACGGATTTACTCAACAAAACAAGGAGGTGACGAAAAAAAATGTGTTGGAGACTCAGCCCCTTGACATCTACATGATCAGGGAAGGAACTGCAAAAATTGCGCTTTTTTTGCGAAATCTGAGAAACTCGGGCTAATCTTTGACCAATTCCGAAATACATTTTCCAAAGACGTCATCTTCCAGTTCTGATGCCATAAAACAGCCACGCCGGCCATACTTTTCCGCCAAATCGGACTTCAGCCGGGCCTTTTCATCCCCTCTTAATTTTAATTCACTCGCCAACTCATTGAGCTGTTTTTCAAACAACGGAATATATTTCCCCCAGCTCCTCTTCACCATCAGAGCATAAGCCTCACGGCTGTCAATCAATTGCACCAGCGCCTTTGTGAATTCCAAATCGACCGGGGCGTCCGCCATTTTTTTTACCAGATCGCCAATTTTCGTTATTTCTTTTTTCTCGATAAGCGCCACAAGCGCATCGAGTTTGTCGACAACTTTGCCTGGCAAAAATTCCCGTGCCAGTTTTCGAGATGCGTTTGCGTCCCGTTCGGCATCGTCATACCGTCCCTCCAAAAGGTCAATATACGCCAGCAAAAGATGGGCCCTAAGTCTGACGGAACGCGGAACATTCCCCGCCACCGCCTCTTCCAGCAGTTTTGCCGATTCTTCATACCCATCACCCTTTTCCTTAGCCATCGGCGACAGCATAAATGCGCGATAAGCCTTGCTAAATGCCATTGTTGCATCCGGAAAATTTACATCTGTCGACTTGCGGGAATCCGCATCCCGTTCTCCTTTAACCACAATATATTGATCCATCGCTTTCGGCACAATTTCCCGGCTCAATAATTCCGCTTTTGTTAAAGGCTCAACACTCAGGTCCATAAACAAAACATTGGCCCGCCCTTCGTGCCGGCAATGCACAGAGCTATATTTATATGCTATCCCCCAAGAAATCTGCTCATGCGAATCAGGCATGACCGAATCCACCAGTAACGGCCGTTGGGGATCATACTTGACGGATAACGACATGGCGCGGGCGGTTTTCATGCCAAAGGTATGCAGGCATGAAGTATATTTTTGGGGCGGCGCCGCCGGACATAAACAGTCTTCCTTAAAGAGGTACTCGCCCTCCTCCACCACACTTTTTGCCCACGGAAGAAAAGGCACGCTGCCGTTATTGGGCAAATTGCCCTGATGATCCAACGCATACAACATGATTCCCAACCCGCAGGTTTTCATTCGATTGGCACACGTCACTTGCAAAACCTTTTCCTTAAAAGCATCCGAAAATGAAAAAACATTTTCCAACAATGCGCCAATAGTCACGACCGGAATTAAGGAACTGGAGCAAGAAACGCCTCCCGGTTCCGCAAAAAGTTTCTCCAATAGATGCCGGTACTTAATTTTTTCCATTTTTTCCGTCAAACCGTTGCTCGCCTTCAACAAACCAAGGATATCCGCTATGTCATTTTTCCCTGAGTCAATTTTCGTTAACTGATCATCGATACGCAATATTTTCGCCACTTCTTCCGCATACCGCGGATCCTTTCCGGCGTCCCTCACCTCTGCCTCAAATTCCATCTCCGCTTTTTTGATTTTATCAAACCGCTCCACCGCAAACCGGCGAAAGGGAGCATTCATTTCGCGTTCCGCCGCCTCCATCTTTGTTCCCTGCACCATCCGGTTTAGAAATACCAATTCCCCCCAATGATCAATGTCATGAAATCCGGTTTTTAATGGAGCCCAGCAATAAAAACCCGTCGCAGGAGTTTTACTGTCCCGAGCCGCGTTCCATCGCCATTTTTCCCCAGGCTCCGGCGTCCGCTCCAGATATGCAAATGGAACCCGCGCCTCCAGCGACCAAAATTCCTTTCCCACATGAACTTTCGCCTCCCACATGGACGAAAAAGACTGGAACGTTCCCCTAAAATTACTGCGCGATCCTCTGGCATTGATCAACAGTTGAAAATACGGCTTGACGCCTTTGGGATAAAAAAAAAGCTCAAGACAATCTTCCTGCCATAATCCCGGATTTCCGTTTTCAAGACAAGCCACCAGCTTTTCCGGGGCCGGTTCAGCCGCGTAAACGCCGATATAAATCGCCTCATCATCCCAGCCGGCCTTCAACCATGCCGGCTTTTCCAACTCATATACGGGGGGCACTCCGCCCAAAACGTAAAACGGACTGGACTGCGGCGCGTCTTTCCATGCCGCGTCATCCAACTTGCCATCCAGCACGGGACGGCTGTTCATCCGAAAACATTGGTACGCCAAACGTTCCGCTCCCGCGCAAGCCGCCACGCCCATCATCCCAATTAACAAAAGAATCCTTTTTATCATGGCGTGTTTTTCTCCACGGTGTATTTTACTTCGGCAATCTTTCCTGACGCCATGTCGCAAATTCTCAAACGCCACGTTCCAGTTTTTTCATTCGAACTTAAATTCAACCGCCCGACTCCCCGTCCGCCATTCAATCTTATATTTCCGGCATACCATTCCGCCTCCCGCCCCTCCGGATCATAAACCTCGATGTGGGCCACATGGGATCCAACATGGCCATCTTTACTCCTTACTTCAATCGTGTAATCCAGTTTTTCGCCCTGCCGCGCTTTCAACGGCACATTTACCACCACTGCGGTTACTTGATAATCCATCAAGGCAAACAGCTTGGCTATGCCTGGCTTAATGTTAACCTCTATCGCATCCGTGTATCCGAGATACTTCCCTGCCCGGAGGTCATATATATGCCTTTTCCCCAGCGTTGTTTTCATCTTGGCGGCTGTCTCAAGAAGCGGCTTGGCTGTGCCCAACGCATACCGAATTGGCAGTTCCGGCAGTTCTTGAAGCAATCCCACGTACATGTTGTTCCCTTCCATAAACCGGTAATTCCTCAATCTATCCAGTTTGGGAGAAACGACCACCTGATGACTCACGCCGCTCTCCAACAACAGAGCCTCACATAATCCGACGATCGCATCCGCTTCTTTGCCGACTGGCTCCTGATATGTCTGGGAATTATCACTTTCAACGTATTTTGTCAGCGAAAAGTTCAACAGCACGGTTCTGCCTTTGCCGTGTTGCTTCACCGCCATGCAGGGAACATTGGAAATCGCGCCGTGCGAGTCGGCGTCTCCAATCCGCAAACCTCCATCCCCCACGGTCTCAAATTCCTTTTCCACCGGCCACTTTGTTTTCATCCGCCCGGCCACGGTTTTCGCCGCTTTTGCGTCCTGCGCCACTCCGAACAATTCGTCCAAAGCGCCTCTTTCCCTTCTCTTGCCGTGTTCATCCGTCACACCGGGTCGCAGGTCTGCTATCGCCACGCCACCCCCTTTCACAAAATCCGTTATTTCTGATATCTCACCGTCCGACAATGCCTGCGCATAGGGCAGCAAGATGACACGATACTTGCCGCCACGCAGGAGTCCTTTCTCCACCTCCTCATAGGATACAATCCGATATCCGAAACCGGCGTCTTCCAGCAAGCGAATTAAAATATTCAGCGTCTTCTCCACCGTCGGCAGGCCTTTCGTCAATGTTCCCATGTGCACACTGGAAGCCGAATACAAGACCGCCACACCGTCGTCACTCCGGCTGCATCCCATAAGCAATTTGCCAATTCCGCGCTTGATTTCCTTGACTTCCTCGATGTTGGCTTTGAAAAAATCATAAAACGAAAAATCCGGCGCCGTTATATTGCCAAAAAAACTGCCGGGATAGGCCTGCCATACCATGAAAGCATTGGCGCCAAAAAATAATTGTCGCCAGGAAATATAATGACTATAGATCTCGCTCCGAAAAGGGTTGTAACCCCCATACCATCCTCCACCGACCACTGAGCCAGGACGCGCAAAATCCACCACCGCATGCGTGATAAAATCACTGTAATATGGACCATTAAAATCCAGCACCTTCATCAATTTCCAGAAATCATCCGCACGAAAACTGGTCACGCGGTGATCGGTTCCTTCATATCCCACTTTCGCTTCCGGAACCTTTTCACGTATCAACCGCCCAAAACGCTCAAATGCTCCGGCCCAGTTGCTTTCCATGCACCGCCGGAAATCAACCCACAGCGGCGTCTTGCCCGGATCAGCCGCTACCTCATCCAAAGTTATCGGCTTAATTTCTTCAAATGTCTTGTAATTCGTTCCATATTCACGATTCAAGGTTTCCAAGGTCTTATATTCCGTCCGCAGGAATTGATGAAAGAAATCCCGGCACGTGTCCGAAAAACACAATTCGTATGGTTCATGCGAAAAATAACATTCATCGCCCAGAGAATATATCGGGGTGGACCAAGGCGCGATTTTTTCCACCTCCTTCAGCAGTTTGTCTCCCTCCTGCTTTTGCCAGACCGGGTCAGTCAAACATGGACGTCGCACATGGTCATTGATTGTGCGTGGAGGCATATCATTGTGGTCATAAAATCGCGTGGCATAAGGAATAAGCCACAGATTGGCCATCGGCACGGTTTCGCCAAATCCTCCATATTGGAAATCAAACCCGGCTTTTTTGATTTCTTCCATCCACGCCAACCCCAGATAACTATGGGCATACATGTATGTCCATACCGCATAACGGACGTCATCCGGAGGATAAAAATCGGATATTGAATACATGATCCTCTTCCGATCCAACACCTCTCCGCCAGTCAATAACTCAACAAACAGATACTGAACGATTGACAATGGCGCCGTCGCAGCCACCGAAAACACCGTTTCACACGAGGATCCTTCCCTAACGATGACCGGAACCATTTCCATCCCCGTAATCCGCCCATAATTATCCATCCGGGTGGTCTTTATCGTCACCCCTTCCTTTCCGGCTCCACGAACCAACACCTTTCCCTTGACATCCTCTTTTCCCTTGAAACTTTTTGCCATCTCGATTTCTCCAATCCTCATATCTCCATCCACATCCACATATATCGCGCCGAATCCGGCCGCTTTGCCTCCTTCATACACCAACAAGTTCGCAAAATATCCGCCGGCCGCTATCCGGCCTATTTCAAATCGCAAATGGTTTTCACCTTCCATCAAATCAACCTGTTTCCGCTCCGTCTTTCGCTCCATTCCCCATCGATCTTTTAAGGTAAACCGGCATTCAACTTTCCGTTTCACCGCTGTTTTCAGCACATAATCCACTCCGGCCAACTCATTGCGCTTTCCCCGCGCATAACCTTCACCGGTCACTCTCACCACCGGAGGTTTCCCGGCCGCCTCCAATATCCAATGCCAGGCCCACGCCAGATAATAATCATATTCATCACGACACACGTTCTCCCAACTTATTGTTTTGCCGAGCGCTGGCGGCGTCAACATCTGCAAAGTAAAATGCTTTATGGCCGGCGGCGTGTAACTCTTGAACTCAATAATTCGCCCTTTCCCAAAACGCGCCACCCGCAGGGTCTCATCAACCCATGCCTGGGTGTCCGGGAAACAGCTGAATTCCGGCAGACCTTTCCACGGATACACGCCTTCCAGTTTCGCCGGTTCCTTCTTTGCGACGGCTTTTTCCCAATATACATCCGGTTTTTTGATCAATGCCACCAATGACGTCCCCTCTTTCACTTTCCGCAATACTTCATATCGGGCTCTCAACGGCAGAACAGCCCAATTGATATTACCCAACACCACGCAATCATATGTTCCCGCAAGCTTCCCCTTCATTTCCGCCATCATTTTCTCAGATGTCAGGGCTTTGGCACAACTACCCTCTGGATCTGGTGTAAAGAATTCATCCTGTTCGTCCATCGCAAACACGGTATAGTCCAGATCAAACCGCTGAGCCAATTCCACCACCTCGCGCATTCCTCCCCGCCAGGTTATAAACAAAACCTTCACGCGCCCCTGCGCGGCCGGCTTCAACTCAAAAAGATGCGGAGTTTTCACTGCCATCGTCGGCGATAGCAGTTTGGGGCCATAGTCCACGCGTTCATCACCAGTCAACGATTCGATCAATATCAACCCCAGGACACCCGCCATTCCCAACATAATCATTTGTCCAGTCTTCATGTTAATCTCTCCTCTTTTCCGATTTATCAACGCCACTTTTCACCTGAGTTAAGCGATTTTTGTCGTGTAAAAGGTCAAAAGTTCAGGCGGTTTGTGCAAACCACATGAAACAAGCTGATAGTCCTCGCTCCATAAATTATTTTTAGAAATAAATTCCGCCGGACCAGTCCAAATGGGATGTTTATTTATATGATGCAATGGACCGTGCGAATTACGCCGGTGGCCCAGGACTTCAATGCGCAATTCATGCTGGCGGTTTTCATTATCCAACATTTGGGTAATATCAACCTGCCAGGGCGGCCAGGCGGCATATCCGGCCTCACTCCCGTCAACCCACACTTTTACCGCCATTCCGGAAAATTCCGGCACATTAAGCACAATCCGTTGTCCAGGCTGAACGGCGGAACGTATCCGGCACGAATAACCGACCGAGCCGGAATAAAACGGCAATCCCTGCCGGCACCAGTCGCCCAACCGCAAAAATCGCGGCATGTCCGTCAGGCATCCCTTCCCCCCTCGCAAACGGACTCCAAATGCGCCCAACAGATAAATCATTTCAAATCCCGGATGCCTGGCCGTGTACTTACAGGCCAGTTTGATTTCATTACGGCCGGTTTTCAACGCGCCCGACGGCAGAGGCATTTTTCTTAAAGACCTGTCCACCCACCACCCGCAATCCATGTCAGTTTCAATCAGCATGTCATTGACGGTAATCGCATATAAATCAGGACGTTCCACTGCTAAAAACACGTCTCCGGAAGGAAGTGTTTCAATTTCGAACTCATATTTCAACTCAATGAATGCCTGTCCCCCTGCCCCCCGCATGCAACCTGGTTTCCCTTCGAGCACAACAGTCGCGCGAAGCGTTTCTTGGGCCAGCCTCCGGTCGTTCTGCGCCCATGGCTGAATCATTTCTCCGCCCCGGCGTTTTAACCCAATTGCATCGCGCACTTTTCCATCCGCTCGCAGTATTTCTTCCGGTCCCTTCCATGCGGAGTTGCCGATTTTAAAATGCGGTCGGTCCAAAACCAGGCAATTATTTTCCGATAAAACAATCGGCCACCAACCCTGTGCCATCCGGACGCGTTTGATCGTTTTTAAGGCCGGCTGCTCCGGGAAAATACAGCGCGTCTTCCTTCTGGGAATCACAAATAGACGACTGCCCAATGCCGGAAAAGAGGTTTGAATTTCCCATAATCCATCCTTGCGCACCGCATTGGCGGCTAACATTTTTCCGGATGAAGGCTCCAACTCGATCGGCCTCCCTTGGCATTCGCCGAATCCGCGGATAAACGCCAAATCAAAAGCCGCTTTTCTTTTTGCCACCGCCACATCACTCATCTGCGGCAAATCAAATTGGCTGCGGCTGTGCCCCGTATTGCATAAAAAAAGATAATCTGACTCATGGTCCCTCCGTAAAAGGCATAAAACCGATGGAATTTCTTTTCCGTGTTCGTCAACGATCGAAATCCGGCGGCAATCATCTTCCAATAACGGAATAAAATCCATGGCGCGATTTGCCGTCACCACACACTGGCGCGAGAATTCAAGCGCCTTTTGCGACAGCAAGGCATCCACATATTTCGGGGGCTGCTCAAGAAAGACCACCCTTCCTCCCGCCGACCTGAACCGGCTCAACAGGATAAGCGTTGAAGAACGAATTGTCACCAGAGGCGGAACCAGCACGGCCTTGTAAGCCGCCTTGCCAATCATCAGCTTCGCTTCGGAGCCGGCAATCACCTTGCCATGCCGCGACATGATATCCTCATCGCCATAATCAAAATCAATATGGTTGCTCAAGAGAGCGTCCCTGATCTTCTGCACTTGCCGGTCGCATTGTCGGTCGCACGCAGATGGATCATTTACCCACCCGGCTTCACCGATCCGGCATTCCCCCCACAGACTTTCCACCGGTAAAATAACCAACAAATCCCGGACTTCTTCCCCCCTCGTCATCACCGCATGAATCCGCGCAAAGTAATCCTCAACCATCCGGTAATCCCGCCACCACGGCGACTGATAAAATATGCTTGCCGGATAATCGCGCTTGGCCTCACCTTCCATCGTGTACCAGGAAAGATGCGGACAACGCACATTAATTCCCAAAGCCACCTGCCAATCACCCAATGCTTTATGACCCGCAAACGAAAAGTCCCAACCGGTACAGCCGTCCGTTTCCGTTAAAC
This sequence comes from Verrucomicrobiia bacterium, assembly GCA_028687435.1. Lineage (GTDB taxonomy): Bacteria > Verrucomicrobiota > Verrucomicrobiia > JABWAM01 > JABWAM01 > JAQUAF01. The sequence continues at coordinate 27,204 of JAQUAF010000007.1, read as the reverse complement.
GCCACTTCCGGCCAAACTGCCGGGCAGCGGAACTAACCTGCTTGGCCGTGTCATAAGTGCGCCAATGCTCCGTCAACATATCCATCCCCGGCGCATGCATATGTTCATAAAAACGCATTGCGCTGCCAACCCTGGAGGTCTGAAAACTTACCGTGTCTTCGGCCAAAACATGACCGGTAAAAAGCAATTTATTCCGGTCGCACCACCGACTGATTTGCCGGGAAAACGATTCGGTGAACATCCAGGTAATACAGTCAATAAAATGATACCGCACCCGGGAAAATTCAACGCCTTCCGGCAAAAAAAACAACTCCGGCAAATGATTCAGCAGGTCATACCCATGACGGCGTTTGAACACCTCCGGCAAAGCGCCGGTCCAAGGAACAAGATATCCTCCCTCCGATTGATTGCGATTAAAACTATGAAAATAAGTCGGTTCATCCGTGAAAATACCGGGAATCGTTTTCCCAAAACCAGCGCCAACGTATTGGCGATAACCCTCATGGGTTACTCTGATGAACTCTTTAATGGCTTTGGGATTCAACACATCCACATAGGTGTAACCGTTATAAAAATCCGCGGGAGATGGTGATTGCGTGCAAAACACCAGTTTCTTTTTTCCGGCGGGATCAAATCCCGGCAAAGCGTTTGGCCCCTGCCGTTCCACCGCGCTGATTTTTTCCAAATTCAACTTTGCCGCAAATACCGCAATCAGCTCCTTTTCCAGTTTTAAATTCCGGGAAAACGGTTGCACCGTCATTTTCAAAAACTTCATTTGAAATTGCGGTTTTCTGGTCACTAGTCCGCCGGCGGTGCCGGAAGGCCAGCGGTCTTCATCATAAAGCCACGCTTCCATACCACAACGCGCGGCCTCGTCAATAGAGTCTCCCACCAGTTTAAACCATTCAGCAGAAAGATATGGCGTTGCCAGGCCGGTTCGCGAGTGCATGAAAAAACCGCCAAAACCCATCTGCCCCATTAACCGAATCTGACGCCGGAGTTCCTGCTCCTCCAACTTCCCATTCCAGGACCAAAACGGTTTCGCACGATATGCGTTGGAAGGAATTGCAAACTCTTTCCGCCATGAATATCTCATATTTTTCCACTAATAAACACGATCCGCAGATCAAATCTGTCTTTGATCCTCACAAAGAACCTGGCGGTGTATTGTTTTAATTAAGATGAGCAACCGCCGCGCAGCCCATCGGACCGATGCCACAAACAACAATGCGAAATGGATAAATCATGAGGGAGGTTGAGCGGGATGGATTCATCGGCCCAACCGCCCGCCCATCATTGCCAATCCCCATGCCTATCCCCTGCAGATTACCACCATTTCCATCGGTCATCAACGGGAGTCAAACCGGAAGCCGCGCTATAAGTGGGGCAATATCCCACGGCTCTCTTTTCCAGCCATTCAACGTGTCCATCCCCAAACAACATGTTGGCTCCACCCGAGTGACGAAACGCCATTTGCGTTGGAACCGACATTCCCCAAAAAACATATTTATCCGCGACCAAAAAATATTTGGCAGGCGCTGGGATATCAAACAATTTGCATGGACGACTGTCAAAAAAACCGTCTTGGGTAATCCAATAGTTAAGACAATAATCTGTCCCATTATACCAATTGACCCCATCGGGACCGATCCATTCACCTCCACTCTCAGAATATCGATTTTCGCTCGGACAACGAAGAGTTGCTTTGGGAAAAGTCTTCCAGTCAGGATATGGCCCATTTAAATAGCCTCGTCTCACAAGCACTTGATGCCAAAGACCTCCTCCGGGGTTGGTGCTGCAGTTAAGCGGCAACCATCCGTCATTTTCGTTCGCGCATGTTGCAAGAGCAAGGCTGATCTGCCGCAGATTGTTCATACACTGGATGCTTCGCGCTTTTTCCCGCGCGGATTTGAGCGCCGTGGCAAGCAAGGAAAATAATACTGACATAATACAAATCACTATGAGCAACTCGAATAGTGTAAAAGCCCGTTGCCTGGATTTGTCGATTTTCACATCCTGCCTTTCTTAATTCTGGGTTGCAATGATTTAGGTTAAGGTTTCAGAATGATCTTGCCGCTGTTGCCTCCGATAAAAACGGCATAGGCTTCATTCGCCTGCGCAAACGAATACGTATACGTGGCGATATTATTCAGGGGCAATCCACTTTTGTCAACTCTAAAATTTTATCCCATTCGTTGCAGTGGTAATGCCAGCTGCCCATGAGGGTTTTGTCTCCCACGCCGATCATTTCCCAACTGTTGAATTTCCAGTCGGCAAGCCCGCCCAGGATCAGGAGGGTTCCCCCCAGCCGCAGCATTCGCAAGGCCCTTTCGGCGGCTTGGTGGTTGCCGGTGCAGAGAATGAAGGCGCGGACTTTCAGTCGTTTGATTTTCTCCTCAATTCCCTCCTGGGTTGCGGACATTTTATCGGCTGCGCCGCATTGGGTGGCCAAATTGAGACGGTATTCCGACTGGTCCAGCGCGAGCGGTTGCGCTTTCAAATGCCGCAAGAGCATGACGGCGGACAGGCCGATGGGACCCACGCCAAATACGGGAATCCACTCGCCCGGTTGAATGTTCAACCGTTTGATGCCATGCCAGGCCACGCCAATCCCGCAACCACCCGTCACAATGGCGGTTTCGAAGCTCATTTCCGGCGGAATGATCAGGCAGTTGCGCTCCACATAAGTGACTTTCTCCGTGTACCCGCCGGGTTTGACATGGCGTCCGTGGGTCCAGATTTCCGGACAATAGTTTTCCTGTCCCGCCAGACAATATTCACACCGGCCGCATCCGCCCACCACGTTGAGCACCACCCGGTCACCTTCGCGAAGACGTCCGGAGTGGCCGCATTTCGCCACGACTCCGGCAAATTCATGACCAATGCACTGGCCAGCCTTGCCGACGCGATAGGCGTTCAAATCGCTCCCGCAAACGCCGCACGCCTTCAATTCCACCAGCGCTTCATCGGCGCCGGGAACGGGTTCCGGAACATCGGCGACACCTAATTGGTTGGGACCTGTGGTAATAATTGAGCGCATAGGGTAAAAAAGGCTAAAGGCTAAGGGCTAAAGGCTGAAGTTTTGGCATGGTTCACGGTTCAACGGTTGGGTTGCCGACCTAAGCGGCATGTTTATCCCGAAGCATGTTGTTGGGGCCAGCCGTAAAAAAACAGAATTCACAGGGTTGTTCGGCCATGCGGCCGGACATGGTCTTGCATAAAAATTCTGTCAATTTTGTTCATTCTGTCAAAAAAAATCCGGCATGGTTCAAAATCGGGTAACACTTTCAATGGCAAGACGGATGTTTTTCGGAGGTAAATTGTTTGTTCCTTGCCCATAAACCGTGAACCGTGAACCCTGAACCGTTGAACCATGCCGTTTTTTCGCCCCGTAAACATTTTTTAAGAATATCGAACAGCGCTTGCGCAACGGATCTCGATGAAAACTCAAATCGCTCCACCGGCACGCCATAGTGATGTTCGATCCCTTCGTTGGCTTGCGCCACAAGCATGAAATCCTCGGGCACACGAACATTCTTTTTAAGCAGCGCCGTCGTAACGCCTCTTGCCGCAATGTCGTCCGAAATGATAAGGGCATTGGCGCTTGATTCGTTGGATGGGTTCGCGCGCCATTGTTCGATAAATTGAAGAGCGGCCTGAAAGGCGTTTTTCTCCATTTGCACCCCCCCTTCGAACGGCCGGACTTCAACCGGCGGCAGTTGCAACGTTTGTGTCGCTCTTTGAATGCCCTGCACGTCCCGGGAATCCGCATGGTTATGACGAAAGTAAACCATTCGCTTTCGCTCAGACTGAGCGAGGAATTGAACCGCTTCGTACCCAAACCCATCAAAATCGATGCAAACGTCCGTGCCGACCTGCACGATCGGAATATCCACCGCCGTCTGCTTGCGCCAAAGCGCGTCCAGCCCCGGATCAAGCGCTATGGCGCCCTTGAGCAATCCATTCCGCACATCCTCGCTCCATTGCTGGCCAATCGGTGACTCGCAAAAATCCGGGCGACTGAGAATTTCCATCAGCCCATCGTACGGACGACACATCCAAACACCGTCTTTGATTTGGGTGGTAATGGAGCTGATGGCGCTATAAATCGTCCGGTGCGAATAGGCGAATTCATTCATCAAACTGGGGCCAATCAAAACGCCGACGATCACCTTTTTCGTTCGCGGCCTCACAAAAGTGCCATTTCGCGGCTGGCGTTCGATCAAACCATCCGCCGCCAACCGTTTCATCGCCTTTTGAATCACGGTATTTCCAACCCCCCAGCGTTCAGCCAGTTTCTCCGTGGACGGCAAGGGAGAGGCAGGATCCCATTCCCCACGCGCGATTTGGGACCGAAAACGCTCTTCGATTTGAAGATAGAGCGGTTTGCTTCGCTCAAGCACGGATTCCGCAATAAGTTGAGATTGTTCTGAGCTAGAAATCATTTATCTCCATTCTTATTGTCAAATATAATGGAGATAAATCGAAAGTCAAATTGTTTCAGTTTTTTTTCGCAGTGGCAGGCATACATGATCAGGGAAGGAACTGCAAAAATTGCGCTTTTTTTGCAAAATCTGAGAAACTCGGGTTAAAAAAGTTCGTAACACCTCGGCGGCCGCCGGGAACAGGTTCAACAACGCCTGTTCGGTGACCGTGGGCGCGGGGGTGGCCACTCGATCCGCGCTGGGACCGAAGAGCATCTTTTCCAATTGACGGACCCGCCAGTGTAACTGTTGATTTTGGAAACTCAGGTCACGCAACTTCGCATGGGCTTGCGCCAAGGTCGCGGGCAACGGGACTTCCATGGAAACCGGATCAGCCATTGTATAATCATACTATATGTGTTAGTTGCGATTATTGCAATCTATTTTTATTAAACGGACATCTTTTTTTCCGCCGTGTGCCGATACCAGCCCCGCTCGCAAGCGCAGACAAATTCCCCCGGGCAAAGTCACCTCAGCCGCCCATTCTGATGTCAATAGCCTGCCCATTGGCAATTCGGCAAAAACTGCGTTTTGTTTTTTCATTGCCAGGTGGCCCGTTTGCTCTCGCCGCCACCGATAAAAGTTCCCGGTGACGATGCCGCGTTCCCGACAAAAGACACTCACCGGTTTTCCGCTTTGCCGTTGCCCCGACAAATACTTCTGTATCTGTTCCGCGCTGAAATGTCGCCTTCCAAGACGAACAGCCGTTTCCTCAACTGGTTTGTTTTCCATGCCCGGAATCTACGCCGCGGATCGGGCGAAGGCTAGATGCTCACCGCTTGACGCTTACATTTGACCGACCGCTGACAGTCATGGCCGTTGATTGAAAATGCGCCTGCCGCAAATCCGTTCTACACCCGCCACCCGGGAAAAACCATTCAAAAACTCAACGCTCACCACCGCCGGACTGTCATGATGCGGCTTTCGAATTGACTTTTCGCATCAAGATGGGAAGCCTTGTGTCATGCCAGATTGGTATGCCAGCATTCGAGGCACACAAAAGGGGCCGGCCTCCTTGGCCGACCTCGTCGATTGGATTAAAAACGGCGAGCTTGCCTCGGAAGACTGGGTTTTCCCGCCAGGTGGCTCCAGTTGGATTGCCGCCTCAACCATTCCGGAATTGGCCTCCCATTTCAAAACCGAAAACCTCCGTCCAAGACCAAAAACATCGAAGATCGTCCGCGTCGGACTCCCACCCCCGCCGGATGCAAGGGCTGAAGGCTGAAATCCAAAACAAAACCTTGTCCTCCCCCGGCGCCTTCCCCTGACAAGTCTGAAAGCCTGACAACCTTATTTGGCCAGCACCGCTTCGGCAATCTGCCGCGCCTTGCCGGCGCCGCACAGCATCTCCACCAGCTTGAGGGAAAACTCCAAGGCCGTGCCCGGTGCGCGGCTGGTCACAATCCGCCCATCCACCACCACACGGTCCCCGGCCCATTGCACGCCCGGCAATTCGGACTCAACCCCGGGAAAACAGGTGACCTTCCGCCCCTTCAGCAAACCGGCCTCATGCAAAACCAACGGCGCGGCGCAAATCGCGGCCACAATCCGTCCCTCGGCGGCATGTTTTTTCAACAACGCGATCACCCGCGCATCGGCCTTCAGGTGATTGGTCCCGGGCTGACCGCCAGGCAACACCATGGCATCGAACAACTGTCCCGCAACCTCCTCAACCGTCGTGTCGGCCAGATGACGGCTGCGGCGCGAGGCTTGAACCTCCTTCGCCTTCAATGCGGCGGTCACCACCTCCACCTCCGCACGGCGAAGGATATCCACAATGGCCATGGCCTCGATCTCCTCAAAGCCCTCGGCCAGTGGAACCAAAACTCTCGGGAGCCGATTCAATTTTCAAGCGGAAGACGCCAAAAGCGCCCCCCCCATCAGGATTTCTTTTCCCCGCCAGCCTGCGCTGCGGGAGCAGCCCCGGCCTTGGCCTCCTTGCCCTCATTGGTTGGCGCCGCCTCGATCACAACCGGGGCGTCCACCCATTCCAAATAGGCAATCTTGCCAGCGTCGCCGATCCGGCGCCCGGCCTTGATCACGCGGGTGTACCCGCCGCTGCGGGATGAACTGCGCGGACCAACCTCCGCAAACAACTTGCGAACAACATCCTCCTGGCACAATTCCTGGATTGCCTGACGGCGATGATGCAGCGTGCCTTTCTTGGCCAGCGTGACCATCTTGTCGGCCAAAGCGCTGACGGCCTTGGCTTTCTGCAAGGTGGTCTTGACTCGCCCGTGCTTGATCAGGCTGCAGACCATGTTCGACAGCATCGAAAACCGATGCTGGCTCTTGCGTCCGAGTTTAAGGGTTTTATTGCGATGACGCATGGGAATAACCTTTCCTTGTTAACAACGTGCGATGATCAATTCTTGTCCTGCGCGGCGGCCGCAGCGGCGGCAGCGGCGGCGGCTTGAATGGCCTCTTCCTTCACAGGCTCCAGCAGCCCCGCCTCAAACTTCATTCCCAAGGATAATCCCAGCGTGGACAACTTTTCCTTGATCTCGTTGAGCGATTTCTTGCCGAAATTGCGGTACTTGAGCATCTCCTGCTCGCTCTTCTGCGCCAGCTGGCCAACGGTGATGATGTTGGCATTGTTCAGGCAGTTGGCGGCGCGGACTGAAAGCTCAATCTCGTTCACGCTCATGTTCAACAGTTTCTTCAACCGGGCCTGCTCCTCATTCACCTCCTGCTTGGCCTGCTCAAACTCCACCTTGTCCTTGTCGTAGTTGACAAAAACATCCAAATGATGCCGGAGAATCGCCGACGAATGCAACAGGGCCTCCTCCGGAGTGATCCGCCCATCCGTCCAGATGTCCACCACCAGCTTGTCGTAATCAGTCCGCTGGCCGACACGGGTGTTCTCCACGACATAACGAACCTTTTTGACCGGCGAAAAAATCGAGTCGATGGCAATGATGCCGATCGCCTGGTCGGGCTTCTTGTTTTCCTCCGAAGGACAAAATCCGCGTCCGACGCGAATCTCCAGCTCCATGTCGAGCTTCATCTTCTTGTCCAGCGTGCAGATGAGATAATCCTTGTTGACCACCTCGAGGTTCTGATCGCACTGGATGTCGCCCGCCAGCACGGGTCCTTCCTTGTTGACGCTCAACATCACCATGCGCGGGCCGCGATCGTGCATCTTGAGCAGCACTCTTTTAAGGTTGAGCACGATATCCGTCACGTCCTCCACCACGCCCGGGATGGCGCTGAATTCATGGGGCGCCCCTTCGATTTTCACCGCGGTGATCGCGGCGCCTTCGATGGATGAAAGCAGCACCCTGCGCAGGGCATTGCCCAAAGTGTGTCCGAATCCCCGTTCAAAGGGCTCCGCCACAAAACGGGCATGAGTGGGGGTTGCGCCAGCCTCTTCGCGAATCAAACGCGAGGGCATTTCAAAACGGCCAAGCTGAATAGCCATATAACATCTCCTTTAAACGATTTTAATCTAGTTTCCGCCCGGATGACATCCGCCATCCATCCGCGAAAACTCATGTATTCGTCCAGCCGCCCCTCGCTGCAAAATCCCCCGGCGCCGGGCGGCGCGGACAGGGGGCCTTCCCGCCTACTCAACGGGAATAAAGTTCCACCACCAAACGTTCATTGACGATCGGCGCGATCTCCTCGCGGGTGGGAATGCGTTTCACCTCGCCCTTTATTCCCTCGCGATCCACCGCCAGCCAATCCGGCACCGGGGCGGCCTGGTTCAACTCCAGGCTTTTTTGCACCATGGCCTTGGTCTTGGCATTCTCACGAATCTCAATCACATCCCCGGCACGGACATTGTAGGAAGGCGAAGTGACCTTGACCTTGTTCACACGCACATGTCCATGCACCACCATCTGGCGGGAAAAGGGGCGCGTCCGCGCAAATCCGAGCCGGAACACCACATTATCCAGCCGCGTTTCCAGCAGTTGCAAAAGGGTTTCCCCTGTAACGCCGCGCGTGCGCTGGGCTTTCCGGAAAACATGCCGGAACTGCCGTTCAAAAAGCCCGTACATGTACCGCAACTTTTGTTTTTCCGACAGGGCAAGTCCATATTCGGATAATTTGCGGCGGGATTTCGGCCCATGCATTCCCGGGGGGTAATTTTTGCGCTCGAGATACTTCGACGCCCCAAAAAGCTGGGCGTTGTGACGGCGGCAAACCTTGATGCGAGGTCCAGTATAACGTCCCATAAACTACACTCTCCTTGGTTTACGCGGACGGCACCCGTTGTGAGGAACGGGAGTCACATCCTTGATTGCGGAAATTTCCAATCCGATGGCTTGCAATGACCGGACGGCTGATTCGCGTCCAAGTCCCGGCCCGCTGACTCGCACCTCCACTTCCTTCACGCCGTGCGACATGGCCTGCCTGGCGCAATCCTGGGCCGCCATCTGCGCCGCATACGCGGTGCTTTTGCGGGATCCCTTGAAACCGGCCTTGCCGGCGCTGGACCAGGCAATCAAATTGCCCTGCAGATCCGTGATGGAAACAATCGTGTTGTTGAAAGTCGCGGTGACATGAACCACGCCCACGCTGATATTCTTGGCACCCTTGGCCCGGATGATCTTGGCCTTGGGTTCCTCGGCCAGCGGATCGAGGTTGGCGGCCGCTGCGGGAGCGGCATCAGAGGCGGCCGCAGCCGCATTCTTTTTGGCTCCTTTGGCCTTGGGTTCCTTTTTGGGCGCCTTGGCCTTGGCGGGTTCGGCGGGTTTGGCCGCCTCAGCCGGCCGGGCTGCTTCAGTTTTCTTGGATGTCTCTTCGTCTGCCATAATTTTATGCCATCAGTTGATGAATGGTAACTTGCGATTTACGCCCCGGCCTACACCTTGCCGGCCTTGGCATCCTTGTTGCGAATCACGCCCACCGTCTTGCGCGGCCCCTTGCGTGTGCGGGCATTGGTGCCGGTGCGCTGGCCGCGAACCGGCAGACCGCGCTTGTGCCGGATGCCACGGTACGACCCGATCGCCATCAGGCGGCGGATGTTCTGCTGGATCTCCCGGCGCAAATCGCCCTCCACCACGTATTTGCTTTCGCTGATCACATGGCTGATGCGGTTGATTTGTTCGGGGGTCAGCGCCTTGGCCCTCAAATTGGGGTCGATTTCGGCCTTGGCCAGAATCTCACGCGCGCGCGCGGGGCCAATCCCGTAAATATAAGGCAACGAAGCCTCAATCCTCTTCTGGTCTGGAATATCAACTCCGAGTAATCTGGGCATGGCTCTATCCTTGGCGTTGCTTGTGGCGGGGATCGGTGCAAATCACTCGGACAACGCCTTTCCGCCGCACAATTTTACAATGTTCACAAATCCGTTTTACTGAAGGTCTCACTTTCATATCCATTCCCTATTTCTGCCGGTAAATAATCCTCCCTTTGGAAAGATCATAAGGCGACATCTCCAGCATCACCTTGTCGCCCGGAAGTATCCGAATAAAGTGCAGTCTGATCTTTCCGGAAACATGCGCCAGCACACGATGTCCATTCGGGAGTTTCACCCGAAACATCGTATTGGGAAGCAGTTCCAGAACTGTGCCCTCCACCCGGATAGGTTCCTCGTTTGCCACGTTCTTTCGTTAAGCCTGGCTTTGTTTTAATTTCCTTTCAATCTCTTCTGACTTCCCCTCTGGAATGGTCAGAATCTCCGGTCCCTCCTGTCCGATGAGCACGGTGTGCTCGTAATGCGCCGACGGTTTCCCGTCGGCTGTCACCACGGTCCAGCCATCGTCCAGCCTCCTCACTTCCGCCCGCCCGAGGTTGATCATCGGCTCGATCGCCAGTGTCATCCCCGCCTTCAGTTTCGGTCCGCAATGTGGCGGGCCAAAATTCGGGATCTGCGGCTCCTCGTGCATGGTGCGTCCCACACCATGCCCGACGAACTCGCGCACCACCGAAAAACCCCTCGCGGTCACGAACGATTCCACGGCGTGCGAAATGTCGGATAATCTGTTACCCGGCCTCGCTTTGTCAATAGCCAAGTATAAAGAACTCTCCGTGGCTTCCATCAGCCGCCGGACCTCCGGCGGCGCTTCCCCCAGGGCCACGGTGCGGGCATTGTCGCCAATCCACCCCTCATAAACCACCCCCACATCCAGGCTGACAATATCGCCGCATTGCAGCTTGCGCTCCCGCGGTGTGCCATGGATGACCTCCTCATTCACTGAAATGCACACATTCCCGGGAAATCCGCGGTATCCAAGAAAAGGGCTCCTCGCCCCATGTTCCTTGATCAACCGCCCCGCATGCGCGTCAATCTCCCTCAAGGTCATCCCCGGCGCCAGATATCCGGCCAGCAAATCCAGCACCCTGGCTGCCAGCGCGCAACTGCGCCGCATCGCCACAATCTCTTTTTCCGTCTTGAGCGGAATGGTCATCCCCGCCTCCGGGCCTCAAAACCAGACCCCGCCCCTTCCGTCAGCCGTGCGGCGCATGGCGCCGCGGCGGAGACAGAAACTGACGAAATTTGACATCTCACAGAACAACCCCAAAAATTCAAAGGCGCCCGCGCATCCGGCCTTTCTTCAAAAATCCCTCATAGTTGCGCGTCAGCAAATGCGTCTCGATCTGCCGCAGAGTGTCCAGCAACACCCCCACCACAATCAAAAGGCTGGTGCCGCCAAAAAAGCTCGCAACCAGGTAATTCAACTGCATCGACCGGCTCAGCACCAACGGAATCCCCGCAATAAAAACCAGGAAGACCGCGCCGGCAAAAGTGATTCTCACCATGGTGTACTCAAGAAAATCCGCCGTCGGCTTGCCCGGACGAACCCCCGGCACATATCCTCCATGTTTCTTCAGGTCATCAGCGATCTGGATGGGATTGAAAACCGTGGCGACCCAGAAAAAGCTGAATGCAAAAATCAATATCGAATAGAATGTCAAATGCACCCACTCGCCTTCCGTGAGGCTGCGGACGAAATCCTGGATCCACCGCACATTGATGAAATTGCCGATTGTCTGCGGAAACATCAGCAGGGCCTGGGCAAAAATGATGGGCATCACGCCGGAATAGTTCACCCGCAAAGGCATGTAGGTCTGTCCGCCGCCATACATTTTGCGTCCCACCATGCGCTGGGCGTACTGCACCGATATTTTGCGCTGCATCTGCGTCACCACGATCACCGATGCGGTCACGCCGAGAAACATCAACAGGAAAAGCGCGGCATGGATGATGTTGTACTTGGACTCTCCAACCGACGGGTTGAAAATCTGATAAGCGATGCCCACCGCATTCGGAAAACGCGCCAGAATGTTCGTGGCGATCAACATTGAAATGCCCTGCCCGATCCCCCGTTCCGTGATCTGCTCGCCCAGCCACATCAAGAAAATGGTGCCTCCCGTCAGGGTCACCACGGTGGTGAACTCAAACATCAGCCCGGGATTCGGCACCAGCACACCCTCCAGATGTTGAAACATCGGCAGGCTGCGCGGATTCTCAAAAGTGCGGGCAAACATGGCGCTCTGGAAGATCGCGATTGCAATGGTCAGATAACGCGTGTACTGCGTGATTTTCTGCCGCCCCCCCTCCTCCCTCGACAGCTTTGTCAATTGCGGCATCACGGCCACCAGCAGCTGAAAAATGATCGATGCGCTGATGTAGGGCATCACCGTCAGACAGAAAATACCGCAATGCTCCAGGGCGCCGCCGCTGAAAATGTTCATCAGGGCCAGGAAACTTCCCCCCTCTTTTTCCTGCATGTTTCGGAACAGGTTTTCCAGCACCGCCGGGTCCACTCCGGGAACGGGAATGAACGCCCCCAGGCGCGAGATAAAGACAATCACCAGCGTGAAAAAAATCCGCTTCCGCAACTCGGGAATCTTGAACGCGTTGGTGAAAGCGGAAATCATGGAACAACTTCAACAGACGGCTAAGCCTTCTTCTCCGCCAGTTTCCCTTTTTCCGAGACTTTTTCCGGGATCAAACTGATCGTCCCTCCCGCCGCCTCGATCTGCTTCCGGGCCGATTCACTGAGCAAATGCACCTGGACCGTCAGCTTTTTCTTCAGTTCCCCGCCGCCCAGGATCTTGACAGCCTCAAAACCGCCGCGAATCAGACCCGCATCCAGCAATGCCTTGACGTCCACCACTGCGCCGTCAGGGAACTCATTCAACTCCGCAACATTGACCACAGCAACCTTGCGTTTGAACCGCTTGTTGTTAAAACCGCGTTTGGGCATGCGCCGGTACAACGGCGTCTGCCCGCCTTCGAAGCCGAGACGGATTGAACTGCCAGACCTGGCCGTCTGCCCCTTGCCGCCCCGGCAGCTGGTTTTGCCATGGCCTGAACTTTCGCCGCATCCCAGGCGTTTGGAACGATGCTTGGCGCCAAAAACAGGATTTAAATGATGAAGTCGCATGTCTTGAAAACCGGTTGTCAGGCTTGCGCGGCAGCTTTCCTCTCCGCCGGGGCGATCAAGCCGCGGCAAACCATGATTTGCTGGCGCAAACGCAGCTTGTTAAGGGCGTCAAGGGTTGCCTTGACCACGTTGACCATATTGCCGGAACCGAGGGACTTGGAAAGCACATCATGGATGCCAGCCGCCTCAACCACCGCCCGAACCCCTCCGCCGGCAATGACACCTGTTCCGGGGCTCGCAGGTCTCAAAATCACCCGTCCGCCGCCAAAATTTCCCTCCACCTCGTGGGGAATGGTTTTTTCCCTCATGTTGACGGTGATCATGTTTTTCCGGGCGGCATCCGTCCCCTTGCGAATGGCATCCGCCACTTCGTTGGCCTTGCCAAAACCATATCCGACCTTTCCATGCTGATCCCCCACAACAATCAGGGCGCTGAAGCTGAAACGCCGCCCGCCTTTGACGACCTTGGCGCAACGGTTGATGAAGACGATCTTTTCAATCATGTCCCCCTTGCCCTCGCCGCCGCCTCCCTCGGCAAAACGGGGGACCGCCACGCTTTTGACAGCGCCGCTGACGTCCTCAATGTTGACCTTCTCCTTTTCTTTTTCCTGCAAATTCTTTGTCGGCACAGGCAAACTCCTTTAGCTCAAAAAACCAACCCGGCTTCGCGCACGGCATCGGCCAGGGCCTTCACCTTTCCATGAAAACGGCAACCGCCCCGGTCGAAGACGACGTTCTTGATGTTCTTGGCAAGCGCCCTTTCCGCCGCCAGCTTTCCAACCTGCGCGGCCGTCGGCATGTTCGCGCGGTTTTTCGCGCCCTGGCGCAAATCCTTTTCCAACGTTGACACGGCAGCCAGTGTCACCCCCTTGCAATCGTCAATAAACTGCACATGGATGTGCCTGCCGGAAAAACGCACGCTCAAACGCGGACGTTCCCCGCAACCCGTTACCTTCTTGCGCACACGCCAGTGCCGTCGGATGGACAATTCTCGATTGGATCTTGGCATAAATATGATGATTATTGAACGGTCTTGCCTTCCTTGCGGCGCACACGCTCACCCACATAGCGCACTCCCTTGCCCTTGTAAGGTTCGGGCGGATAGAAACGCCGGATGGCCGCCGCAACAGCGCCCACCTCCCGTTTGTCGGCGCCGTCAATCTGGATCAAAGTATTGTCAGTCACAACAATCTTGATGTCGGGCGGAATGGGAAAAAGGATCGGATGGGAAAAACCGAGGCTGAGGTTGAGATTCTTTCCCTGCACCGCCGCTTTGAAACCCACCCCCTGGATTTCCAGTTTTTTCTGGAACCCCTGGGTCACGCCGGTCACCATGTTGTTGATCAGGCTCCGGGCCAGGCCATGAAAAGCCTTGGCATTGGATCCCTCCCCATCGCTGGCAACAGCGATCTGATTATTGGCCACGGAAACGCTTGTCGTGGGGGGCAATTCCAAGCTCAGCTTGCCTTTCGGCCCCTCAACGCGGACCCGCCGCCCTTCCACCGCCACTTTCACCTGGGCGGGAACCGGAATGTGCTTTTTACCTATGCGTGACATGTCTGCTTCGGGTTGATTATCGGTTGTTAAAAATATTGTCGTCCGGGCGCCTTACCATACATGGCAGAGCACTTCCCCTCCAACGTTCTCCTTTTTAGCCTGCTGCCCGCTCATCACGCCGCGCGGCGTGGTCAGGATGCAAATTCCCATTCCGCCGAGAACCCTGGGAATTTCCTTCGAATTCACATACTTGCGCCGGCCCGGCGTGCTGATCCGGCGCAATCCCACGATGACCCGCCCCCCCCTGGCATTCTTCAGGGCTATCTGCAAGGCGGTCTTGGCGCCTTCTTTCAGCACCTTGAAATCCTCGATGTATCCCTCCTTTTTCAGCACTCGCGCGATGTCGCTTTTGAGGCGGGAATGGGGGATTTTCAAGCCGGGATGTCCGCAGAGCAAGGCGCTGCGAATGGCGGTCAGCATATCAGCGATGGGATCGGTTGCACTCATGTCTTTACCAACTGGATTTTGTGACACCGGGGATCATCCCCTTCACCGCCAGCTCGCGAAAGCAGAGGCGGCACATGTCAAAACGGCGCATGAAGGCCCTGGCGCGGCCGCACACCTTGCAACGGGTGTAGCGCCGCACCTTGAACTTCGGCTTCCGCTGTTGTTTTTCCATCAAACAGGTCTTTGCCATGGTCGTAATCAGTTCTTGCGTTCGTGTGCGAACGGCATGCCCAGCATTTTGAGCAGCTCTTTCGTCTGTTCGGGGTTGCGCGCGGTCGTCACAAAGGTAATGTCCATGCCCAGCCGCCTTTTGATCTTGTCCAATTCGATCTCCGGGAAAATGGTGTGGTCGTCAAAACCCAGGGTGTAAGACCCCCGCCCGTCAAAAGCGCGGTTCGAGACCCCGCGAAAATCACGCACACGCGGCAGCACCGTATTGAAAAAACGCTCCAGAAATTCAAACATCTGCCGTCCGCGCAATGTCACCTTGCATCCGATTTCCTGTCCCTTCCTCAACTTGAAGTTGGAAATGCTTTTCTTGGATCTGGTAATGGCCGGCTTCTGCCCCGTCACAATGGCCAGCTCCTTGACGGCATCCTCCAGCGCCTGTTTCTCGGCTGCGGAGCCCACACAGGTGTTCAACACCACCTTCACCATGCGTGGAATGGCCATGACGTTCGGGTAGCGTCCCTCGCTCAGGAGTTTGGGAACCACGTTTTTTCGATAATGTTCAAGCAGCGCGTTCATTCGGCAAATATTTTAATGGCCTTGATCAGGCCGCGCCACCCTTGCCCCCGCGGGCCTTGTGGCGCCGGTCGTATTCTTCAGCCGGCATTACGTTGGAAAGATGAATCGGCCCCTCCTTCTGGACGAAGCCGCCCTGCGGATGATCCTGGCTCTTGCGCACCGCCTTTTTGATCACATGCACGCCCTCCACCCGGACCTGTTCTTCCTTGAAGTCCACGGCCAGCACCTTGCCACGTGAACCGCGGTGATTGCCCGCAATCACCACCACCATGTCATTCTTTTTTACATGAGCTCTCATCTTAAATCACCTCGGGCGCCAGGGAAACAATCTTCATAAAATTCTTTTCGCGCAATTCGCGGGCCACCGGGCCAAAGATGCGGGTTCCCACCGGATTAAGCTGTTTGTCGATGACCACGATCGCATTGCGGTCGAAACGCAAAACCGATCCATCGCGCCGGCGGATGGGTTGCCGCGTGCGAACCACCACCGCATCCACCACCGCCCCTTTTTTAACCGTGCCATCCGAATCGGCCTCCTTCACATTGGCCTTGATGACATCGCCCACCCGGGCAAAGGGGGTCCTGCGGCCCAACACACCGATCACCGACGCGCGGCGCGCGCCCGTGTTGTCCGCCACATCCACTATGGAACGTATTTGCAGCATATCTCACCAGCCTCTCAGGCTTTAACCTCCCCAACCGCTTCGGTTTCCACGCCAGTCACAGGTTTTTCTGTACCCCGTTCAAGCACCTCCATCAACCGCCAGCGTTTCAGCCGGCTCAGGGGGCGGGTTTCCACGATTCGCACCCTGTCGCCAACCCGGGCCTCGCCTTTTTCATCATGCGCGTAAAAACGGCGGACCCGTGTAATCACTTTCTCGTAAACCGGGTGCCGGACACGGCGTTCGACCACCACTACAATGGTCTTCACCATCTTGTCCGAAACCACACGGCCCACACGATCCTTCCGTTTGCCTCGGTTTTCTGCTGGCGTATTTGTCATAACAAAATCAGGCGGCTTTGCGTTTCTGTTGGGATAAAAGGGTTTCAACCCGGGCAATGTCCTTGCGCACCTCCCGGATCCGGCTGGGCTTTTCCAACTGCCCGGTCGTCTGACGCAAACGCAGGTTGAACAGCTCCTGGCGCAAATCCCGCCCCTTGGCGCGCAACTCCGCTTCAGTCAGATTTTTCAGTTCATTCATTTTCATGGAAAACACCGCTCAAAATTAATGGTGCCGGGAGATCATTCGTGTTCGCAAGGGCAATTTTGCCGCCGCCAGCGCAAACGATTCGCGGGCCGAGCCTTCCGTCACCCCATCCAACTCGAACATTACACTGCCGGGCCGGATCACCGCCACCCAAGCGTCGGGAGGTCCCTTGCCCTTGCCCATCCGGGTTTCCGGCGGGCGTTTGGTGATGGATTTGTCCGGAAATATGCGAATCCACACCTTTCCCTTGCGTTTCAGGTTGCGCGTCAGGGCAACGCGGGCCGCCTCAATCTGGATCGCGGTGATCCACCCCCGTTCCAACGCCTGCAAACCGTACATCCCAAAGTCCACACCCGTCGCGCGGCTTGCCATCCCGGCGCGGCTGCCGCGCTGCATTCGGCGGTACTTTACTCTGGCTGGCATCAATGGCATGGTCGTCTAAAAAGTTTCAGGTTTCTGTTGTTCGTCGGTTCACGCCGCCTTTTTCAGCGTCAACTCCTTCTGTCCGCGATAAACCCAGACTTTCACGCCAATTTTCCCATACATAGTCATGGCCTCGCCAAAACCGTAGTCAATGTCGGCTCGCAGAGTCTGCAACGGCACCTTTCCCTCATGATACCATTCCGTGCGGGCCAGTTCCGCTCCGCCCAACCGCCCTGCGCAACGGATCTTGATGCCCTCCACCCCAAGATTCATGGCCGTCTGCACCGCTTTCTTCATGGCGCGCCGGAAGGATATGCGCCGTTCCAATTGCAAGGCCACATTCTCGGCAATCAACTGGGCATTGGTCTCCGGCTGCTTGACTTCCTGGATCTCCACGTAAATTTCCTTCAGAGCGGTGAACTTGCCGATCTCCTCCTTCAACTTCTCGATCTCGGTCCCCTTGCGCCCGATCACAATCCCGGGCCGGGCCGTGTGCACCGTCACCCTCATGCGCTGGGAAGCCCGCTCAATGTCAATCCGCGGCACCGCCGCCTGCTCGAGTTTCTTCTTCAGAAAATCGCGAATCTTCAGATCCTCGTGCAGCGACTGCCGGTAGTCGCGCTTGCCCGCATACCAACGCGAACGCCAGTCCTTGCTCACCGCAAGGCGAAAACCGGTCGGATTGCATTTTTGTCCCATAGTATTTTGTTCTAGTTTGCTGGTTTCAAATCAAAGGGGGGGTGGTTATATAGCCAACTCACTCATCGCTCAAGACAATTTTGATGTGGCTGTGCCGCCGGCGGATGGTATCCGCGCCGCCACGGGCCCGGGTCGAGATGCGTCGCAGGGATGGCGCCGCTCCCACCACGGCCTCCTTCACCACCAATTTTTCGCGCGACAACGAAGCATTGTTCTCCGCGTTGGCCACGGCGGATTTCAAGGTGCGCAAAACGAGCCGGGCAGCTTTGCGCGGAATAAACTTCAGCACATCCAGCGCGCGTTGGGCCGGAAGTCCCTGAACCTCACGCGTCACCTCCATCGCCTTGCGGGGCGAAATGTGCACGTGGCGTGTTATGGCTTGCACTTTCATAAAATCTTTTTCTTCATCCGCCCCTTTCGGGGCTTTTTTTCTCCGCTCCTGCATTCAAAACTGGCGCAACATAGCCGTGTCCCCCGCGCGGATCGGGTTCTTCGGTTCCATCTGCTCAACGATGGCCAGGCTCGCCGTTTCACGAACCTCAACCAGCGTCAGGGTGGCGATCAACAGTTTGTCCCTCACCACCACAAACGGCATTCCCGCCTTCGCTCCCTGCTTCATCCCCACCGCCAGCGCCGCCACCCCCAGGTCGAGGTCAACGGCAAAAATCTTCACAGCCTTGAGCGCGGATGCGTCAGCGCCCTTCGGCAGCACCACCGGTCTCTTCTGCTCCCATCCTGCCAGCGCCTTTTCGCACAGCCTCAATTCCGCCTCCAGCATCGCCCGTTTTGCGGGTTCAATCCGCTCGGCTGATTTCAAGGCTTCCTTCGATGCGATGTACAGCAGCTTCAACCGTTCGGCGGCGGCCTGTGTCTCCCGGCTGGCATCATCAAGCGCCTTGAGGCTCCGCAGCAGGCTGGCTTTCCACTCTTCCGCACTGCGCCCATCATCATCCATCGCTGAAAGCCCGCGGCGTTTTTCCTTAAGCTGCTGTTCCGCCAGGGATAACCGGCTGGCGGCCGCAGCCAGCTCCCGCTGGCTCTGGTTGCCCGCCTTTCGGAGTTCGGCATTCTCGCGCCGGAGAGTCTCCAGCGCGATGCGCAACTCCTGGTTCTCGAGGTCGGCCCCAGGGACCAACCCTATGAAAGAACAAAAAAACCAACCTGCAACGGTCGAAAGCCTCAAGCTTCCCCATCCAAACCACTGCCGTGGAGGACGGATCCGCATGCTTCCAGACCGGCGCTATTTCGCCGCGGCTTTTTCGGTGTGCGCGCCATGTTTCTTGAATGTGCGCGTGAGGGAAAATTCCCCCAGGTAGTGACCCACCATGTTTTCGGTCACAAACACCGTGTTGAATACCTTGCCGTTATGCACAAGAAAGGTATGCCCGACAAATTCCGGAATCACCATCGAACGCCTCGACCACGTCTTGATCGGCTTCTTGGCATCCGCAGTGTTCATCTTCATCACCTTTTTCATCAGGTGATCATCTACAAAAGGTCCTTTTTTGAGCGAGCGGCCCATAGATATTTACTCCGTGATTGTTACTTCTTGCGTCGTTCAAGGATGAATTGATCGGTTGGCTTGTGTTTCTGGCGGGTTTTCAACCCTTTGGCCAACTGACCCCAAGGCGACACGGGATGATGCCATCCGCCGCCCCCCTTGCTCTTGCCCTGACCACCTCCATTGGGATGGTCCACCGGATTCATCACCATGCCTCGCACACGCGGGCGCCAGCCCATGTGCCGGGTTTTTCCAGCCTTGCCATAGGACACTGCCTCGTGTTCCAAATTGCCAACCTGTCCAAGTGTGGCATAGCAATCCAAATGAACTTTGCGAATTTCCCCGGAAGGCAGCTTCAAATTCCCATAATCGCCCTCCTTGGCCATCAACACCGCCGACATTCCCGCGCTGCGGACCAGCAATGCGCCCTTGCCCGGCGCCAGCTCGATATTATGCAATGGCAACCCCATTGGAATATTGCGCAAGGGCAGGGCATTGCCCGTTTCCAATGGCGACTCAGCCCCGGACTGGACCGTCTTTCCCACTGCCAGCCCCACGGGCGCAAGAATATAACGCTTTTCGCCATCCTCGTATTTGAGCAGCGCAATCCGCGCCGAACGGTTGGGATCGTACTCGATGCTTTCCACCACCGCTTTCACGCCGCGCTTGTCGCGTTTGAAATCAATCAACCGGTACCGCTGCTTGTGGCCGCCCCCGCGATGCCTCATGGTCAGACGTCCGTAATTATTGCGCCCGCCCGTTTTCTTCAAGGGTTCCGTCAGCGATTTCTCCGGACGTTCCCTGGTGATCTCGTCAAAAGTCAGGGAGGTCTTGAACCGTACGCTCGAGGTATAAGGTCTGTAATTTCGAATTCCCATGGAATGTCTCGGTTTTCTTTGGCGTCTGGTTTATGTCCGGTTAGATCCCCAGTTCAATCTTTCCGCCTTCCTTGAGGGTGACCACCGCCTTTTTCCAATCCGACGATTGTCCGCGCTGCTTGGTCATTTGACGGCGTTTTTTGCCCAGGCAATGCATGGTGTTCACGCGTTCGACCTTCACGTTGAAAATTTTCTCCACCGCCTGCTTGATTTCCACCTTGTTGGCTTTGGGAGCCACCGCCAGGACATAGGCGTTGTGTTTTTCCTGAAGCACCGACCCCTTCTCGGTCAGCCGCACCCGTTGAACTATGGAAAATGGATCTTTCATGCGGCCTCCGCCTGTTGAACACCGCGGGCGCCCAGCAACCGCAACGCCGCCTGGGTGATCACGATCTTGTCGCAATCAAGCAATTGATAGGCATTGACAGAAGCTGCGGACACCATCTGGACTGTTGCGACATTGCGGGAGGCAAGACGAAGATTGGCCGACGGGGACTCATGAACCAGAAGCGTAAATCCCTTGACTGGCAGCTTCTTGAGAATTCCCGTGAAATCCTTTGTCTTGGAGGTTTGCACATCAAAGCTCTCCACCACAATCACATCATCGCTCTTGATGCGGCCCGCCAGCGCCTGGTCAAAGGCAAGGCGTTTGATCTCCCGGGGCATGCGCTTGGAATAATCCCGGGGTTTGGGACCAAAAACCACGCCGCCCTTCCGCCACAACGGGGAACGAACCAAGCCCGCGCGCGCGCGTCCGGTGCCCTTCTGCTTGTAAGGTTTTTTGCCCGAACCGGTCACCTCGGCAATCGTCTTGGTGCATGCGGTGCCCATCCGCTGGTTGGCCCGGTAGGCCACCACTGCGTCATGCACCACCTGCGGACTCACGCCTTTGAACGTGAACCGGCTGTCCACCTCGGTTTCACCGCGGCTTTCTCCTTGCTGGTTGTAAATCTTAACTTTCACATTTTTCCTAATGTCTTGAGAGAGCGGGGATTGTGATGAAAAACAGGCATCCGTCAAGCCTTATCTCAGCAAAATCCAAAAAAATTTTCCCCTCCGGGAGCCAAGGCATTCCCGTTCTTCCATCTCCCCGACATCCCGTACAACGAAGAGGAACGCCCAACTTGCAACAAGTTTGAAAAAAATGCACGAAGAAAATCCAAAAAAGTTTTTTTTCAGGATTTCGTATTCTGATGGCCTTTTCTGAAGACAATCCTCTCCGCTTCCAAATAGATTCTCAGAAAAATTTTATCGAACCAGGAACTGCAAGCCGCCAGCGCAATCAACACCACCAACTGAATCAGTTTTGATGGCTGCAGGTCGTTGCTCAAAAAGAAAATCCACCCAAAAAGCAGCAGAAAACCGATTATGAAAACCCCGTTCGACACAAAAGCTCTGACCCGGGCGTCCACATCGGGCAGACTCTCACCCGGCGCGCCCATTTCCACCACCACCATTCCCAGGGAATTCAAAATGCGCCAAGTCGGCGCCAGCAACGGAAGCGCCAGCAGCGTGGCCGCAAACCATACGACCGGGCCGGTCCCATGCATCCATGCGGGCAGCCGCAGCGTCCAACTGACCAGCAACGTGTCCACATACGACGCCGCCCAATAAACCGCTGAAAGCAGGGTGACGTTCAAGACCAGCTTGCCCAGCAACAGGCGGAAAAGCCGGCGCACGACATCGCCCTCCTGCTTTTGCGACAAGCCCTGAAACCACTTCCCATACTCCCCGATCCCCTCTTGAACGGAACGAGGCGTTTTTCCCTCTGCCCACGCCACAACCCTGTCCGATCCCTTCAAAAGGTAAGGCGCAAACAGGGTGGTCAAGGCCGAAACAGCCACTCCAATCGGATACAGCGGTTCATTTGTAGCCTTGAGACTCACCCCCAGCCCCGCAATGATGAAGGAAAACTCACCAATCTGCGCCAATCCCAATCCGGCATGCAGGGAGGTTTTCAAATTGTTTCCCCCCAACAACGCCCCCAGGGAACAGGCCATCACCTTCCCCGCCACCACCGCCACACACACAAGACAAATCGGAGCGGCATAGCGGGGAATTATCCCGGGATCGATCTGCAATCCGATGGCAATGAAAAAGATCGCGCAAAACAGATCCCGGAGCGGATCAACCAGGGCAATGATCCGCTGAACCTCCTCCGATTCCGCCACGATCGCCCCGACCAGAAAAGCCCCCAGGGCGACACTGTAGCCCATCCGCAAGGTCACCAGGCAAACTCCAAAACACAGTCCCAGCACCGTGATCAAAAGCATCTCGGGACTCTTGAACCCCACCACAAAACGGATCAGCGGCGGAATCGCAATCAACCCCAGCACCAACACAGCCGTCAGAAATATGGCCAGCCCTATCACCGTTTCGGTCACAGCCATCGTATCCAGCGTCCCGGTGGCGGCAACTCCCGACAACAACACCAGGATGGCCATGGCCAGGATATCCTCCATGATTAAAATGCCAAAAATGACCTCCGCAAAACGCTCCCTGGACTTGCCCGTCTCGCGCAAGGCCTTCACCGTGATCGTGGTGGACGAAATCGAAATAATCGCCCCAAGAAAAAGACAATCCATCTGATCCCAGCCCATCAGCCTCCCCGTCATAAAGCCCACCGCCATCATCAACGGAATCTCCACCACGGCCGCCACTCCCGCCGACATCCCAATCTCCTTGATCTTGCCCAGATTGAAATGCAACCCCAGGCTGAACATCAGGAAGACCAATCCCATATCGGACAAAATCTTGATGGTCGTCTCGTCGCTGACCAACTCAAAGGGCATCGTATAAGGACCAATGATGATCCCGGCCAGAATGTATCCCAGCACAATCGGTTGCTTGAACCGGTGAAAAACCACCGTCACCACCCCGGCCACCAGCAATACGGTGGCGAAATCCCAAATGAAATTCACGCCATGCATGCCCCTTCCTTAAGCCAAAAAAAAGACCCGATCAACAAAACTGTGATTGATTTCACCTTTCCCCCGCTCCACGATAGTCACACCCATGAGCGAATGCCTTCAAGCCAGCCTCGTCAACCGACTGGACGAAATCGAGAAACTTGCCGCGCGGGTGGACGAATTCTGCCGCCAAAATCAGATCGCCGCCAAGGACGCCTACGCCATCAACGTCTCGCTCGACGAACTGGTTACCAACGTCATTTCCTATGGTTACGAGGACAAGGCTGAACACCGGATCGAAATCCAGCTTCGCATGGACAATGGCTGGGTCGAGGCTCGCATCGACGACGATGCCCGCGCATTCAATCCCATGGAAAAACCGCCGCCCGATCTCACCAAGCCCCTGGCCGAACGCCCCATCGGAGGCTTGGGCATCCATATCGTCCGGAAAATGATGGATTCTGTTTCCTACCGGAGACAGGACGGCAAGAATGTGCTTGTTTTACGCAAGAAAGTCGTCGCAAACTCCTGAAAAACCCCATCCTGCCATGGAAATCCAAGAGGAAAAGCACGGTCCGCTGATGATCATCACGCTCAACGGCAAACTCAATGCCGCCACCTATCCCCAAATTCATGAGCATTTCAATGTGCTGGTCAACGAAGGCATCACATCCCTCCTGGTGGATCTGGCCGGCGTCACCTACATGAGCAGTGTCGGGCTCCGGCTGTTTTTCCTGGCAGCCAAGGATTTGCAGCGCAAAAACGGCAAACTGGTCATCTGTTCGGCGCAACCCGATGTGCGCCGGTTGTTTGAAATCTCGGGACTCCCCACCCCTTACCCGATTCTTGGCTCCCGGGAAGAAGCCCTTCAACGCCTCGCCAGCGAAACACCGCAATAATCCCATGGATATCCAGTTCACCGAGAAAACCCCTTTCACCATTGTGACCATCTCCGGACGCCTGGATGCCTCCTGCGCTGACGAAGCCATCCAAAGCATTGACGCCCGCATCAAACAAGGCTCGCGAAAGCTGATCATGAATCTGTCGAAACTGGAATACGCCAGCAGCGCCGGCTTGAGGGTTTTCCTGCTGGCCGCCAAAAAAACGCAAGGATTGAACGGCTCCGTGGAATTCTGCGGCATAAACGATCTCATCGCCGAAATCTTTGAAATCAACGGGTTCAAAGATCTCTTTCCCTTCCATTCCAATGAAGAGGAAGCCCTGAAGAATTTCAAACAATGAGCGGCAACGGCGTCCCGCCGGACTGTTTCGCCGAAGCGCCCGGACGAAGGCGGAAGCGGCTTGGATTGATCGTCACATCGCCCGGCACGAGGGAAATTTCGTCGAAACCGTATGTTGCACGCGCTTTGCGATTGCGGCCAATCCAGGCGCCCATAAATCATTCTTCTTTGCTACAGAGGCTCTTGCAAAACTACGATGCTTGGCGCGATGAACCGCTTTGGCCAAATCCAAGCCATTCGACAGGCTCAGGCTTGTCCCGAGTGAAATCGAGGGGACAAGGCGATGAGACAGCAAATCCCAGCGGGCTTTGATCCGCCTTCGCCCGAGCGCTTCGGCGAGACAAGCTGCCGACTTGTTCCGAGCGAAGTCGAGGAAGTCAACGCCGGAGTTGGCCAAAGCGGTTGTCGCCCAGAGGGTTGCGCGTCTTTGTTTTCGCTGGCGGTCCCGCTGTGGTGGCGGGATCGCTTGTGCCGCACAAGCGGCACCGTTGCAGGGATTGCCCAAGCTCCACGCCTTCCCAGCGAAAATAATCCGCAGCAACGCCAAGTATCGTAGTTTTGCAAGAGCCTCTACATTCTCAACTTTTCATTTTGCCTGCCGCAAATGGGGCAGGGCATTTTTTCCACCGGCTCATCAGCCTCGTAAAATTGGAGACATTCAATACAGCGAAAAACCGTTCTCGCCATCAAAGGCGCCCGCAACCGGCGATCCCTCCACGCGCTGGCCGCCCACGCGCAAACCAGCGGCGCCAAAAGCAGCGCCAGGTAAAACGCGAAAAAAAACTTTGGATTGGCCATACACAAGAACGGATGAAATCCGCTTTCTTTTGGCCCAGCGCGCCACCTGCGTCAAGATGAATGCTTCTGCCTGATCAGGTTGACAGGTTGAAGACCGAAGGGTGAAGGCATCAAAGCGCCCCAGCAACAACCAGTGTCATGAAAATCTGGAATGGCGCCACCCCCTCAACCATCCCCCTTCCTTCTCCAAAGCCCTCCTCATCCCCTTGACCGGCAAGAGCCTTTCCCGTCAAACCACCCCGCCATGCGGCAGGGGTTCCAACCATAAATCGGCGTCCTTGACCAAACGCTCCAGTCCATGAGCGGGAGTCGCGCAAAAAATTTGCGTTTTTAAAAAAATGAAATATATTAATTAAGTTTCATTTATTTCATAATGGACCTCAAACCAGTCATTCAAACCTCCGATCCTCTCCACGTCCAGGTGGAACAGTTCCTTCGTCATCAAATTCTTCACGGCAGACTGCGGGAGGGCGACCCCCTGCCCCCCACCCATGAGTTGGGGCACCAATGGGGAATCAATCACCTGGCCATCCAAAAGGCCATGAAACATCTGGTGCGGGACGGATTGCTGGTGCGGCGGCAGCGAAAGGGCACTTTTGTACGGAAAAAGCCCGCCCGATTCGCGATTGGCATCCTGGTGGCCGCCAGCCTCATGGAACAATCCCACTATTTTGGACGCGCGGTTGTTCACTACCTTCAACTGGAAATCCAACAAAAACCCGATTGGATTTGCCGGGTTTACGATGGCATTGGCCACACCCTTGACGCATCCCAAAATCTGCCCTCCCACCAACATTTGAGAAGCGATTTTCAAAATCATGTTTATGCGGGAATCATCCAACTGGTGCCTCAATTCGATGCCTTTCAACTCCTCATCCCAGGGGTTGATCTGCCCATTGTGCGTCTCGCGCCCCTTCTAAAAAACGCGCCAGGCGATGTGATGTTGGATTACGGCCATTTCGGTATGGAAACCATCCGTTTTTTGTCTCAACAAGGGATCCAAAAAATCGCTTATCTGCGGGCATTTTGCAACTATGACTGGGGGAAAATACCGGATTTGGATGGAGTCCAAAAAGCCTGCGCCACATGGAATTTGCCTCCGGTGGAAATCCACCACTTGAAAGCGGACACGGGGGGAACCCACCTTGAAAAAGCCTCTTATGAAAAAACATTGCGCCTGATCGAAACTTGGAAATCGAAACGACAATGGCCCGAGGCGCTGCTGGTTTCCGACGATATTGCCATGCGGGGCGCCGCCATGGCCCTTCTCCAAAAAAACATTCCCATCCGGGATCTGAGCAAACCCCAGCGACCGGCGTCTTCGCAACTCGCAGTCGTCACCATGGCCAACGAAGGGGTGGAACACCTTTATGTGTCCCCCATCGCCCGGTACGAACTCTCTCCTCAAAAAATAGCCCTCGAATTGGTGCGGATCCTTGGCGAAAAAATAAACGGCGCATCCCCCACCCCCACCCCGGTCATGATCCAAGGCCAAATAAAAACCTGATCGGACCAAAGAAGTCCGTTTTCCGCCTGATCGACACATCAAAAACAAGGAGCCAACAAATGACTTCACGGGAAAGAATCAAAAAAACCTTCAACTTCGAAATTCCCGATCGCGTGGGCATTTTCGACGCGCCATGGCCCGAAACCGTCCAACGCTGGCAAAATGAAGGGCTGCCCAAAAATATTCATGTCAACGACTACTTTGATTACGACATCGACGAATGCGTGCTTTTGGACGCATCTCTTGGCTTGCCCGAAAAAGTCATCAAAAAAGACGCTCTCTACGTCGTTTTTTCAAACACCAACGGAGTCGTGCATAAGGTCATCCGCGGACAAACGGGCGCTCCTGCTATGGGGATTGTCAAGCAAACCGGAAAAATTTCGCCTCGCTGTCGCTGGATTTGTGGGTGGATTGGCCATTTTTCCTTGGAAAACTTTGCCCAAGGTTTACTTCCATAAAAAAGCTG
>JAQUAF010000135.1 GCA_028687435.1 Verrucomicrobiia bacterium | reverse complement strand
CCTCCCTGCCAACTGGCTCGCAGAAAAAAAATAAGCAGACCAAGTCCTAACGTAATGACCACATTCATGCCCCCAATCTAATCCCCAAAAGGGGCAGCTTGCTAGATGCTCACCGCTTGACGCTTACCCTAGTTTGACATCGTAAACTTAAAATCGTGGTTTCAAGGTCGGTTTTTCCTTCGGGAGGAGTTGCCCTCAGCGGGTGGATGGTCCTTGGCGATTTGGTCAGACAAACGTTTTTGGCGGCGAGCATGGGATTGGATGGCTTGAAGACGTTTTTGGTGGCGTTGGTAGATGCGCTGACAAACCTGCAAAGGAGCCGGAAAGGTCAAAATGCTCGAAACCGTCTGAAATGCGCCACTGATGGACGAAGTCCTTGCCCCGCTTCCGGTCTTGAAACCGGGGGACGTGAAACGCGTTTCGTAAAGTTCATGGGATGCGGCGAGATTTTTGAAAAACGGATTTGACAGACCAAGATTTAGACCAGATATTTGGACTATGAAGATGGTTACTGTTTCTGAGGCCAAAAGCAAGCTCAGCGCATTGATTGATTCGGCTGAGCATGGCGAGCAGGTTTTGATTATGCGGGGTTCGAGGCCCTCGGTCACATTGATTCCTGTGGATGAAGGTGAGATTTGTCTGTCGCCGGAAATCTCTGCCAAAGCGCTTCATTCTTTTGAGGATGAGATTGCCAAAGAACGTAAATCGGGAAAGCTGGTCCGTTTGGGCAAATTTCCGAAGGAAGCCATCAATGCCTTGAAGCGTTTGGACTGAGATGCCCATGAATCGTCCCATATGGGTGGCATCCCGTTTTGAGAAAACATGGAGGCGGTTGACCCGGCATCAGCGTGACCGGGTGATGGAGATTATCTTGGCGTTGCCGGAATTGCTGGAAAACCCGCATCAGCATACAGGGTTTGGATTTCGACGTTTGAGGGGGACTTTTTTCTACGAGGCGCGATTGGATTTGTCTTGGCGGCTTGTCATGCGTGTGGATGCCGAGGAGATTGTTCTTTTTGACGTCATGAATCACGATCAGATCCGACGGCTATGAAAGTGAGGAAAGGGATTCCTTCTGTCGGGTGGCTGTGCTATGACTTTGTTTTTGTCGGGACCGGGGATCGAAATCTACATGACAAAACATGACAGATTTTTTTCGAAAACATGCAAAAACGTGCGAGAGGCTAAAAAACGGCCTTCGATGCAACTCGTTGAAAGTGAATGAGTTGCGTAAAGTTTTGCAAGCTTTCAAACTTGCATAAGCGGATGCGATTCCCTCCCCAGCCACCACTTTTTTTCAGAGCTAAAACTGGTATTTCCATGAAAATACGGCCCTTCCTTTTCATTCTGACGCTTTCACTCCTTTCCACCCTCAGCATCCAGGCCGGCGTAAAACTGCCTGCGGTTTTCTCGAGCAACATGGTGTTGCAGCGAAAAGCCGGCATCCCGGTCTGGGGTTGGGCCGATCCAGGTGAACAAATCACAGTCAAATTGAACCAGCAGCAGGCATCCGCCACCGCTGACGCGCAAGGCCAATGGAAAGTTCAGTTGCCTCCAACCGAAGCCGGAGGACCTTTTGAAATGACGATTGCCGGCAAAGACACCGTCACACTCAAAAACGTGATGATTGGCGATGTCTGGGTCGGTTCCGGGCAGTCGAACATGGCTATGACCGTTGGCAGTTCAAAAGACGCCCCGGCGGAAATAGCCCAAGCCAACTACTCCGGTATCAGGCAGTTCTCTGTAGCCCAGGATATGAGCGGCGAACCCAAAAACAATTGCCGCGGCGGATGGACTGTGTGCTCCACCAACACCGTCGCCAGATTTTCCGCCGCCGGTTACTTTTTCGCCCGTGAGCTCCACCAAAAACTCAACATCCCCATCGGAATCATCCATTCGTCCTGGGGCGGAACCCCGGCCGAGGCATGGAGTATCCGGGAAAAACTCTCATCTGAACCTGTCCTGAAACCCATCATCGACAATTTAGACAAATTGGTGGCGGACTTCAGCAGGACAACCTTTGAACAATATGGACAGGCTTACCGGGACTGGCTGGCCGCCTCGGAAAAAGCCAGGGCCGCCGGGCAGCCCATTCCGGTTTTCCCGCATGTCAATGATCCCCGGTCCTATCAAAGCCGTCCCACCGTCCTCTACAATGCCATGATCGCGCCGTTGATTCCCTATGCCATCACTGGCGTCATCTGGTATCAGGGCGAAGCCAACGCCGGCAATGCCACCCTGTATCAAACCCTTTTTCCCGCTTTGATCGAATCCTGGCGCAAACAATGGGGGCAGGGCGATTTTCCTTTTCTCTTCGTTCAACTTGCCAGCTATTACCCCCAAAAGCCCGATCCAACGGAAAGCAGATGGGCGGAATTGCGCGAAGCCCAGATGATGACCCTCAGCCTGCCCAAGACCGGCATGGCGGTTGCCATCGACATCGGTGAGGCCGCCGACATTCATCCCAAAAACAAACAGGATGTCGGCAAACGCCTGGCCCTGGCCGCCCTCTCCATCCAGTATGGCCAGACCCTCGACTTCTCCGGCCCCCTCTATGACGGCGCCACCGTGGAAGGCGGCGGCATCCGGATCAAATTCAAACACACCGGCGGAGGCTTGATCGCCAAGGATGGAGGAACGCTCAAGGGGTTTGCCATTGCCGGCGCAGACAAAAAATTCGTGTGGGCCGATGCCAGGATCGACAAGGACACTGTCGTGGTCAGCAGCAGTCAGATTCCCAAGCCCGCTTTTGTCCGCTACGCATGGGCTGACAATCCGGCCTGCAATCTTTGCAACAAAGCCGGCCTCCCCGCATCTTCCTTCCGTACCGACGGTCCCTTGGGCAACAATGGCGTCAAGGTTGCCCCTTAAAATCTCACAAGCAATCTCAGTCCGCCGACCACGATCGTCTTGTTGTCTCCATCCGCGTAACTGGGGTTCATGACCAGTTGGAGATCGGGGGTCAGTTGAATGGATTGGGTAAGTTGGATCCGGTAGTACGTTTCCATGGTGGTCTGGACCGGAAGGGAGGCGTCCGCCGGTTCGCTGCTGCCCATGGCGATTCCCCATCCGTCTCCGCGCCGTCCAAACGGCTTGTCGAGCGAAACGCCGGCTGAAATCTCCCTCACCGTTGAGGAAAGCTCCCTTTCCGTGGAGGCGTACTGGAGCCAGACCCCCAGATCGGGTGTCAGATGCTGGATGGCCGTGGCCGCAAAAGCGTTGCCGCAAACAGCGGTGTCTTCATCGGTGGTGTTGGTTCCGCAGTTGGTGCGATTGAATGCCACCCCCAGTTTTCCAGGACGGTCTTCGCCCAGGAATGATGTCGCCAGTCCCGCTTCCGCGGCAAACCACCACAAGCCGTCGCCAACCGTCTGAAACCCCGTGTCCCGTTCCTTTCCTCCAAGCGGACTGGTTGCCACCAGATTGGCGTACAGGCCGGCCATGGGGGTCGTCAGCGCCGCCACCCCCGGCAGGTATCCCTGAAAACCGCGGGGAAGCGCGGTGCATCCATCAAACGGTCCGGCCAGAAACTGCGTGTCTTCGTCGCCGATAAACGGGCTGTTCAGGATGTAATTGTTGGGATTCATCTTCCCGGCCACAAAACGGATGCGATCATCCAGGATCCCCTGTTCCAGGCGAAGATAGCAAAGCTTGGTTCTCCCGGGCTGCCCCCAAAGGGCGTCGAGTGTCACATCGGACCCGACTTGAATGCCTTCCTCGGCGCCGGACCCAACGGCTTCATAATGGGAGAATTGAGTCACCATTTTTCCCACTCCGGCGCCCTGCAAATCCCACAGTTTCTGGTCCAGCCGGACAAGCATCCGGTTGCACCCGCCGTCTTCCCGGCAGTGGGACATGGCTTCGCTGGCCATCTGGTAAAGCGTGGCGTTGCGGAAATCGAATTGCATGCCTGCGTGGTCCTTGAGGAAGAGCCCGCAATTCCGGATTGGGCGGAGGATCGGTTTCATCGGATCGGCGGCCAGCGGATCGCGTGGATATTCCTTAAGGGGGAGGGCCGGCGCCAGCAGGTCAAATGGCTTGGTTTCCAGGGGGGCGCCGCCCACAAGGGGCCGCACGCCATCCATCCGGTCAATCCCCGCGGCGGTCCGGGTTTCATCCAGGCTGGAAGTCAGAAAATGAATCTTCTTTTTTTCCGCCGGCGCTTCCTCCGCCTCCAGGAAGGATGCCCCGGATGCCAGAAGCAAGCCCGCTCCGAGAAGATTCCGGAGGGGAAAATAATTTTTAAACGTCATTTGCGACATTCTTATCCGCGAGGGATGATCCGGCTTGTTTTGATTGAAGAAGGTCGAACACCACGCAGGCTGCGGTGGAAACGGCATAGCATGCGATGGCGATCAGGAGCATCGTGATGAAAGGAAGCGCCACCATCGCGCAGATCGATCCGGCTCCGTAGCCCAGCATGGCGAAGGAGATGACGACATACACCATGTGACTCCACGACTTGATGCCGATGATTGACGTAAACATCAGCTCCGCGCAAATGCCGGCCACGGATACCAGGAAAATGACGGCGCTTGTCAGGACGATGGAATGTTTTTCAGGACTGTGATTTTGGAGCATTCCGGAAAATGTGGCATTCGAAATCCGGGAAGGCAACCGTGAATTGAAGACGAAGGAACGGGGGGCAAGCATTTGTCCCGTCCCCGCCATGGCGCATACGCGTCAACCTAAGACTTTTTGCCACGGAATCCCCACGGACAACCCTCAGACCCTGATTCCCTTTGCCCTCCTTCCCGCGGCGATCCTTATCGCAAGAGGGCGTTTTATCTGCATGGCGCAGTTGGGCTGCGCCATGCAGATAAAACGCCCATCTGGTCATTGTCAGCCAGACGCAATGCTTGGGCAGGAGGGAGGAGGCACGCCATGAGCGAAGTCGAATGGCAGGGTCGGGGGATGTCCGTGGGGACTCCGTGGCCAATCGGCATGCTCTTGATTCTTTCCTGTGCTGGTTCATGGAAAAGTTAGGTTGACGCGTATGCGCCATGGCGGGCGCGGGGAAGTCTATCAATATAATGCCGAGAAGGAAGGTGAGCCCGTTCATGTTGACAGCCGATTTGTAATCGACAGTGCCCCGAAGCCCCCGCCTTCAAGGCGGGTTCAGCCAGCCGGGTTTGCGAGAATCCACGTTCCTTTCTCAATCTGGCACATTCCGACCAAGCTTGACCATTTCCTTGGGGATATGCTGCACGGTCCGAAGTGCTGTACGAAAGCCATTTCAGTTCAATATCCGCATGCCTAGGGAATTTCGTGAAGATCTGGACCTCATGGCCAAGTTGGGCGGGGGTCACTCCCAAGGCGGCTCCAGATCCGGATTTCGTGAATGATCCAATATTTGACAAGACGATAAAAAGACGCTATATAGCCTCTATGACCACGATGACTCTCACCAAGGCAAGGACCAACCTGAGCAAGATTTGCAGCCGGGCCAAAAAAGGCGAAGAAATTGGCATTATCTATGGTGATCGAGTGTTTCAAATTATCCCCGTGGAGGTGTGTCCCGTGACTTCTCCCCGCATTGTTTCAATGACCGACGACTACGTTCAAAAGGAATACGGGGTCACTCCCAAGGAGTTTGCCGAATTTCGTCACCGACGCACCGCCCAGTACGCCAAAGCCCGCCGGGAAGGAAAAATCGTTTCCTTTAAAGGCCGGTTTAATTCAAGGCTTCTCGATTGAAAAGAATTGATTTCGATCCGGAACTGCTGGAGTTGATTCGCCTGTTGCCCAGAGACCGGCGTCATGCAATTGGGGAAGCGATTGCGGCCACCCAGGAAGCTTTTGGGCAACCTCATCAACATACAGGCGTTGGCTTGAGAAAATTGAGCGGCCAATATTATGAAATCCGGATGGGACTTGATCAACGTCTGGTCTTTGAAGAAATCGATGATGCCCTTTATTTCCAAATGATCGGCAATCACAATGATGTCAAACGGTTCTTAAAGAGTCATTGAAAAAAGGGCGAATTCAGCCCGCCCTCTCTTCCTCAAAACGTGCGTGATTTTCGCAAGAAGCTCGGGCTTTCCCAGGAGGGGTTGGCCGAGAAGACCTCGATGCATTGGACCTATATCAGCGGGGTTGAACGGGGGCGGTACAATGTTTCCCTCGATAGTCTGGTTCGGTTGGCCAAGCTGGGCGGGGGAAGCGGTGGAGGAAAAGGAGGAGGTTCTGGCGCGGCGGGAGTTGGCAGAAGGGCTTTGGCGGCTTGGGAAGCGAAAGATTGGGGAACTGGCGAGATGGGAGAAACAGTTGATGGGGCATTGGTTGCGGCGGCGGACGTCCGTGGGGGTGAAGTGGGTGGCCCGTGAATTGAAATATGGAAGTGTGTCCGGGCTGCGTAGCGGGATGAGCCGTGTCGGGCGGCGGTTGGGAGAGGAACGGCGGTTGAACAAAGGATGGGGAAAACTAAATGGAACATAATTTTCCAGTAAAATGCCTTAAAACTCGGACTGACCCCTTTTTCAAAAATTCTTTTCGGTAACAGTTTAGCCCATTTCGGGGGGTAATCGTTCATTTTCTTTAAAAAAACACTTGTGTCGGTGGGATTTTTGCGCGAAAGTAGGCGTATTAATACGCCTATGTTTCAAAAAAAGGAAAACTTAT
>JAQUAF010000071.1 GCA_028687435.1 Verrucomicrobiia bacterium | reverse complement strand
GAGGCACCCTCCCCGCATAGGGGAGCGTTTTGCCTCTCAATCAAGTCTGGCGCGATGGCTGGACCCACCGTCGTGCCGGATTTTGGCCGGACGAACCCGAAAAATCCCTAATTCGGAACCGCTGCAATATCTTCAGCGATTTCGGAACGTTGCCTGTTTTCGCCATCTTTCGGGCCGGCATCATTTTTTAAGGACGTCCGGCGGATCAAAGCCTGATCCGGCCAATAGCCAATGCCCTCCATCTGTGGTGAAGACACCTCACCCGGGGCGGCGTGGACACCCGGGCCCTGTCCTCCCGCACCATGGAAGCCCGCGAAATTCCCGGCTTGTTCTTTGCCGGCGAAGCGCTCGACATCACCGGCTGGCTCGGCGGCTACAACCTGCAATGGGCATGGGCCAGCGGCGCCGCCGCCGGCCGGGCCGCATGACAAATCAAACTTGAAATCTTGCAATGGTGGAACTGCAGGATTTCAACCATGATCACCGCGCGCGCTCATCTGGACGCGCTGGAGCAAACCTGCATGATCCGCCGGTTGCCGCCCTGGCATTCCAATCTGGGCAAGCGGCTGGTCAAAACCCCGAAGATTTATTTTCGCGACTCCGGCTTGTTTCACTCGTTGTGCGCCTGCCGCTTCCCGTTCCATGCATCTGGCGATGACCAATCTCGGGTTGGATGAACTCTGGGTGGTCTATCCCGGCAAACGGGTTTATGCCCTGGACAAAAAAATCATCGTCCGCCCCCTGTCGGACTGCATTGCCCGGAAAAAATCCACGTAAGAACAGAATCACATCAAGGACGGCTGGAACCTTTCACCATGGCGTGGGCGTTAAATGTGCGGGGGTTTTCCCTGGGATAGTCTGTCTCGACTTGCAACACCGCCGTGGCTGGCTGTTTCGTATCGGCTGGAATCACGGCGATCTCGTATTCGGAACCTGACTTCATGGTCTTGAGTTTTGCCGTCAATCTCCCGTTGCTGGACTTGATGGCAAGGATGTTGATGGGCTGATCGTGAACAACCTTGACGGTCATGGTTTTTGCGACCCTGGGTTCGCCAGGCAGCCAATAAACCAGGGTTGGCGTGATCTTGACCAATTCCGGAATATGGACCTTGAAAGTCAGGATGGCATTGGGCTCCGACCGGTCGTCGGTTTGCACAACGATGCTTTTGGTTTGCAGCCCGACCCGCTGGCCAAAGTCAAAAGTCGCAGTCAGCGCACCCCTCTCGCCGGGACGGTATCGCTTCTTGTCAAGCTCGGCGACAGCGCAACTGCCACAAGAAATCTTTGCGGCCAGGATGGTGACGGGATGGCTTCCCGCGTTGGCAAACGTAAATCGCGCCACCACATTGGTGTCAGCCGCGCCGGGATGGAACTCCAGGTCGCGCTTGTCCCATTGGAGTTGGGCGAAGGCGGCCTGACAAAAAATAAAATTCAAAAGCAATCTTCTCACTTCACCGAATAATTTTTATATTTGAGATCCATAAGTATGATCTTACGAAATTATAAAACTGGCACCTTCGCTCCCGCATTCTTCAAAAATCAGTCGCCAACTGATATTTTTCTATTATTTATCGATGCGGAGCGATGAAGGATCGGCCCCGACTCGCTTAAGTTTCGCCTTAATATCTGGATCGCTCTCAAACAATTGAATGACATTTTTTTGAAAAGTTTTTTTGATGGAAATTCTTCACAAATCCTCATTTTTTGAACGCCAATCTCTGGCACACAAAAAAAGATTGCAACACACCCCCATCCACCGAAAACCTCCAGAATCAAGCGCCTCCAATACATGCTCCTCATGCGCCTTCAGCGGACGAGTTCTGAACGACTTGGATGAATCAATAACAGTTTTCAGGAACATGCGAGCACTCTTTTCATTGCCAAAAATTCGTTATTTTTGAATATTAAGCATTTGCTTGAGAAATGTCTTAACTTCCCGATCAGATTCTTTATTATACATCTCATTAAAAAACTCATCCTTTTCTTTCTCAGGAAGATTTTTTATTAAAACAGCTGCAATGGCAATGCGGTTCGCGGAATGTTTCTCCTCCGGATAGTATTTTTTCAAGCTAGAAATAAACTCCCCAGAAAGATGAGGAATGTCGTATAATGCTCCAATCAAGACTAGCCGCCGCCTTGGATCATTACCCTTAAGACATTTAAGAAGATCTTCAGAATTGCTGGGGAAAACAAACTCAGCTTTTGGCATCCCCTGTTCTTTTACGCCACCGATCTCCTCTTGTAAATTTTTGAGTCTTTTAAGTTCTTCCACATCATCCTTGCTCAATGCCTTTTCAATTGTTTCCGACAACTTTTTATTGGAAAACGCCAATTCCCTCACAAAACCCAAATGTTTATCTTCAAAGTTTGGAGGAGAGCCTACAACGTATGCTTTAATGGCAGTTTGAACTTCCGAGAGTTCGCTGGCGGAGAGAACAATGCAGGTCTGTTTGCGAATCGCCGGGATCTCTTTGCGATCAGCCATAATAGCGAGCAGCGCTTGGCGAACCTCTCCATCATCAAGTGCCTCGCGCATTCGCCCAATAGCCGTGATGCGAATCTGTTCGATTGGTTCTCGAAGAACAATTCCCAAAAACCAAGGCCTCGTTTCCTTGTTCAAGGGAAGCTTTCCAATGATCCAGTTCCTTGTGGACACTTTAGCGGTGGAAGCAAACGCCTTTTTTATTTCTTCAAGCTTGGTTTTTGAGCCGAGAACATGATAGTCAAACACCAGTTTGACAACCTTTTCCACCTCCGGATCAGATTCGGGCGGTGATTTTCTTTTGGCCATTAACGCTTTTCTAATATTTTCAATATCTTCCCTTGTTCCGCGAAAGTCAGGATCAATCAACATCTTTTCAACAACAGACTCAACATGATTAGTTTGGGGCATCGACGCCGTTGCAGCGCCGAGATCACGTCCAATTGAAATCACAGCAATAACAATAAAATATAACTTTATAAATTTCATTCCACTAAATTCAAAATGTTGTTAAATAATGAAATCTGATTTTCAACATAATCCCGCTGGACTTGACTTAAAGCGGTGCGTTCGAAGCTGTTTTCTTCAGCAATATAAGCGTCTAATTCTCCTAATGCGTAGCGACTTATCAAAAAACGCTCATACTCAGTATATGGAGTTCCGGAGAGATGATTCAGAAAAGCTTTCTCTCCCTCCGTGATTTGAATTCGAAAAGCAATGCTCTGCTGTTGATGAATGCCCTCATGCAACAATGTAGACGCCAGAGTGTTTTCATCTCCCATTCCAGGGACACCTATTTGAGTGCTGCCTGTTATATTATGAGTTTTCCCATAGTCCTGCAAACCTCCATTGTAACTTGCGCTAATATTAAGTGAATATTTAAAACTAATATAAAAAATCGCATCATCAAATTCTGACCTTAATTTCAAATAATGAAAATGCGACAGAACCGACACATCGATATTTGACATGACAATATTATTTAAAAGAGCTTCAATTTTCACGGTTTGTTCCTGCAAGATTGGATCGCTGGAAGCCTTGTTATTTGAAGTTTCCAGCTTGGTCTTGTACCGGAGAAAATACGTCCCGTTATTATCAACATCCACCCCCGTCTGAGTCTGTGTCATAGTGGCCTGCGGCCTATAAACAATCAACATTCCTTTGTCTGGTGTATCGGGCGTAGCACTTGCGATCCTAAAGGTGAATGGCAACCCCGTTGTTTGCGGATTCGTTTCCAATCTCAAGTCAGTTATGCTTCTGCCTATAATCAAGGCAAGCCCTACGCGATCACCAACGTTTGCAAGAGGAGATTTTACAGCAGTAAGCTTTGCTCCTAAGAGATTAACCTTGGCTGTCCATACCGTCTTCGGCTGGGCATAGTCCCGGGTGCCCGCTCCATTATTGCCCTTATCCTGAATTTTCAGGGTGACAGTTGCGTTGGTTGTTGCGGTGAAGCTGTAGGTGGCGGAAGAACTCGTGCCGGGTGTCAGCGCCGGACTTGATGACCAGTTATACTGCATCGTGTCGGACGGCTTCGACTCATTGCCGGCGTTGTCGCAGCATCGGTCTTTGTCCGAAGCATCCACACACTTGAATGTGACGCTGGCGCCCGCCACCACGTTCGTTGTGAAGCCGCCCGGCAGGGTGGCCCCGTTTCCATTTTCCACGTGGCCATCTTCCGGCGCATCGCCTGTGTCGCACTCGTTCATGCCGATCGCAAAGAGGACGACCGTCGAGGCGGCCAACATCGCCAGCAGCGCGAAGATCATTCGATAACTTGATTTTAACTTTGGCATCTCATTTCTCCTGTAAAAAAGCTGGACTCGGCGACTTCATTGCTTTTCCGCCAGTTTTCGCTTCTCCTGCTCAAATTTCAATTCGGCCAAAAAATTCGCGTTATCGGAGCGTTTCGTCAGGGCAGCCAGCCGATCCTTGAGTTTTGCATTCGAGTCGGAAAGAGTCTCCATTTGGATTGCCGCCCCGGCGGAATTCTGTTGAAAGCATTTCCAAAGGTTCTCCGCAAAAGCCTTTTCCTGCTCCAAAAAAACAACCTCGGAAAAAGGCGTGTTCACGATTTGCAAATAAAGTTCCTGGGCCTTCGCATGCTCGTTTTGGCTGGCGTAGGTTTCCGCCAGATCATACCGAATTTGAAAGGTGGAAAAGGATTTTGGAGGACTCTGCGCCAGGGATTTCAGCAGAGATATGATGCGTTGCTGCTTTTCCTGGAAGACTTGTTCCTCTCCGGCACAATGGGCTGTGGCCTTCCCATTACGGTCATAAACGTAGGTGGTGACAACGTCCTGGCCGTCCACATTCTGAATGACTCTGATGACACGACCTTGTTCATCATAGGAACGCCGCGAAACCGTGATTGTCTTCCCCCCCGATGTCCGCTCGATCTTGCGCAGCCGCATGTAATTGATCCCCGGACTCATCATGAAATAGCGTTTGGTGATGGTTCCGTCGAATGCCCGATAGGAACTGATGCCCTTGGAATCGAAAGCAAAGCTCTCGGTTTGCCCGGACTTATTCGTGCGGGCCAGGGACGGACATTCATAAGGAGATTTGCATTCGCCGATGGCGTAGGTGAACTCGCCATCGGAGAGGATGCAACGCTTTTTTGCATCCCAAACGTAAGCGGTCTTCGCCCCATCCCTGCCCTCCCTGGTCATCGTGGGATTGCCCGCCCCATCCACTCCATAACTAAAACGCTCCTTCCTCCCATCCGGAAAAACAATCGACTGCAAACGCTCATCGGCAAAGGAAACCTTAAACTCCTGCCGGTTGATGACGATGGATTTTGGGAGGCGGGATGGAGCATCGACTTTCACCTCCAACTCAAACGAGCCGCTGCCTTCGCGGACGCCAACAACCATGGACCCGCTCCAAACAAAATTGAGTTCGCGACCGGAATCGAATTCCCTCACCCTGATCAAGCGCCCTTTCAAAAACTGAAGTTCCCATCCTCCTCCGGTCACTGTCAGGAGATCCCCCTGCCTCCTGCCGATCCACTCCAACCCGGAGGATGCAAATTGGTTATGGTCGCTTTTGCGTCGTTGAAGATAAAGAATTGAGCCATTGACCAACTCGACCCGGTACTGGGTTTCGGAAACAAGGAAGGCTTTTGACTGAAGAAACGGAAAAGCCCATCCCCCCCGCCCAACGTAGGGTGAGGCATCGTTGCGCATGCTGTCGAAGCTGAAACCGATCGGAAAGGCCAAATCACCGCCAAAATCCAAGGTAGCCAAGTCGTTCCATACAAAGACAGCGCCGCTCGCACTGGCTGATCCCATGCTGGGCGCGGGTTTGGAAAGGATCGTGGTGCACGTGCATGCCCATAGGTTTTCCGCGCCAAGGCACAGGACGACGGTCATCCATCGCAACATTCTCATAACACAGGCAGATTACCCCTCTATTCCTGTTCGGGCGGCGGTTCCGGCGGTGGTTTCGGGCAGGGTTCCTGATGTTGCACCGGCACTGGAGCGCGGAGTGCGGCAGCCATCGCGGTCGCGGCGCAGACTGTCAGCGTAATCGCCAACAGGAGAAATTTGAAAATTATTTTCATATCGATCCCTCTATATCTTTTAGTTAATTCTTTGAGTTAAACATATTCATATTTTTTTGAAAAGATTTTTTTTGATGGAAATTCTTCACACTTGTCTGGCAGCTTAAAACAACCCCGCAAATCGCCACCAAATCGGTTGTGCGGCGGCGAATTCCGTGGTTATGATAGGCGGTCATGAGCAGCCAACCGGAAACCCTGCGACAACTGCGCGCCTTTGCGGCGGAAATCCCGGCGCTATATCCCGCCCCTGCCGCCGATTACCGCGGACGCGTCATCGACGCTTCCACGGTTCGCGCCTATCTCAATCATGAGGCCGCACGTTTTGCGGAAATCGCGGCTTTCCTGCCCCCGCCTCCCCATCCCAAGGCCCGGCTCCTCGACATCGGGACTGCCTACGGTTTCCTGCCCGTCCTGCTCAACCAAACCACCGCATGGCAATGCGAAGGGCTCGAAATGGAGGAAAACATCCCGGTCTACTGCCGGTTTGCCCAGGCCCGCAAGCTCGCCATCCATGCCGGACGCCTCGGCCCCGCGCCGCTCCCCTTTCCCGACAACGCCTTTGACGCCATCCTTTTTTCGGAGGTTCTTGAACACCTGCGGCTGTCCCCCGCGCTTGTCCTGCGCGAACTGCGCCGCATCCTGGCGCCGGGCGGCTTCCTGCTCCTGACCACCCCCAACGTCGCCCGTCTCGCCAACCTGATCAAGCTTCTCCTCCAGCGCAACATCCTGGAGGAATTCCCCGAAAACATCGAAAGCGAAAACATCACCGAACACCTCACCCACATCCGCGAATACACCATGGGCGAGGTCTGCAGCCTCCTTCAAAAACACGGCTTCCGGATCGCCGCAAAACGTTTCAGCCTCTGCATGGAAAAAGAAAAGCCGCACGCCCCGATCGCCGCCCTTGTTCCCCCATGGCGTGGCAACCTTTTTGTCCTCGCGCAAAAACCCGCCGAGTCATGAAAATCTGCTTCCTTCTCAGCACCTTCACCTACGACGGCATCAAGCGGTCCGTGGCCCATTTTGCCAACACCCTGCACGAAATGGGACACGAAGTCTGGATCGGCGTGCTGCACGAATGGCCCGGCAAACTGAGCCTCCGCTCCGAACTCCGCATCCCCGCGGAACGCATTGTCAGTTGGGACGGTCTCGGCCAGTTGCGCCGCGAATGGGCCATTTACCGGTTCTTTCGCCGCCGGAAATTCGACGTTGTCCACGCCAACACCGTCAAGATGAACCATGTGGGACGCTGGATGGCGCTGGCCGCCGGCGTGCCCTGCATCGTGGCGTCGGAGGACAACCTCTGCCTCAACCGCTCATGGAAGACCAAGGCGGAGGATCGCCTGCTCGCCCGCCTGGGCGGGGCCGTGGTCATGATCTCCGAGGCGGTGAAGGAATCCTTCCTCAAAGAGGAATGCCTGCCGCCGGAAAAAGTCCGCACCATTTATTATGGCATCCCCGCGGCGGAAATCCGCTCCAGACGGCTGACCGCCGGACAACTGGAATCCAAACGCCACGAATGGGAATTGGACTCCGGCCCGGTGGTTGTCTGCGCCGCGCGGCTTGATCCCTCCAAATCGCTCGAAACCCTGATCGAGGCCGCCGCCCTGGTCACCCAAACCCTGCCTTCCTGCCAGTTTCTCATCGCCGGGGACGGCGGCGACCGCCAACGCCTCGAAGGCATCTGCGACAACCTGAAAATGCGCGAAAAAGTCCGTTTTCTGGGCGCGCGGCAGGACATCTACGACATCTTCCAACTGGCCGACGCGGTCACCCTCTGTTCGCTATGGGAAGGGCTGGGTTTCTCCCTCATGGAAGCCATGGCTCTGGAAAAACCCCTCGTGGGCACGAACGTCACCGGCATCAACGAAATCATTG
This sequence comes from Verrucomicrobiia bacterium, assembly GCA_028687435.1. Lineage (GTDB taxonomy): Bacteria > Verrucomicrobiota > Verrucomicrobiia > JABWAM01 > JABWAM01 > JAQUAF01. The sequence continues at coordinate 22,036 of JAQUAF010000071.1, read as the reverse complement.
TCCACAACCGCAACGGACTGCTGATTCCCGCCCGTTCGCCCAAGGCGCTGGCCGAAGCCCTGCTGAACGTCCTGCGCGATCCCCCCCTTGCCCATCGTTTTGGCGCCGAAGGCCCCCGGGTTCTCGACGAGCGCTTCGATATCCGCCGCAACAGCGAAAAGCTCCTGGAACTCTACCGGGAAATTCTTGCAAGAAGGGGTTCACCGGTTCCGGAGTTCAGCGGTTCAGGGGTCGGAAAGTCTTGAAGATCGAAGATGCCGGGACATGGCCATTGGCGCGGGATGGCCGCGCGAGATGAAATGCAACCGCTGAACCGTGAACCGTTGAACCTCTGAACCTGCCAAAATCAAGCCGCTCCGTGTTCATCCCGGTACGAGCCAATCACCAACTGACTCAGGTATTTGTCGGGATTTTCGGTCACCACTTCCCCGATCTCAAAATCCATCTGGCCGGTGTTCTTGCGCACCAGATTCAAGCCAAACTCAAAATCCTTGAAAAGCTGGGCGCAGACATCCTTCACGTTCCGCTTGTCGGCCAGCGCCTTGTCCACCACCCAGCGCAACACTCCCGCATTCGGACGCAACCCGATGCCATGCCGGACCTTGAACTGGCGGCAAAACTCCTGCACGCCGGCCTCCAGCACATGCCGTTCCTGGTCCGCCTCCCGCGCCATCAAATCCTGCAACGCCCTGGCGGGATTCACCACCGTGGCGGGTGTCACCTCAAAAGCATGGATCGAAGTGGAAGGCAGGTGAAACTTGAAATCCCGGAAAATCTTCTCGCAAACTGTCATCAAACCGCGCGCGCCCGTCTGCTCCCGATGGGCCAGCCGCGCAATCTCCCGGATCGCATCCTCCTTGAACTTCACCTCGATGCCATAGGCCCGGAAACTCGCCTCATATTGGCGCAGGATCGACTCCTCGCCGTCCCGCGCAATGTGAAAAAGATCGTCCTCCCCAAGCGGATCGCACACCACCCGCACCGGGAGGCGCCCCACAAATTCCGACTCGAAACCGAATTGAATGAAGTCGTTGGTCGTCACGTGCCGGAACAATTCCGTCTGCGAAATCTCCGCCGCCCGGGGTTCGATGCTGAACCCAATCCGGCTCCGCTTCAACCGCGCCTTGATCACCTCCTCCAGCCGGTCAAAAGCTCCGGAAACAATGAACAGGATGTGCCGCGTGTTGATGGTTTCGCGCCCCACCTTGCCCTTGCGCTGAAATTCCATGGCCGCCTGCAACTGCGACGGCAGATCCATGGGACTGCGCAACGGCACATCCGTCTCCTCCATCAGCTTCAGCAAATTGGTCTGCACTCCGCGCCCGCTGACGTCGCGCCCCGCGATGTTGGGCGGCGAGGCGATCTTGTCGATTTCATCCAGATAAATAATCCCGTACTGCGCCGCCCGCGCGTTGCCATCCGCCCGGAAAACCAGTTCCCGAACCAGATCCTCCACATCCCCGCCGACATAACCGGTCTCGCTGAACTTGGTGGCATCCCCTTTCACAAAAGGCACCCCGATCAGTTGGGCGATGCAACGCACCAGATAGGTTTTGCCCACCCCTGTCGGCCCCAGCAAAATGACATTCTGCTTGCTGTAACTCCCGCCGAAACGGCGCCCATTCCCCACGGCGGATTCTTTCGCCTCCTGTTCAACCTGCCGCACCCGGTTGTAATGATCGCAAACGGCAATGGCCAGCGCCTTTTTGGCTTCATCCTGTTGGATGACATAACGATCCAGGTGCGACTTGATCTCACGCGGTTTGAAATGAAAATCAAACTGCAGCGGTTCATCGGTCCGCGGAGGTTCCTCCGGCTCGCCACCGGCGGCGGCGGCATCGGGCATCGGGTTCATCCCGGCCAGCACCACCTTGTCGCCAAATTGCTGTTTCATGAATTCGGCCAGCTTCCGCTGGATCTCTTCCGGGGTTGGTTCGGCAGGCATGCCCCATTCAAAACATCTCCCGGCTGGATATGCAACGCCGCAATTTAGGCTTGAGCCGGATCGATTTTCGGAAAATGCTGGGGCCGTGAAGGAATACCTGAACAGCATCCTCCGTTACGCGGTCAATGTCGGCGCGTCCGACATCCACCTCAAAGCCGGCCACCCCCCCATCCTCCGGGTGTCCAGCCAGTTGGTGAACATCGAAATGGACGCCCCCACCGACACCGACATGATCTCCATCGCCGAAGCCATCATCCCGGAATTCCTCCGGGATAGATTCCGGTGCGAACACGAAGCGGATTTCTCCTACTTCACCCCCGGCGTGGGCCGGTTCCGCACCAACGTTTACATGCAACGGGGCCAGATCAATTTCGCCATGCGTTACGTCAAGAGCACCATCCCGGACTTCAGCGCCCTGCGGCTGCCGGAAGTCCTCAAAAAAATCGCCATGAACGAACGGGGGATCATCTTCGTGGCCGGCGCCACCGGCAGCGGCAAATCCACCACCCTCGCCTGCATGCTGGAATACGTGAACAACCACGACCGCTGCCACATCATCACCATGGAGGATCCCATCGAATTTGTCTTCGAAGACAAACAATGCACCATTGACCAGAGGGAAGTCGGCCTCGACACAATTTCCTTCCAAAACGCCCTCAAAACCGTCCTGCGCCAGGATCCCGACATCATCATGATCGGGGAAATGCGCGACGCCGAGAGCTTTTCATCAGCCCTTACCGCCGCCGAAACCGGGCACCTGGTCATGACCACCGTCCACGCCAACGATGCCGCCCAGACCATCCTGCGCGTCCTCGATTTTTTTCCACAGGAAGAACGCGACCCCATCCGCCGGTCGCTGGCAACCACACTCTGCGCCATCATCTGCCAGCGTCTCATCCCCGGAAAAAACGGCGGTGCTGTCCCGGCCATCGAGATCCTCATCAATTCACCCATCACCCGCAAACTGCTCGAGGAAAACAAACTCGACAAAATCCATTCCGCCATCGAAACCGGCAAGGATGATGGAATGCAAACCTTCAACCATTCCATCTACCGGCTGATCAAGGACAACCTGATCAGCGAGGAAGACGGCTTGACCAAGGCCAGCAACCCGGATCAGCTCAAGATGAATCTCAAGGGAATCTTCCTCGACGAGTCCCGCCGCATCATTAATTAGGTCCCGCTCCCGCCTCGACGAGCCAGCAGTTCGACGCTCGGCGCCCCCCGCCTTCAGTCTTCAGCCTTCAACCTGCCCCCTCGCGCCCAACCCTGCTTTGGGACTTGTTCCCCACCCCGGTTTAGGCTAGAACCGGAACTGCCCGAATGGTTTCCGTATCCCATATCAGCCCCTCCACCGGGACGCATAGCGTTCCTTTCTGGAAACTCGCGTCCCGCGACGTAGTGACCTTTGGCACTTTGCTTCTTGTGACCGGCGCCGCTTTCATCCAGATCTTCGCCATCGTCGGTATCTTCTGGAGCCGGGTTCACTTTGGCACCGAGTTCATGCCCAGCGTTTACAGCGATTTCATGGAAAACCAGGCGGCCCGGTCGGTCAACGCAGCCTTCGACACGGAACGTGTCATGGAAAACCGGAAAAACGCCCTGGTTCCAGTGAAAGATCATGTCACGCAAATCGTTGACCGGGCCGCGCAGGAACTGGATATGGCCAACTCCCGCGAAAGGGAAACCCAGCTTGTCCAGAATGAATCGGAACGCCAGATCAAACGATCCATCCTGTCATCTGATGAGGCGTGGAAAAAAGGCGCCTATGACGAATCCATCCGCATTCTTCAATCCGCAGTGGAAAATTCATCGAGCTTTTTGCCGGCTTTGAAAGCCCTCGCCATGAGATACCAGGAACACGGTGAATTCCAAAAGGCGCGCTTTCAGTGGGAAAAAATCGCCGCCATGGCCCCTCCCGACAGCCCCGAGGCCAGGGAAGCCCGCTCCAACGCCCAGGAACTCGTCAACCGCCAGGATGAAATCATCACCCAGCCCGCCCCGTCCCAGACAGTGCGGGCGGAACCCGTCCCGCCCCCTCCAAACCGCATCACCCTGGCCGACATCAAACGATCCAATTTGCCCACGGAAAACCGTTGCGATTTGCGTTTCAACCTGAAAATCGTGTTGGGAAGCCACGGCGCCAACCCGGTCATGGACATCTCCCAAGCCAAGGTGGAAGTCACCTTCTACGACCAAACCCTCTCCTCCGGCGGCAATTTCATCCCCATGAAAGTGCTGACCACCACCCTTCAGCCCAAACAGGCGTGGGCCACGGGCGAACAGCAGGTCCTTTCCCTCAACTACAGCGTGCCGCGCGGATACATGAAAAAACGCGCGCAGGTTTTTGGTGACAGTTACGCTTTTTGCGGCTTTACTATACGGGCTTTCTACCGCCAGCAGCTCCAGGAGGTCTATGCCTCGCCAAAGGACACCCTGGAAACCTACGCCCGCCGCGCCGGCCCAGCAAATGAATAAGCCATGAAAATCCTGATCATCGATCCCGAACTGGCCGGCGACAACAGCGCGCTTTCGTCCTTCGAAACGCATCCTGAATTTCGTTTCGTCCTGGAACCCATCAGCCAGAGGGCTCTTGAATTTTTGCAACAGGACCCCTGTGAAACCGTTCTCATCTCGCTCTACATCACCGACATCAATCCCTATGAGTTGGGTGGACGGATCCGCGCCGGTTTTCCGGAATTGCAAGTCGGTTTTCTGGCCGCCCAACGCACGCCCGAATTGGATGAAAATTGCCGGGCCTATTCCACGCTGGGGTTGATCGAAAAACCCCTGGAGCCCCGCCAACTGGCAAAAATCCTCGGCATCGAACTGGCTGATGTCATCAAACTCCCGGCTCCCGTTGTCAAAGCCGGCCCGCCCCTGCCGCCGCCTTCCGACACCCTCGAACACCTTCCAACCGTCTTGCGACGCTGCTTTGCCAACCACACCAACGGGTGTCTCACCATCATTTCCGGCGGCAAGGAAGGCGTGATCTATTTCACCAACGGCATCCCTGTTCATGCGGAACTGGCGGGCATGGAAGGCGACAAGGCCGTCCATGAAATGCTTTGCTGGGACCAGATCGAATCCGTCCTGAACGCCGAGGCATCGGCAACGCGCAACACCATCGACAGCAATCTTGAACAATTGCTGATCGTCGGCGCCCAGCACCACGAGCAACGGCGGCAACCCGCCACTCAAGACCTCGTGGAAGAGGCGTCGAAAAGCAATCTGGCGGGACGAATGGTCGGCCCCTTTCACGTGCTTGCGCTCATCGATTCCGACGAAAAGACGGACACCTACGAGGCCATCCAGGTGGCGGTTCACAGGCCGGTCGCGCTCAAAGTGCTGAAACCGGAATTTTACGCCATTTCGGGGGATTTCAAAGCCAGCGCCGGCGCCATGGCCAAAGCGCAAAATCCCTATGTCACCGCAGTGTATGAAGCCGGGGAGGGAAACGGCCTCTACTTCTATGCGCGGGAATATATCGGGGGAATCAGCCTGCCGGAAAAACGTAAAAAAGGAAAACTCCTCACCGAAGACATCGCCCTTCGCGTCATCATCAACGTTGGGGAAGGATTGAATTACGAAGCCGAAAAATCAATCCTCCACATCCCCCTGACCGCCGAACAAATCCTTGTTCCTGACGTCGGGGTTCCCAAACTGCTCAACAATGTAACAATTGAAAATTCCGGGACAAGCCTGGGGGAAATTGACGAAATCCGGCGGTTGGGAAACATCATTTTTGAATTTCTGGAAAACGCCGCATCACCTTCGCCGGAAATGGCTTCGCTGCTGGAACGCATGAGGGCCGCAGGACAGCCGAATGCCTTCAGCCAATGGCACCCCCTCCTCGAAGAGGTCCGCCAACTGGAACTCAACAGGCGCGCCATGCAGGTGACACGCCCCATTACCGCGCATAAACTGCCCACGGTGGATCTGCCTCCCGAAGCCAACCCCCGGATGAAATGGTATATCGCCGGAGGCGGGGTTTTCCTGGTCCTCGCCGGCATTCTGACCCATTACCTGCTTGCCCCATACAAAGGCCCGCCGGATGTCAATGCCATGGTCCGCGTCCCTGCAGGCGCCTTTATCTATCAGGAAAAGCAAAAATTTGACCTGCCCGCCTTTTACATCGATAAATACGAAGTCACCATCGGACAATATCGAAAATTTCTTGAGGCATGGGAGAAAAACAAGAAAGACATTGTCGAACATCCAAAGGTCAACTGGCAGAAAAATCACACCCCCGAACAGTGGATCACCATTGATGACGCGGTCAAAAATGGCACCCCCCTCAATGGCGTCACCCTCTACGAGAATTCCCCCGTCTTTAACGTCGATTACTACGATGCCTGGGCCTACGCCAAATGGGCTGGCAAACGCCTGCCTGCGGAAATGGAATGGGAAAAAGCCGCCCGCGGCCCCAAAGGCAACCTTTACCCCTGGGGCATGGAATTCAAGGAACATTTCGCCAACACAGGTTCGGACGTCGGGTTCAACCCGTCGGACCCTGGATTCGGCAAAAAAGACGGCTATGGCCTCTGGGCTCCCGTGGGCGCCATGAAAAAAGACCGCAGTGTCTATGGCGCCATGGACATGGCCGGCAATGTAAGCGAATGGACGGATTCCTGGGCGCCCCACCCGGAATTCGCCACGGAACAGATTCCCGTGGTCCGGGGCGGCAATTGGAGCTCGCACGACGCCAAACTGACCCTTCGAGATCTGACCCAACTGGCCCGCAAACGGGCGCGACAGATCGGATTCCGTTGTGTTTCCGACCAGAAAAAATAGATCATCCAGGAAAAATCCAATTCCATGCCCCCGGCCAAAAAATCCAAGGAAGAACAGGAACAACTGCTTCAAACCGTGCAGATGTTCGAGGTGATTGTCGAAACCTCCCCCAACGATGTGCAATCGCTGGAAATCCTCAAGGAAGCCTATCTCAACCTGGGGCAGGAAGCCTCCTCCATCAAAACCGCCAAGCGCATCGCCAAGGTTTATGCGGACATGGGACAGCTTTCTTCCGCCATTCTCGAATATGAAGGCATCCTGCAACGGCTGCCCGAAGACCAGGAATGCCTCGCCGCACTGACTGAACTGGAAAACAAAATGGCCGGCGCCACCGGACGCGGAAGCTCCGAAGAACAGGAAAAAGCCATTCAGGAGGCCAAGGCCGACCTCGAGGCCGCGGCAAGTTTCGAAGACCCCAATGAAGCCATCCTCAAATTTTTCCAGGAACACGCCTTCATCAAGGAAAAAGACTCGTCAAACCTGCTCTCCTCCATCCATTCCGCAGCCGCCCAGACTCCGGCCGACCAACCCGCCCCAGCCATGCTTTCGATCATGACCGAGCATGGCATCGCTTCCACGGAAAAAATACTGTCTTTCCTCACGGAAAAAACCCGCCTTCCCTACATCCCCCTGAACATCTACGATGTGGAACCCAACAGGGCCATGCTGCTGGAACGTGATTTCTGCCTCAAACACATGGTGCTGGTTTTTGACCAGATCAGCAAGGCCACCCTCGTCGCCACAGTCAACCCCTTTGACGCCCGCGCCAAACATGAGGTGGAATCAACCATCAAGGGACGCATTCAATGGTACCTGGTTCAGCCCCTTGATCTCAAAAAACAACTCAAAGACCTTTATCACATCCAATAATCAAACATCATGAAAGCCTTCGGTGAACGCATCGCGGATGCCTTGGTGGAAGATGGAGTTCTGCAGGCCGCACAACTTCAGGAAGTCATGGCCCAGCAGAAAAGCCAGGGCGGACGGCTGCTCAAAATCCTCCTCGATAAAGGTTACGTCACCGAAGTGGACATGATGGTCAGCATGGGGCGGGCTCTCGGCACCCCGCCGGTCAACCTGGGCCGCATGAAGGTTCCCAAGGATGTCGGCGATCTGATCCCGCGCGATATAGCCAAAAACCACCACCTTCTTCCCATCGCCAAACTGGAAAACAAACTCTTCGTGGCCATGGCCGACCCCCTGAACGTGGTGGCTCTCGACGATGTCAGAAATATCACCAAGCTGGACATCATCCCCATGATCACCACCGAACGGATGGTGACCGATGCCATCGCCAACCTCGATGCCCAGGCCAGCCAGGGAATGGAGGAAATCGTCAAGGACGAGGCGGCGGACATCGAAATCTCCGAATCAACCGAGGATGAGCAGGCGGATGTCACCGCCAGCGACGCCGACGCCGCTCCTGTCGTCAAAATCGCCAATCTGATGCTGGCCACCGTGGTCAAGGACAAAGCCAGCGACGTGCACTTGGAATGTTATGAAAAAACCATGAAGCTTCGCTACCGCATCGACGGCGCGCTTTATGATTATCCGCCGCCGCCCAAATCGATGCAAAACGCCCTGATCTCGCGCCTCAAGATCATGGCCCACCTCGACATCTCCGAGCGCCGGCTTCCCCAGGACGGACGCATCCGCATCAAGATGGCCGGCCGCGACATCGACTTCCGAATGTCTTTCCTCCCCTGCAAATATGGCGAAAAAGTGGTGGGACGTATTCTCGACAAATCGGCCATTGCCGGCAGCATCAAGGAAATCGGCATGGACGAGGATACCTATAAAAAATTCTCGAAAGCCCTGGATGAACCCCAAGGCATGATCCTGGTGACCGGCCCCACCGGATCGGGAAAAACCCGCACTCTTTACAATGCCCTCGCCGAACTGAACAAACCCTATTACAACATCATCACGGTCGAGGACCCCATCGAATATGAATTGCCCGGCGTCAACCAGGTCCAGATTCATGCCGACATCGGTTTTTCCTTCGCCTCCGCCCTCCGCTCCATCCTCCGCCAGGACCCCGACATCATCATGATCGGTGAAATGCGCGACCAGGAAACCGCTCACATCGGGGTCGAAGCGGCCCTCACCGGCCACCAGGTTTTGAGCACCCTCCACACCAATGACGCCGCCGGCGCTGTGACCCGCCTCACGGACATGGGAATCGAACCCTTCCTGACCACCTCCAGCCTGTCACTTGCCTGCGCCCAGCGGCTCGTTCGCCGTGTTTGCAATTCCTGCAAAGAACCCGCCAAGGTGTCCGACAAGTTGTGGGAACAACTGCGTCTGGATCCCAAACAGGAAGCCCAATACACCTACTACAAGGGACGCGGCTGTGATCGGTGCAAAAACAAAGGGTATTCCGGACGTTGCGCCGTTCTGGAACTCATTCCCATGACCGACGAAATCCGCAAGCTGGTCCTGCAACGGTCAAGCAACGTGGAAATCAAACAGGTGGCCATGAGCCAGGGGATGCAGACCCTGCGCATGAACGGCATCCTTAAAGCGCGCGAGGGAATCACCACCCTTGAGGAAGTTCTGGGATCCACCATGAGCGACTGATGCCCTCCCCCGCACAATCTGCTTTTCCGCGTTTTATCCCTAATTTTGTTAATTTTGCCTTTTCTTGAAAACAGCCATGCTTTAAGACGATCCCAATGGCTTCCTGGTTTCCATTTTTCAAATCCAAAAAAACGGCGCCCCCACCCGCGCCTCCAGCCCCTGTTGCGCCCACCCGTCCTCCGGCAGTTCCCCCGCAACTTCCTCCACCATCAGCAACAGCGCCCAAACCCGTCATCCCGGCAGTCCCTCCAATGGCGCCCATCCCAAGCCTGCCCAAACCTCCCAACATCGCCCTTCCCAAGGTGGGAACTCCATCGTCCGTCCAGCCCCCCAAACCCGTCATCCCCTCCGTGGCAAAACCCGCCGCTCCTTCTCCAAACCCTCTTCTGACTGGACGATCCATCACCCCGGCCTCGGTTGCCGCCAGTGTCAAAAGCACTCTGTCTCCCCCCCTTCAGGCGCCGGCCGCCGGAACAGAACAAACCGTCCTCTTTAAACCCAGGGCGTCCGCTCCGAGACCCGGCAGCGTCCCGACTATCATGTCGGGAAACAGCACCGAACAAACCGTTCTGTTCAAACCCAAAAGCGCCACCTTCAAGCCAGTCACCCCGGTTTCCCCGCCCCCTCCCTCGGACAGCGGCGGACAAACCGTCCTCTTCAAACCCAAAATCAGTGTCACCCTCGGCGCGGGAGCCGCCCCCGCCCCCGCCCCCGCCGCCCCGGTCCTTCCCCAAGGCATTTCTCCAACCGTCGAAATTCCCCTCGCCGATCTCGCCACCCTGTTTCCAGAACAAACCCTTAAAACCGATTCGCCTTCCCTCCCCGATAAAATATCCCTCAGCCTGGCGGATATCCTGTCACAACTTCAAAAGGGGCGCATCCTGTTTTCCCTGTCAACCCTGACCAGCCTTCTTCCCCCCGAAACCGTCAACCACGAAATCGTCACCGCCAATGATGTCCCCATCAAAATCCCCCTGCATCTGGTTGTGCCGCATATTCCGGAAACCGCTCTGGCCCTCCCATCAAACCAGGTCAAACAGGAAATCAATCCATCCATCCAGACCCCTTTCAGCGAAAACCGCACACGCCTGACGGAATCAGCCGCCGAAGTGCCCATTTCACCTCCGATTCCACAAGCTCCCGTCCAGTCGGCGGCGCCGTCCCTTCCCGCTCCAAAACCGCCCCCTGTTCCTGCCATTCCGCCCGCTTCTTTAAAACCTCTTGCCCCCGTGCCGTTGGCCAAGCCGGCCTCCGCACCTCCTGTTATCCCTCGGCCTTCCATCCCTGCTCCAAAGGCATCCGTCCCCCCTTCCGCTCCAAAAATAGCGCTTCCAAAGCCCCCCTCCCATCCTGTCAGCATTCCCGGAAAATCACCCTCGTCCGCCATTCCTCCTCTCAGCAAATCAAACCTCGTTCCCGCCGACGCGGCCAAGGCGCTGACATCTTCCATTGACTTTCCGGTGCGCCCCACCATTCGCAATGCGCCACTTCCGCCCCCCCCTTCCGCACCGGCGCCGGCTGCTCCCCCTCCAACTCCTCCCTCCCCCCCCCTCCAGCCAACGGCAAGGCCCCGTCCCCCGCTGCCCCCCATTCCTGCCGTTCTGCCATCAAATCTCCCCCCGCGGCCCCCGTTCGGCATCACACCGCCCTCACCCAAACCCGTGCCGCCACACGCGGTCAGGCCTCCCACTGCCCTGCCTCAATCGACAGCCATTGCCCCGCCCGCCATTCCCCCAGCCATCGCCGCTCCCACGATTCCGCCCCCGGCGCCCATTTCAGCGCCAATCACTCCCGCTTCGGAAAAAATTCCCTCCAGTCTTCCCCCCCCCGTCCCCGCCGCCCCCGTTGCAACCCCCCCCTCCGTTGCCCCGGCCCCCCCCGCTCCGGCGCCTCCTCCCCAACCCGAACCTCCAACCCCATCCCCCTTGCAACAGTTGTTGGGACTGCCGGCCGATGTCCCTGTCCTCATGCGGGACGTCGCTGAAAAAATCAGGGTTCAATTGCAAATCCAGCAGGTCCTTCTGGCAACCGAGGACGGCTTGCCCCTCTCTTCCTGCATGGATCATGATACGGCCAACGCATGGAGCGGCATCGGCGCCAAATTGTTCCGAAAATGCAATCAGGAAGCGTCACTCTCTCCCTTGGGCGCCGCAAAACACTGCCTGATTGTCCTGCCATCCGGTTGTTTCTCCCTCTGGCATGAGCCGGGCGTGCACCTCATTCTGTCACACTCCCTCGAAAATCTGACCCCTTCCCTTGATGAAACCGGCGCGGCATTGACACGTGAGCTGGCGGCTTTCTGCAAACAACCGGCCACCCCGGCCTGAATCGGATTTCCGCCATGTCCATCATCAACTACGCCGAAAAAGAAATCCAATTCAAGGTTGTCTATTACGGCCCGGCCCTCTGCGGAAAAACCACCAACCTGGAATACATCTATTCCCAAATCGTCCCCGACAACAAGGGGGACATGGTCTCGCTTGCCACCGCCGCCGACCGCACCCTCTTCTTCGATTTCCTCCCCTTGAACGCCACGGTCATCAAGGGCTTCAAAACCAAGTTCCAGCTTTACACCGTTCCGGGGCAGGTCATTTACAATACCACCCGCCAATTGGTCCTTCGCAGCGTTGACGGCGTTGTTTTTGTCGCGGATTCCCAATGGGAAAAAATGGAGGAAAACGTCGAAAGTTTTCGCAATCTGGAAGAGAATCTCGCCAAACAGAAACTGAGCATGGAAAGCATTCCCTATATCTTCCAGTATAACAAGCGGGACCTGCCCAATGTCACCCCCCTCAATCTGCTCGAGTACACGCTGAACAACCGCAAGGTCAGGGTTCAATCCTTCGAAGCTGTCGCCAGCACGGGCCAGAACGTTTTCGCCACCCTCAACGCCATCTCCATGCTGTTGCTGCAAAAATTCACACAGGAAAACGATCCGTCCCAGAAACGATCGCGCTCCACCGTGCTCGTCTCATCCGCCCCGGCCGGAAAAACCGCCTCCTGACCCTATGGAAAGCATCCCCTACCTCACCCGCGAAGACGTGATCCAACTCGACACGCTTTTGCTGGATTATATTCAAAAGGCCGAAGCCTCGCTGACCCTCCTCCTCGACAAGGGCGGATCCGTCATCGCCCAGCAGGGAGACATGGAAAAAGTGGATGTCACCATCATTGCCGCCCTCGCCGCCGGTTCCTTCGCCGCCACCAAGGAACTCGCCAACCGCATCGGCGAAAAGGAATTCAAGGCCCTTTATCACCAAGGCAGGGACTTTCACATCTTCATGAGCGCCGTGGACGAGGACTCCATCATTACCACCGTCTTCAACGAAAAAACCACCGTCGGCCTTGTCCGTTTCTATACCGTCAACCTGATCTCCCAACTCGCCCCCATGCTCGACAGCCTGCGCCACAGGGAAGTCAAGGAAACCCACCTCTTCCAGCTCGAAACCACCCCCACTCTCGCCTCCGGCAAGGTCTTCAGCTGAAACAATACCGGCTTCATCGGCGGCCATTGTCCGGCCAGTTCAGCATCCTGGCCAGTTTGTAATTCACCTGTGTCCCCCCGATGGTTTGGATCGGATGGCACGCAAACGATATCTGCTTTTTCCCTTCGTCAATTTGAAAACCTGGCCGTTCCTTCACATAAATGCGGCTCACGCTGGCGTCCGCCTCGATCCGGTCCACGTTATACCCCCTCACGCTCCGATCCGGAAACGTCAGTAACAAAAGGGGGAAATCCGGCGCCGGCATTTTTCCATCCACCTCAAAACACCCCAGACTCGTCCCATCGCTTTTGTCGCTCACCAAACGGATCGCCCCCGTCTTCGCGGATTGCCCGGCCAGTTGACACCCGCGCCTCATCAATCTCCCCCAAATTCCCGGAACAAGCCTGATCTCCGCTTGAGGCTGTTTTTCGTCGCCAAGGACATGGGCCGCGCAAACGCGCCCCCCCTCCAGCCGCACAAACCCATGCCGCCCCCTCAGGCTCAATTCGCCATCCCCCGTCTTGAGCGACAACGCCCCGGCCGGTCCAAGCGTCATGGCAAAATAATCGCGCCGCTCCCCGCCTCGATCCACCGCCACAACCACCCCTCCCTCAACACGCAACACCCTGACCCCCTGGAGATGGGTTTTGCCCCGCCATGCCTCATGCACCGCCACATAGGTCGAGGACAAATCCGCGCCATCCCGCCGCAGGCAGAACAGCGGTGCCTGAAAATCGTCCACCTTGGTATTGTCTTCATTCGCCCGGCGGATGCCCGGCGCCTCTCCCAGATAAACCTTCGCCGCCCCGTCGCAGAAAACATGGCTCCGCACACCGGCATCCGGACGGTTCTTAAACCGCGTTTCCCACACAATCCCCTTCTCTCCCGCAACAATCCCCTCCTGAAGCTTCCCGAAAAAACCCGGCCCGCTCTCCATGCCGCCAGCCATATCTTCTTCATCCGCCGTGGGCCGGACGAACTTTGCCCCTTCATTCAGCAACGTCCCTTCATACGGCTTCAATTCCGCCCCGCGCACCCCCGCCACCATCTCCTCATCAACACACCCATGCAACAAATAGTCATGCCGTTTGCCTCCTTTGATCTCAAACACATCAATCAAATACGCCTCATCCTCCTTCTCCCCCGCCTGGGCCAGAGTCCTTCGGTACACGCTTGTCACTCCAGGATAAGCGGCCGGATTTTCCGCCGACACCACCTTGAATCCCTTCCCCGCCGCAAAATCCCCCAGCCGGGTGTCCACGTAACTGGCGGCCGCCTGGCCATAATCGCTCTCGCGTCCATCCACCATCACGGTGTTGTGCGCCGCCACCGAAATCGCATAGCGGCGGTATTTCGTGTGCGTATAACCAATGTCCGGCAGCAATTCCGCTCCGCAGGCATGCAACCCCATGCTCAAATTGTCCCAATGCTTGTGCCAGATGCGACGGGCTCTTCCGCCGTTGAACGTAAAGTTCAGGTAGGAAAAAAAAGCGTTCTCATCATCCCCGCTCTTCAGTGTCGCGAGCCCCATTGCGGGCCACAACCGGGTCTGCGCTTGCTTCCTGGTGTCCGCATCGGTCATCCCTTCCCACTTGGGTATATAATTGTTGCGCCAGGTGTCATTGACCGTCACAAAACGGCCGTCCGGAAACCGGCAATGATTCAGCCCGTCCAGAAACTGACGGTAAAAAGGATGGTCCTTCTCAAAATCAGCGTTGTCAAAACGGGTTCCGTCCCGGGCATCCGTGTAACCCTGTGGATCTGAATATCCCTTGATCTGCCGTCCAACCATCCCCAGCGAATTCACATTCTGGAATCCATAGGACGGCGATGCCTCCCACCAACAGCAGTCGTAAAGGAAATAATTCGCCATGTAATGTTTGACCCGCCTCGCCATTTCATGAATCCAATCCGGCCGATTCAAAAGCCGCCCGGCATAGATGGCATCCCGCCACAACGCCGGCTCCAGATTGTAATAGGTCGGCTCGCATTTGATGGCAATGTCCACTTGCGCCGCAAAAAAGTCCCGGACGATCCGTTCCCTCGCCTTTTCGCCCCCCAGTTGGTTCCAGCCTTCCCAGCCATCCAAAATATCATAAACACGCAATAATTTCGCCGAAACATCGTCAAATGACAGCCATTTCCATCTGGACGTGTACCAAGGACCCGCGCCTGGCGCGCGGCTGTTCTTGTAGGACGAAAAAGTCTTGGGTTCGCACCGGATGTCGTACTTGAACACATAACCCGGATACCATCGCGCAAACTCCAGCAGGATCAACGCCGCCCGCCGGGCGCAAACCTCGTCCTTCGTCTTCCACCACAACTCGGCCAGCATCATCGCCTGATTCTCCAGATATTCCCTCGCCTCCCATTGCGCCCGCATGCGGAAAAAAATCCGCGGACTCTTGCGCTGCCGGTCGTTCTCCGGACGCTCGTAATAATACAACCGGTGCATTCCCTGCGGCGCCTCAATCTCGATGAATTTCTCATCCGGATATTTCGCGTTGTGGGGATAAACCTCCCCGCAATGACGGCATTTGATCCTCCCAGGCGTCTTCGGTTCCCAATCGAAATCACCCCCATCCATCTTCACCTGCGGACATTGCGGACACGCCGTCCAAAGCATCCCCCCGCTCTCATGGGGTACCATGGCCAGCATTTCAGCCTCCGAAATCGACAAAATATAACGGGTCTTCTCCTTCATCTGATCCAGGGCCGGCGTCCAAGGATAATGCTCCGGAGGAAACATCCTCCCCAAAACCGTGGACGCCATCAAAAAAACAAAGCCGCAAAAAAATATCCCTGCCGGCCTGCCAGCCCCAAACATCTTTCGACTCTTGCAAAAAACCATATGGTTGGAATTTAGCCGTGTTTTTGACGGTTGTCAAATGACTCAACACTCATCACTCCAGAGGCTCTTGTAAAACTACGATACTTGGCGTTGCAGCGGATTTTTTTCGCTGGGAAGGCGTGGAGCTTGGGCAATCCCTGCAACGGGCTTGCCCAAGCGACACAACGCCGCCAGCGAAAACAAAGACGCGCAACCCTCTGGGCGACAACTGCTTTGGCCAACTCCGGCGTTGACTCGGCAGTCAAAGCCCACTTTGGGGATTTTCCCGCCTCATCGTCTTGGATTTTGCCAAAGCGGTTCATCGCGCCAAGCATCGTAGTTTTGCAAGAGCCTCTCCATTCAAAGCGCGCGCAAAAATACTTTTGGGATGCAAATCATGCCCTGATGGGATATGAAATCTGCCATGAGAAGTCAAAACGGCGTCACAATGTTTTTGGCATGCCTGACCCTGCCCCTGTTCATCCTGACCCCGCCCCTGATCCGGGCCGAACTCCCAAAAGACGGCCAACAGTTTGTCGCCGCCCATCGTTTCCAGGAACTTGAGGATTACGCGTCCCAATGCCGCGCCGAAAAACTGGAGGCAACCCGGGCGGAACAGCCCTCCCTGAAAAAATTTTATAACACCCTGGTGCTGCTTCCCAAACAAAAGGATGATACCCGCCACTTGGAATTTCTGAACCATTTGGAAAGCTGGAAGGAAGCCTTTCCCTATTCCATCACCCCCCGGGTGACACTCTTCTCATTTTATATAAGCTTTGCATGGAAGGCGCGCGGAGGTGGATGGGCGCGGGAGGTGACGGAGGAAGGATGGAAAGTTTTCAGGGAACGCCTCGCCAGGGCCCGGACGATCTTCGAGGATGCGGACAGGTTGCAAACCAAGGATCCGGAGCTGTATGCCCGGGCCATCACGCTGGCCATGGGACAATCGTGGCCAAGAAAGAAAATGGAAAGCGTTTACGAAAAAGGCATCACTCTTTTTCCCCATTATTTTCCATTGCATGTTGCAAAACGCTACTACCTGGCAAAAAAATGGCACGGCGATGAGGGGGACTGGCAGATTTTCGCGCAACAAGCCGCCGACCGGCTCGGCGGGGAAGCCGGCGACTCGCTTTACGCACGGCTGGTTTTGCAGGGCGCGGACGAGGAAAATGACAATCTGTTTAAACTGAGATACGCGGATATTGGACAGCTTTCCTCATCCCGGCATTCAAGGATGTTCAATGCATTCATGTTCGGCGTGCGAATCGGCTCATGGCGGCAGGGCAACAAGCCCCTGGTGGATTATGCGCGGGTCAAACGCGGCGGCGCAAATCTCTGCGCGCGACTGAAGGAAAACTGGTGGTATCGCAACAGGCTGGCGTATGTCGCCTGCCTCGGAAACGACCGGGAACTGGCTCTTCCCCTGATGTGCGCCATCGCTTACAAACCGGATGAGGACACATGGGACAATGGCGGAAAAAACTGCTGGGAAAAATGGCTGGCATGGGCCGATGACCGCGGACATATCGCACGGGGACGCAATCTTGAAAAACAGGGAAAATGGGATGAGGCCGAAAAATGCTACGCCTCCCTTCCCACACCAGCGGATGAAAACCGGTTCCTCGACCTGTCCCGCTACCGCCACGGCATGGTCCTTGAAAGACAGGGCCTTTTCGCCGAAGCGGAAACAGCTTATCTGGCCATTTCCGAAAAATGGCGCTCCCGGAACTTCATCCTTAAAAACTTCCACTTCACTTTTGCCAGAGCCGATAAACTGACCGATTACATGATTGCGGAAAGGGGACAACGAACACCCGAAACAACTCCTCCCGAAAAGAAATACAACCTGATGCTGGATTACCTGCTGCTGCGCGATTTCGACCAGTCAAAAAGCTTCGGCGCCGCCTTCAACAAGGAACGTCCCTGGAATTTGGGCGGCTACGCCACCCTCTATGCCATCGCCCTGCATCAGGGGGACGCCGCCGCCATCGAGGATCTTCGCAACCGGACACTGGCCATAAAGACCAACCGGAAAGCCTACCTGTATGCCCAAAGCCTGATGAAAGGTGAAAAAAGCTGGAATGGCCCCACGCCGGAACTGGACCCGAAGGATCTGTATTTCCGCCAAAGCGTCTTCATGATCGCGCTGGACTATCAATATCAAAAAAAACCCGATCTGCGCGACGCCATCCTGAAATACGCCTTGGATCAACTGCCCGCCGACACCATCTATTTTCCCAACCAGGAAACCCAGCAACTCGCCTCCCTCCTCTACGGCGGCCTGCGCTTCACACCATGATTCCAACGGGGCTTTGCCTCTGACACCATTTCATTCCCTCCACCTCCTCCAACCGGGGCATTCCGTTTTGCGCGCCGGACCGGGTCACGGCCAGGGCCGCCGCCGCCACAGCCCGTTTTGCCGCTTCGCGCAAAGTCATCCGTTGAGCCAACCCGACCGCCAGCCACGCGGTAAAACAATCCCCGGCCCCCACGGTATCCACCACCTTCGCCTTGGGGGACGCAACCCGCAGCATCCCCTCCCCGTCAAAAATCAACACCCCCCGCGCTCCGCAAGTCACCACCACCTCCCGACATCCCCGCCTCCTCAAAACAACGGCCGCTTCCTCCCCTTATCATTTCAGATTTATAATTGTCGCCAGCCAAAGGCATTGCGATATCCACAAAAAACATCGAAAATCTCCATGGATATTAGCCACAAAAAGGCTCAAGATTCACAAATAATTAACCCACGCTTGGCAACCATCTTATTTTGAGCTTTTTTGTGCCTTTTGTGGCTAAAAAATTGTTTGTACTCCTTGGCGTCATGAGTGGAAAACGACTACAGTTTTAAGTAAAATGCTCTAAATCATAAAAATCAGGTTGACGCCCATGCGCTTTCGCGGGAATGAAATGACGATAATAAAACGGTCATACCGAAAAATCGGAATACTGAAAATGACATGCTCCCCTTCCGTCATTCCCTCGAAAGCGGGGATCCAGGGACTGCGCAAGTTCGTTTCCATCCCATCAAGATTCAAAAACTCCTTGCATTCTTTTAAAATTAATATTATTTTATTATCAAAATCAAATAATTCATTTTAACTAATAAAATAATGGGATTAGAAAAATCAGTTGAACTCCATTTTTTGGGGCCAGCCCTGATTCGAAAAAAAATGGCCGCCAAGGTTCGGCAGTGCAGACTTTTGAAACGATGGAGCCAGGAGGAAATGGCCTCCAGAACGGGAATCAAATTGCCCACCTACCGGTTGTTCGAGCAAAGCGGAAAAATATCTTTGGATCGCCTCTGCAAGATCGCCATCACCCTTGGGCGGGATCAAGACCTGGTCAACCTTTTCGATCCCCCTCCCATGACTTCCATTGACGAAATTGAAGCCAGATCCAGGATTCCAAAACGCATCCGAAAACCCCGCCGATGATCCTTAACGTTTACTACGACAATGAAAGTCTTGTGGGCAAGCTGGCTGAAGATCCAGGCCATGCCGGACTCCATTTTTTCGAATACGATTCCGGATGGATCGCAAGAAAACTGGATCTTTCCCCATTTCGTCTTCCTCTCCAGTTGGGTTTGCTGGCACACAGGAATCCGGACTTTTTCAACCTGCCCGGACTTTTCTACGACAGCCTGCCGGATGCCTGGGGGGTGTCTGTCCTGGAACAATATTTCAGACAAATGGGCAAAACCCCTGAAGAAATCACCCCGCTGATGAGGCTTGCCTACATTGGATCGCGGGGTGTCGGGGCCTTGTCATATCAACCCGCCATGGAGATTGCCGATGATCATGCCCATGTGACCGCCTTGGATTTGGCAAAAATGGACCGCGAGTCCCATAAAATTTTGATTGGCCGCGCACAGACGGTTTTGCCTGAATTGGCAGCCGGATCTTCGGCCGGCGGACAACGGCCAAAAATCTGGGCTGCGATGAAGGGCGACCAAGTGGTGCACGGCGCCGCTGTCATCCCGGAGGGCTTCACCGGGTATTTGATCAAACTGGCCGCCCTGCGCCCCGGCGCCATGGACACAGGACAATACGGACGTCTGGAGTATGCCTATTCCCTTATGGGCCGGGCAGCCCGGATTAATCTGCCAGCCACACGCTTGGTTTCGATTCGCCAGAAAAATCAGGAAATCGGTCTCTTTGCAACGGAACGTTTTGACCGAATCCACAAAAAAAGCGGGTGGCAACGGGTCCATGTTCAGTCCCTGGCATCCTTGTTGCACCTCGATTTCAACCAAACGGTGGATGCCGCGGATTATTTGGGCGCCACATGGCGCCTGACCCAGGATGTCAAACAAACGGCGGAAGCCTTTCGGAGAATCGTCTTCAATGTGGCCTCATGCAATTGCGATGATCACTCCAAAAACTTTGCTTTTATGATGAATGAGCAAGGGCAATGGTCCCTGACTCCCGCTTACGATTTAACCTATAGCTTGGGACAGGGACGCAACGGTGTTCACGCCATGTCGGTTAATGGTTCGAGAAAGCCGGGTTGCGATGATCTCCTGGCGGACGCCGGGAAATTCGAGGTGGAAAAAGCCGGAATAATTATTGATGAGGTTTGCGATGCAGTCGGGAGTTGGCCGGATTTTGCCAAAAAAGCCGGGGTTGCCACCATGAAGGCCAGGGAAATAAACGACCGGATTCTTGAATTTGGGTTAAAAAGGGGGCGGCGCCAGCGTCAAGGAGGCCGCCGGCCAATGCGGCCTTGAAAACACTGCCATTTCTCCCGCCCTCACAGGCAAAACCATGGCAACGCGGTTGCTTTTTCATGCAATTGCATTGGCCGCCGACTTGGGATGCTCCTCCAAAAATGCCAGCAAATGCCGCGCATCCTGCATACCGGGATTCACGCTCCACTTCACCTCCACAGGAAAATGAATGTTGCTCTTTACACATATGGTACCCACCCACACTTCCTGCAGATCCATTTCCTCGATCAATCCTAACTTCCGGATCGCAATCTCCGGATCAGCGCTGGCCTGCGCCAGCCGATTGATCACCTGTCTCATTTGTCCCGCGCTCAACCACCGCGAATATTCGTTAAGACTGCTTTTTCCGGGTATCCGGGCTTGATCAACTCTCCCAAGATGACAAAACCACTGATACAACGCTGAATGCGCCAGATCCATCGCCAGTCCCCGGCATGTTTGCCCAAGATGACCCCTCAGAATTTCACATCGCAACGCCTCCCGGCTCCGATATTGATGCTTCAATAATTGCTGGTCACTGACTTCTGCAGAATTGACCATTACCAGAACCATTTGTATTTTTGGCTCATCTCCGAAATCAGTGGGTAAATCGGTGAGACCCCTTTCGCCGGTTGTCCGTATCAGTCTCGGCCTATCAAACGACGAACAATCCCGCAGACCTCCGCCACCCGGTCTTTCATCGTGCCGCAAAGCGTGCAGGTGTCGCGAAAAATCAATTCGACATAGTTGTTTTGTGCAATTTCGAGCGTTTCTTGGACGTGAGTTTTGAATTCCTTCGCGTCAAACTTCTCGCCGCAAAGCTTCAGCGGGTGCGGTTTACGGGAAAGCACGACGTTTTTCTCGACCGCGGCGGCTATGACTTCCTGGTTGCACCAGGGCGATACGCTGATTTTGCGCAGATTCTTGAATTGTTGGAGAATCGGCCACTGCTGATGGACCGGTTCGCAACAGCCATAATAGATCAAACCATAGCGATCGCTCGTTCGGCGCTGGTAAGGATGAATAAACTCGGCATACATCTCGGCCGAAATACCGACCGACTCCTGCGCTTCCTGCCACCCCCAGCAGTCTTTGACCCCCACCGGTTCGCCTTCTCGGATGCTGCGGACGGGAAGCTCGTCCGTAAAACCGCAGCTTCCAGAGCCTGCACAGAATTCACCGTGATTGGGTGTGACGAGCCGCTCCGCTTCCAGCCAATCGAGGAAATCAGCCGCCTCGGTGCTCACAAAATCAAAAAAACGGTGGACTTCCTCAGGTTGATCAACCATCGCCAGGTAGAAATTGTCCATCCCGATCAGGCGAACCGCGTTGGCGGCCAGTCCCAGACCGGCGGTATAGGTGTTCTGCGTAACGATTTTGGCCGGCAAGAGGTCGCCAAAAGACTCGGCGGCGATTGCAAGTCGGCGGAAGGTTTCGTCTCGATCGACCCGGAAAGGGCGGCACTTCAGTTTGTAAAAGCTTTTTCCAAGATCGGCCAAAGGGGTGTTGGTTTCATAGCCAAGTTCTCGGCCTGTCCCATCCGGTACGCGTTCCATCCGAAGTTCAGGGCAGCGGTTCCGAATTAGGGATTTTTCGGGTTCGTCCGGCCAAAATCCGGCACGACGGTGGGTCCAGCCATCGCGCCAGACTTGATTGAGAGGCAAAACGCTCCCCTATGCGGGGAGGGTGCCTCC